>JAILOV010000060.1 GCA_024690605.1 Lachnospiraceae bacterium | reverse complement strand
GCCCCGGACGAGGGCGCGACGGGACGGGTCGTTTTCCTGGCTTCTCTCTTCGGCGTGAACATCGGGATGTTCTATAAGCGGCGCGACTATACACGGATCATCGACGGGACAAATCCTGTGATCGCGCATGACTTCTGCGGAGGCTCCGTAGAGGGTAAGGATGTGATCGTTGTGGACGATATGATCGCCTCCGGCGGAAGTATTCTGGATACCGCAAGGAAGCTCAAGCACATGGGTGCAAAGCGCGTCTTCCTCTTTTCCACCTTTGGACTCTTTACCTCGGGACTTGACAAGTTTGACCGGGCGTTCGCGTCCGGGGACTTTGACCGGATCTTTACGACCAATCTCATATACCAGAAGCCGGAGCTTCTTGAAAGAGAGTATTATTTCTCCGTCAAGATGGATCGCTACATTGCGGCGCTGATCGACACGCTCAACAGGGGAGAGACGATCCACGACCTCACCAGGCCTGCCGAAAGAATCCGTGAGATGGTGAATCTGTACAGGCAGTGAGAAAAACGATGATCGTCGGCAAATGAGATCGACGGCTGCCTGATCCTGCCAAGCGGAATATCCGGCCCCAAGGACTACACTTTCGGCAATGTGGCAGGCGTTATTCGCGAGTACACCGAGGGCAAAATGCCCGCCGGGGTTGAGGGCACCTTCAACTGTGCCGATAACCGCGACATGGCCGAAACCATCATCCGTGCCTGCAAGGATGGGCGCACGGGCGAGAGCTATATCCTCGGCGGCGACATGATCGGGATGAAGGAGGTCTTTGATATCCTTTCCGAGCATACAGGCCTGCCCACTATCAAGACCATTCTGCCCGCCGGCATCGGCAGGGTGCTCGGCAAGATGAGCGATATGGCAGAGAAGATGACCCACAAACCGCAGCGCATGACGAGCTTTGCCGTGTATAACCTTGTGCGCAACAACGAATTTGATTCCTCCAAGGCTGTCGCGGAGCTGGGCTACAACCCACGCCCCATGGCACAAAGTATCGCGGAGGAGATCGACTGGATGATCGAGGAAGGCATCGTGACGCTTCCTGCTGAGTCTGCTCACAGTGCGGCATAATAACATCAGTAAAATAGCTGGGAAAAAAGGACAAAATGATATTGACACGCTGTCAGAATGATGCTATAGTATGTTCTGACAGCGTGTCAATATGATTTTTGAAGGGGAGTATCTACATGAAAAAGAATACGGGAGCACAGCTTGCCTTGTATCCGGTGCCGGTGATCGTGGTCGGCGCGATGGTGGACGGAAAGCCGAACTGGACCCTGGTTGCCCATGCGGGCATCATGGCGCACAGTCATTTGATGCTCTCCATGGTCAAGGCGCATTATACCAACAAGGGTATCCGGGAAAACAAAGTTGTCTCCGTCAACGTCGTGGACGCTTCCTGGCTCAGGGACGCAGATAAAATGGGCTGCGTCAGCGGAAACAAGACGGACAAGTCCGAAGCCTTTGCTTACACCCTCGGCGAGAAGGGAGCGCCGATGATCCATGAGGCCAAGGTCACAATGGAGTGCGAGGTGGAGGATATCTATGATCTCCAGGGCTTTGACAACTTCATCTGCCGCATCACCGGAACCTATGTGGAAGAGGACATTCTGACCGAAACGGACAAGATCGACTACCGCAAATTTAAACCCGTGCTGTTCCAGTTTCCGACCTATGAGTATCTGGAGACCGGGGATGTGCTTGGCGCCTGCATGAAGATGAACTGATCTCAATTTATATTTCAAAAAGGGGAGGTCAACATGAAAAAACTGTTCGCTTTGCTGCTGGTGCTGTCTCTTGTGCTCGCGCTGTCCGTACAGGCGGCGGCAGCCGAAGAGGATGAACCCACGGTGTATTTCACCGCCGACATTTCACCCGAAGGTTTGCAGCGCGTGTACGACGCGCTGAACTGGACGCCCAGCGGAAAGCTCGCCGTCAAGGTCTCCACCGGGGAACCGCCAGCCAGCAACTACCTCCGCGCCGAGCTGATCGGCCCGCTGGTGCAGTCCATCGGCGGCACGATCGTCGAGTGCAACACCGCCTACGGAGGCTCCCGCGCAAGCTCCGCCATGCATAAGCAGGTGGCGGCGGACCACGGCTTCACCTCCTTTGCAGACTTCGACCTCATGGACGAAGAGGGCGAGGCACAGTGGCCCGTGACCGGCGGCAAGCGTCTGGAGTACGCCATCGTCGGCAGTCACGCGGAAAACTATACCGACTGGCTGATCCTCTCCCACTTCAAGGGCCACGCCATGGCGGGCTTTGGCGGCGCGATCAAGAATGTCGCCATCGGCATGTCCTCGCCCAGCGGCAAGGTCTATGTCCATTCCGCCGGGACGAGAACAAGCGGCAGCATCATGCACAGCGACCAGGACGCCTGGCTGGAGGCTCTGGGCGAGATGGTGACCGCCGTGCGCGACCATGTGGGGCCGGAGCATATCGTCTACATCAACGTCATGAACCGCCTTTCTGTGGACTGTGACTGCGACGGCAACCCCGCCGAGCCGGACATCCACGACATCGGAATCCTGGCTTCCACCGACCCGGTGGCGCTGGATCAGGCCTGCATCGACCTCGTGTGGCAGGCGGAGGGCAATGAGTCCCTTGTCCGCCGTATCGAGTCCCGTGACGGCCTGCACACGCTGGAATACGCCGCCGAGATCGGTCTCGGCAGCAGAAGCTATAACCTGGTAAGTTTGGATGACTGATATTTGGCATCGTGTGAGATACTATTTCAATTTCCAAGCGCAGCCCTAATCCCCGGGCGTCTTATGAGTCGGGGAAAAAACTGAGACAGAGAGGATTATATAATGCCGAAAGGATCACCGGAACTGACCAACGCGCGGCGTGAAGAAATCATCGCCGCCTGCCGCAGGCTCTATGAGACCATGAGCTTCAAGGATATTACCCTCAAGGAGATCGGGCAGCAGACATCCTTTACCCGCACGTCGATCTATAATTATTTTGAGACGAAGGAAGAAATCTTTCTTGCCCTCTTTGCACAGGAATACGAATGCTTTACCTGTGACCTTGACAGTCTCTGCGAGCAGAAGAAAAGCCTGACGCTGGATGAACTGTCCTCCGCACTGGCACATGCGCTGGAGCGGCGGCCGCTGATGCTCAAGCTCCTGAGCATGAATATGTTTGACATGGAAGCAAATTCCCGTATGGAACGCCTGATTGCGTTCAAAAAAGCTTATGGGGCCTCGAAGGACGCGCTGGATCGGTGCCTGAAAAAGTTCGTGCCCGCCTTGGGTGAACAGGGGCGCCAGAGCTTCCTGTATGCCTTCCTGCCCTTTGTCTATGGTCTTTATCCCTATACCGTGGTGACGGAAAAGCAAAAGCAGGCCATGCGGGAGGCGGGTATTTCCTATGTTTATATGAGCACTTACGAAATGGCCTATGACTTTATTCGGACGCTGCTGGGAGGACTGCAATGATCACCGTAAATCTCTACTATACCGGCACAGGCGGCAGCGCCAGAGCCTTTGCGGAGGAAATGGTACAAAGCGGCACCGTTGCCGCGATCCGCGCCGAGGACGGAAATGTGCGCTATGAATACTATTTCCCGATGGACGATCCCGAGACCGTGCTGCTCATTGATCAGTGGCGGGATCAGAATGCCATCGACGTGCACCACGCTTCCCCCATGATGGCGCAGATTGCGGCGCTGCGGGAGAAGTACGACCTGCATAT
>JAILOV010000074.1 GCA_024690605.1 Lachnospiraceae bacterium | reverse complement strand
TGCCTGACACGGGCAAAAAGAGACAGAAGAAACAGGCTCGAAAGGAACTTCAGTGAGTCAGGAGCAGAAACTGACACAGGAATTCCGCGTGGGCGTGATCGCAAAACCGCACGGCGTTCACGGAGAAGTAAATGTATTCCCGACGACGCAGGATCCGGCTCGGTTCAGAGAACTTAAGGAAGTCATTCTGGCCCCCCCGCGGGGCGAGCGCAGAACGCTCACGATCGACAGCGTCAAGTTTGTCAGCAAGTTTGTGGTCCTGAAATTTCACGGCATCGATACCGTTGAGGATGTGGAACGCTGGCGCTCCGGGGAACTGTTTGTGACCAGAGACAATGCCACCCCGCTTGCTGAGGGCGAATATTATGTCGCCGATGTGATCGGTCTGAAGGTCCTGGATGCCGATTCCGGCGAGGAGCTGGGGCACATCACCGATGTGATCGAGACGGGCGCCAATGATGTCTATGAAATGCGCAGATCGGACGGCCGGACGGCCATGCTGCCGGCGATCAAAGACTGCGTAAAAAGGATTTCGATCGAAGAAGGCTTCATGGAGATCCATGTTATGAAGGGGCTATTTGACTGAAAAGGGGAACCATGCACTACGCTGCGGATAATGTACAATATCATATCGGCATCAAAAACGGCGAGATCGGCAGATATGTGATCCTGCCGGGCGATCCGGGTCGCTGCGAGATGATCGCGAAGCGATTCGAAAACCCGGAGAAGATCGCGTACAACCGTGAGTTCTGCACATGGAACGGAACGCTGGAGGGGGAACGCGTGAGTGTCGTTTCCACCGGGATCGGCGGCCCTTCCGCTGCGATCGCGCTGGAAGAATGTGTGAATGCCGGTGCGGACACTTTTATCCGGATCGGGACCTGTGGCGCGATGCAGGAGGAGATCCTCGGCGGTGACGTGATCATCGCAACCGGTGCCGTGCGCATGGAGGGGACTTCCAGAGAATATGCGCCGATCGAGTATCCTGCGGTTCCCGATCATCAGGTAACGGATGCCCTGATCCGGGCTGCGGGAGAGGCAGGACTTCGTTTTCACGCCGGCGTCGTGCAGAGCAAGGACAGCTTTTATTCCCAGCATTCTCCCGAAACGAAGCCCGTCAGTGCGGAACTTCTTGCCAAATGGGATGCCTGGAAACGCATGGGTTGCCTGGCATCGGAAATGGAGAGCGCGGCACTGTTCATCACCGGCGCATACCGCCGTGTGCGTGTCGGGGCCTGCTTCCTCGTCATGGCCAATCAGGAACGCGAAAAGGCCGGTCTCGACAATCCCGTGGTGCATGACACCGGGACAGCCGTCGATCTGAGCGTTGCTGCCATGCGAATATTGATAAAGAACGCTTGACGAAGCGATATTCTTTTGTTATTCTATAAGTTGTCGTTTGAAAGACAGGAGGTCAGAAATGAACAAGATCATTGCAGAAATCGAGAACGCGCAGAAGAAGGCGGAAGTACCGCAGTTCAACACCGGCGATACCGTGCGCGTACACAACAGGATCAAGGAAGGTAACAGAGAGCGTATTCAGATCTTTGAAGGAACGGTTCTGAAGATCCAGGGCGGCGGCAGCCGTCAGACCTTTACGGTCCGCAAAGAGTCCAGCGGTATAGGCGTCGAGAAGACCTGGCCGATCCACTCGCCCAATGTGGAAAAGGTTGAGGTCGTCAGACGAGGCAAAGTGCGCAGAGCCAAGCTCAACTATCTGCGGGGCCTTACGGGCAAGAAAGCCAAAGTCAAAGAGATCATGCGTTGATTGTCGGAGGGCAACCCTTAAAGGATTGCCCTCTTATCTTTTTCAGGGAGCCGGTTTTGCGAAAAAGACGCGAAGGTCTGACTTTTTATGAAAAGAAGCAGATAGTTTCCCGCGAGCTTGTTATGGAGATCCTCTCCTGGCTTTTCTACACGGTGATCACGGTTCTGATCGCCTGGTTGCTCGTGTGGGGATTCGGTTTCCGTATTCATATGGTCGGTTCCGCGATGCTTCCGGATATTCGCCCCGGACAGAGTGTTTTTATCGACCGCGTGCTCTATCATTTACGTCAGCCCTCCCGCGGTGATCTGGTCGCCTTTTATCCCAACGGCAACGAGAACGCGCATATCATGATCCGCCGGGTGGTGGCTCTTCCCGGGGAAACCGTGCGGATCGAGGACGGGATCCTCTATATCGACGACAGGCCGGAAGGTGATTCCGGCAGGCATTATGACCGGATCGCCGATGCCGGGATCGCGGTCAACAGCATTACATTGGGAAACAAGGAGTATTTCGTGCTCGGTGATCTCAGAAACGCCAGCGAAGATTCCAGAAGTGCCGGGATCGGACCGGTCACATCCGCGATGCTTGTGGGCAAAGCCTGGTTCTGGGTTGGAGACGATGACAAATAACTACGAATGGTATCCGGGGCACATGACCGCCGCGATCCGCATGATGCGGGAAAGCCTCTCGCAGGTGGATCTGGTGATCGAGACGGCGGATGCCAGGATCCCGCAGGCGAGTCGCAATCCGGACATCGACGATCTCTGCAGAAATAAAGCGAGACTGCTGGTTTTGTGCAAAGCCGATCTGTCGGATCCGAATGCTCTGAAAACCTGGACCGCGCATTATCGCAGGGAAGGGCTGACAGTAACGGCTGTCAATGCCAGGTCAGCCGGATCAAAGAAAGCACTCCTGAACGCCGTTAACGAGGCATCCAGAGAAAAACGTGAGCGTAACGCGCGACGAGGCATCAAAAATCAGGCCATTCGCGCTCTGGTCGCAGGCATTCCCAATGTGGGCAAGTCGACGATCATCAATCTCCTTGCAGGGAGAAGCGCCGCAAAGACCGGCAATAAACCCGGTGTCACGAGAGGCGAACAGTGGATCCAGGCCGGCAGCGGCCTGCAGCTTCTGGATTCTCCCGGGATCCTGTGGCCGAAGATCGGTGATCCGGATGCAGGAGAGATGCTTGCCCTGATCGGCAGCATGAACGATGACAATCTGGATGAGACGGCGCTTGCCTGTGCACTGATCAGACGTCTGGAACAGTATTATCCCGATGCTGTGCCACAGAGATACTTTTCCGCCACAAATGTGCGGGCGGATCGATCCTCGAAACGGCCGGAAAACGATCCGGTTTTTCCGCCGGCCGGTCATGCGGATGAAACCTATGAAGTCCTTGAAAGGATCGCAACGGTCCGCGGCTGTATCGGCGAAGGCGGAAAGCTTCTGGTCTCACGGGCCGCGCAGATCCTGCTGGATGATTTCCGGAGCGGAAAGCTCGGCGGCATCCTGCTCGAAAGGATGGCGGGAAACAATGATGACAGCATGAACTCTATGGGAAAAGAGGAAGCATGAGCGCAAGCACAAAAAGAAAAGTGGAAAAAGGGATCCGCAGTCTGTTCGGCACGATCGTCTATCTTGCCGTTGTTTTTGCGGTCACCTTTCTCTTTATCATATTTATCGCGCAGCGGACCGATGTCGACGGAAAGTCCATGGAAAACACGCTGCATCACGGCGATGCGCTGATCGTTGACAAGATTTCCTATCGCTTTCATGATCCGAAGAGATTTGATATCATCGTGTTCCCGTTCCGCTACGCGGACAAGGTGCTCTATATCAAACGCATCATCGGACTGCCGGGTGAGACCGTTCAGATCGACAATGACGGGCATATCTATATCAACGGAGAGATCCTTGTGGAGAGCTACGGCAAGGAGGTCATCAAGAATCCGGGACGGGCGATCGAACCGATCACACTGGGTAAAGACGAATACTTTGTCATGGGTGACAATCGAAACAATTCCTCGGACGGGCGCGACCCAGCCGTCGGCAATATCAGCAGGGATACGATCATCGGCCGCGCATTTCTCAGGATCTATCCTTTTGATTCCTTCGGCTTTGTGAAATAGATGACCAAAGCGGAAGAGAAGGAACAGAAAAAAAGGGAGAAGCTTGCTGCTGAGCATGCCCGTCTGGATGCGCTCTTCTCGATCGAAACCGCCCGGACGGACAGAGACCTCATCTGCGGTATCGATGAAGTGGGACGCGGACCTCTTGCCGGTCCGGTCGTCGCGGGGGCGGTGATCCTTCCGAAGGATCCCGAAGTTCTTCATTCTCTCCTGTATCTAAATGATTCCAAAAAACTGTCCGAAAAAAGAAGAGAAGAGTTGTATGACAGGATCAGGGAAAAGGCGGTCGCCTGGGCTGTCGGTTTCGCCGATGAGAAGCGCATTGACGAGATCAATATCCTCAACGCCGATTATGAAGCGATGGCGCAGGCGGTCAGTAAGCTTTCCTGTCGTCCGGATCTGCTCCTGCTGGATGCCGTGCATGTGCCGCAGCTTGATGATTTTGAACAGGTGAGCATCATTAAAGGAGACGCGAAGAGCGCATCGATCGCGGCGGCCAGCATTCTGGCCAAGGTGACAAGAGACCGCTTCATGGTCGAAGCGGCTGCCCGTTATCCGGCCTACGGTTTTGACAGAAACAAGGGCTACGGGACAGCAGAGCATATCGCTGCGCTGAAGACGCACGGTCCCTGTCCCCTGCATCGCAGGAGTTTTATAGGAAATTTTGTAACATGATCAGCCATCTCACGCAAACAGGCAGAGCACAGCAGACGACCGGTGTCCAGCAGACTACCGCTGCACAGGATGCCGCCCTTGCCCGCGGACAGGAGCGGATCTCCAGACTGACGGACGGGCAGACCCTGCAGGGCAAGGTGCTCTCTGTTTCTTCCGACGCGGACGGCGGTCGAACAGCGCAGGTGGATCTCGGAGGCGGTGCCGTGATCAACGCCAGGATCTCCGGAAACATGGCTCTTTCCAGTGGCCAGGACATCTCTTTTTCCGTTAAGAGCGGCGCCGACAACACGACTGCCGTGACCCTCCGTCCTCTTTATGCCAACACATCCGCCGATCTCTCCGGCATGAAAGCGCTTTCCCAGGCGGGTCTTGATGCCACACCCGATGCGACCGCCATGGTGAGAGAGATGATGAGTGAGGGCATGTCCATCGACCGGTCCGCGCTTCTTTCCATGAACCGCGGCGTCATGGCCTACCCGGGACATGCCGTGAGCGTTGTACAGATGACCAGCCTCGGCATTCCCTTAAGTCCCGAGAACATCGAGCAGTTTGAAAACTACAAGAATTTTGAGCATCAGGTGACCGGCACGATCGATTCGATCATGGAGGAGCTGCCGGATGCGTTCCGTGAGATGAATGCCTCCGGTAATAACAAAGGGGCTCTGGATCTTTACGGCGATCTTTTGAAACTCTTTGGCAGCGGTCAGGATGTACCGGCGGACGGAACCGGTTCGACCGCTCCGGGCGCGACCACCGTTTTCTCCGAGGATACGCTACTCGGGGAAGGAAACGCAGCCGCAAAGCCGGCTCCTGATATCCCGAATACCGCTACGGAAAAAACTGCCACGCAAAAAGCACAGTCATCCCCTTTGCCGGAAGGCACTGTGCCGAACGCCGGTCAGGCACTATTAGATGCGATCGGCAAGGCAAATGCCGATTCAAGTGTAAGCGCACCTGCGACCGATAAAGGCGCTTCCGATGTTCTGGAGGCTGCGATGAAGGCACTGGCCGAAGCCGGCAAGACATCGGAAACCTCTTCGGAGGCTCTCCCGGCAAGAACACAGCAGTTCACGGATCTTCTTCGTGCGTTGCACATTCCCGAGGAAGTGATCACAAACGCCCAGAACGGTGGTTCGGAAAACAGCGCGCAGACGGAACTCATGCGCGCGCTTGCCGACGCATGGCAGAAAACGGGTCATTCTGATGCAAAGACCGACAGTCTGTGGACGAAGCTCTTTTCCTCCAGGGAGATGGGCGGGCTTCTGAAGGATGCGATCGCGAGAGACTGGCTCCTTAAGCCATCGGATGTCGCACAAAAGGATCATGTCCAGAATCTCTATGACCGGCTGCAGAACCAGACGAAAACCCTCACCCAGATCCTTTCGGGCGGAAGCGGCGCGACTGCGACTCATCTGTCGGAGAGCGTTCAGCAGCTCCAGAACAATCTGAATTTCATGAACGACCTGAACCATATGTTTCAGTATGTGCAGCTGCCGCTGAAGATGAACGGACAGAACACGCACGGCGATCTCTATGTCTACACCAACAAAAAGAACGCCATGCACGAGGACGGAACCGTCAGCGCCGTGCTGCATCTGGACATGGAGCACATGGGGCCGGTCGACGTGTTTGTCAAGATGCGTGACAATAATGTGAAGACCAATTTCTATCTCGCGGATGACGAAATGATCGATTTTCTGATGGCGCATATCGATATCCTCAACAAGCGACTGGAAAAGCGCGGCTATAATATGGAGGCCAAAATGCATCTGCAGGAAGAAGAGATGATCGATGAGGACGCGCCGGTCAGGGAAATGCTCAACGGCAATCTCGGCAGGATCTCCACGTTGTCTCACACCGCGTTCGATGCACTGGCGTGACGGACAGGAACAGGCGGCATGATTTGAATCAACCCGGCGAAAAACCAAAGATTAAGCAGGCAGTCGCTCTTGGCTATGATCCCAGCCAGGACGATGCGCCGCGCATCATCGCGACCGGTCGCGGTGCCATCGCGGACCGCATCATCGAGCAGGCGCAGGTTCATGACATTCCGATCCACGAAGACAATAAGCTCGCGGACACGCTGTCGAGGCTCCAGATCGGGGAGATGATCCCGCCGGAGCTCTACGAGGTGGTCGCGGAGATCCTGGTCTTCGTGGACGCCATGGACAAGATCCGCGCGAAGGGCAATATACTTCCATCTTAATATCGCTTATCTCATCTCTTTGCTTCTCATGCGACAGGTTCCCACGCGGATCCGCTCTCGCTCCAGTTTCAGCGTAGCGGTACTAAGCCTGCTGAGATACGCAGTCTAAGTACCGACGCTGAAACAGGCTCCGCTTAGGGAACCTGTCGACATTCGAAGCGGGGTAAAGACAGTTGATCAAAAGGAGGTCTTTTTACCCGCAATCCCGTTCACGATGCGTATTATTTACTGAAATTGAAATAGTGCTTTTTCTGTGATATAGTGTTTTCGTTTAAGGAATAAGGCTGGAATACATATTCCGGTCGCAATCAATACTCGTTTCGAAAGAGGTTGAGGATGAAAAAGAAAAATCCCGGTTGGCACATTTTTACATTGGCTGTTGTTGCTTTGCTTTCACTGACCTCCTGTGGAAAAACGGAAACTATGCAGAATCAGGGAACAGAAGCTGCTGTTGATGCAGAAGCGGACGAGAAGGCCACGCCTGCAAAAGACAAGCAGGAAAATGATACAAAAACAGAAAATGCTGACAAACCCGCAGCAGACGAAATCCCCACAATGGAGGAACAGCTTTTGCTTGATATTTCCGAAGCCTCTGTAACTGCTTCAAATCTGGAATACACGCCCGGCGGTAATCTTACCATGGATATCATCATTCACAATAAAAAGCATGATGAAACGCTAAGCGCAGATGCCTATGCTTCTTCCATGGCAATGTTTACGGATCCCACAAAGAGATATTCTCCGGATTCACCGGGCGGAGATATAACGGTCAACGTGGAAATGTCGGATGAGACCATTCATGGCAAGGGAAAGAATGCGGATCTGTCTGTGATCGATATCGCGGTTCAACTCTTCAGGACTGAGAATGGGAACGAGATAGAACTGGTCAACGGACAATTCCCTGTATACACTTCTCTGTATGGCCCGGTTTCCAGACCGGAGCCCACTTTTGGTGAGATGATCCTGGCAGACACGGATGACATGAAGATCGTGTTTACGGGAGAAACCAATGTATCAACATCGAATTTTCTGTCTGCAAAATTCACAGTGGAGAACAAAAAGGCAAAGACAGTGGGATCCGAAAATGACGCGGAAACACTTCAGGATCCCAATGCGATCATGATCATGGGTTATATCGACAGAGTAAACGGCTATACTGTCGGAGATGAAATGGGTGAATATGACAAAGCCAAGGACAGAAGAACGATCTCCGTTGCGCCGGGTAAGACTGATGAAGTTGTGTTGAATGCCGATCTTAGCAGCCTTATTGCTTTGGGTCTTGATTCCATTGGAAGCATGGATATACTTATGAGTACAAAGAATCTCGCCGAATTGGAATCCTTCTCCTTTACATCAAACACCCCCGCCAAGGAGATCGGTGCGATAACAGGCAATGAGACGATTCTTCATAAGGATGATTCGGTGAGTGTTAAAGCATATACGCAGGATGAAAATCTTGTTCTGCTGATCGAGAATTCCACCGATGACATTTATCAAGTGGAATTCAGCGAATTTATGGCGAACGGCATCGCATTAACCATGTTTCAATATGGTTTAACCGGAATTGATACCACAAACATGGGAGGAGCCGGATTCCGTCTGAAGGCATCCGCACACTCGAACCGTGTTTTGGTCATACCGATCCGTGATGCTCTCATGGAGTACAAAACCAGCTCCGCTCAAACGGATGGCGATATCGAACTTGCCTTTACAATGCGGGGAAGCCTTGATCCGAACACACTTTTTGATCCTTGGAAAACAGTGTTTGACGAGAATGCAAGCATTATGATCGGAGCGCTCAGATAGGGGATTATAGCAAATAAGGAGGAGAGTCTGTAGCCGGTTTATACCGGTTACAGACTTTTTGATTCATCATCCGATTCCCTGTCGCATGAGAAGCATAAAATCTTAAAGGAGTACCGAAATTGCCCACAATGAACAAACGTGCCATCGGCGCAAAATACGAAGAGATGGCGCTGGAATACCTGCTGCGTAACGGCGTCCGGTTTGTGACAAGGAATTTCACCTGCCGCTCCGGCGAGATCGACTTGATCGTCCGGGACGGGAAATATCTGGTCTTTGTCGAAGTGAAATATCGGACCGGCGATCGCTTCGGTTCCGCGGCGGAAGCCGTGAGCCTTCGCAAGCAGCAGCGGATCAGTCGTGCGGCGGCCTTTTATCTCAGGCGCTTCGGCTACTCCTTTGATACGCCGGTCCGTTTCGACGTGATCACGCTGAATGCGCCGCCGGGTGAACCGGTCCGCATCCAATGGTTTCAAAATGCTTTTTTCTGTCATCTTTAACAAATCTTAATAATATCCGTGAACGGCTCTTAAGATTTCCATGATTTAATAGGAATGTGCTTACAGGAGGAATATGTGATGGCGCAGTCGGAAAACGAAAAAAACGTGATCCTGGTCTGTGATGACGACAGGGCGATCGTCGATGCGATCGAGATCTATCTGCTGCAGGAAGGCTTTGATGTGATCAAGGCTTATAACGGGGAAGAAGCATTGAAGGCCGTAAGGCAGGGCGGTATCGATCTTGCGATCCTGGACGTGATGATGCCGAAGCTGGACGGGATCCATCTGACAATGAAGATCCGCGAGTTCTCGACCATACCGGTCATCTTTCTCTCGGCAAAAACGGAGGACGCTGACAAGATCCTGGGACTCAATGCCGGTGCCGATGATTATGTGCCCAAACCGTTCAATCCGCTGGAACTGGTCGCACGTGTCAAATCCAATCTCCGCCGGTACAAGAAACTGGGAAGTGCCGGGACGGACGCAGGTGAGCATGTCTATCAGGCCGGCGGACTTATCGTTGACGACGACGCCAAGGAGGTGCGTGTTGACGGCGAAGCGGTGAAGCTGACACCGATCGAGTATCAGATCCTTGTGTTCCTGCTGAAAAACAAAGGAAAAGTATACTCGATCGAACAGATCTATGAACAGATCTGGAATGAAGAAGCGATCGGTGCGGACAATACGGTTGCCGTTCACATCCGGCACATCCGCGAGAAGATCGAGATCAATCCGAGGGAACCGCGCTATCTCAAAGTGGTCTGGGGTGTCGGATACAAGATCGAGAACATGACGGAATGATCGAAAAACAGGATCCGGAAGGAGAGGAACATGAAGAAATCCATCAGCAGAAATAAAGCAGCCATTCTGGCCGCCGTACAGCACTTATTTGCCGGTGCGTTCATGGTCTGCGTGCTGATCAACAGCGTCGGGCAGAGCGTGGTGCTGCCGGGACCCGAAGGGGAGCGTTCCTATGCGCTCTGGGAATCGGACAGATCGAGAAGCTTTGAAGAGTCCGGTCTTTTCAACAATATCTTTGCCAACAATCTGGCGGAGATCTCTGATCATGTCGCCATCTGTTCGGTCCTTGAAAACGGCGGGAACTATGACGGAGAGAAGATCGTTGACACGACTGCTTTTGTCAACCGCGGCACGACACTTCCCGATTATTATATCACGGCGCGTTATCCCGTCGGAAGCCTGATCAAGTGGGCACAGAACGGATTCGAATATGAAACAAGGGACATGAGTGCGCTTCAGGTCTCCCGGTTTCTTGCCGAACAGAACACCTGGACTCATATCATCAACAACAGTCTTTCCGGCGGCATGAACAGTTATCTGAACGCCATGATCGACGGTAACATCGAGACCGTGAGCAATCCTTCCGGAACGGAAACACCGATCAGTGAGGGATATGTCTTCTATGACAATCCCTATGCCTCGGATGAGACAGAAGAGCACAGTATTCTCATCAACCGTTACCGGACGGTCGACGGAAAGAGTATTGAAAATCTCGTTTCGGAATGGGACGCCTATCAGGCGCTCTGTGCCAATGTTACGCAGGCCGCGCAGGATATCGCTTCGGATTATGAAAAATATCAGGATCTGAAGGACTATTACCGCACAGATCATTCCGCGATGCGCTACTATATCATTCGTTCCATCGGCGGGAGACAGGAGATCTATACCAATGTTCCCGAGCTGTACGGTGCGGATGCGGCGAGCATTGACGCATGTTTTTCCGGCTACGGCAGCTTCCTGTATTACTGCCCTTATGATCTCACCTATCGCACGGAAGGCCTTCTCATTGATGAAAAGACGGTCCGCGGGATGTTCAACCAGACACTCCAGGCCTTTTATCCCGATCAGATCCGTGTCTGGGCAGGTGCGGATCTGAATGCGCAGGGGATCGCCGATGATTTTTCAGCGGGACGTGAGCAGTCACAGCGCTATATCCCGGCTTCACAAGCAATCCGCCTGATGGCTGCGATCTTTGCGGTCGCCTGGTTTATCCTGCTTGTCGTGCGCATGCTCCTCGCGGGACATGTTGTGCCGGCAGCGGAATCAAAGAAAGAAAAAGCTGCCGGGATCCGTCTCTATTCCTTTGACCGTCTGCCTACCGAGCTGCTCTTGATCCTGTTCGCATTTATCGGCATTGCGATTTACAGCGTATTCCGCCTTACCGTCTATCTGCCGGCTGATCTGCAAAACCTGCCGCAGTTTGATGAGGTGATCAAAACCGCACGTGCTGTCTTGATTTCTTCCGTGGTGTCCTGCGGGATCCTCTCTCTTGTGCGGAAACACAAGGCGGGAAGACTTGCCGGAGACTGCCTGTCGGTGCGCGCATTTCGCGGATTGGAACGAATGATCCGGTTTACGGCCGCTCACACCAATCTCGCACTGACGACCTGGTTGCCTTATGTGTGCTTTGTCCTGATCAATCTGGTGCCGACGGTCATTCTGTTCTACCGGCGTTCTCCGTTCGGCGTGCCGATCCTGATCTTTATCTGTGCGCTGGATCTGGCAGTCGGCTTTGTGATCTATCAGACAGGGATCCGTCGTCGTGAGATCATTGAGGGAATTGAGCGGATCAACGCGGGAGAGACTGGAACAACGCTTCGCACGGATGATCTCAGAGGCGAGAACAGACGTATGGCTGTCGCCGTGAATGCCATCGGTGAAGGGATCAAGCAGGCGGTCAACACCAGCATGCAGGACGAGCGAATGAAGGCCGAGCTGATCACCAATGTATCCCATGATATTAAGACACCCCTGACATCCATCATCAACTATGTCGATCTTCTGAAGAGAGAGGAGTTCAAAGGAGAAAAAGCGACGGAATATCTGCGTGTGCTGGAGGAAAAATCGCAGCAGTTAAAGCGCCTGACCGAGGATCTCGTCGAGGCCTCCAAGATCTCTTCCGGCGCGATCGAGATCGAACCGGTGAAGCTTGATCTGGTTGAATTCGTTCATCAGACGCTGGGGGAATTTGACGAAAAGTTCGGCGAAAGGGGGCTTACCCCTGTTTTCCGGACACCGAAGGAGCCGGTTTTCGTTCAGGCGGATTCCCATCATCTGTGGCGCGTGATGGAAAATCTCTTTGGAAACGCAGCCAAATACGCGATGCCGAACACGCGCATCTATCTGGATCTGGCGTTTTCCGACAGGAACGCGGAAGGAAAGCGGGACGCCGTCTTTTCGATCCGCAATGTCTCGGAAAACGAACTGCATGTCGATCCGGGCGAACTGACCGAGCGGTTCATCCGCGGAGATGAGTCTCGGACCAGCGAAGGTTCCGGACTCGGCCTTTCCATCGCGCAGAGCCTGATCCGTGCGCAGGGCGGAGAGATGCGGATCGATATCGACGGGGATCTGTTCAAGGTGACACTGTGGATCGCCGAAGCGGAGAAGAATGCCTGAGGATCATTCCTCAACTTCGATCATCTTCGCAGCGGTATCGGTCTCCCGTTTGTTATAATGCGCGACGATCTCGTGGATCTTCTCCGTGGGCGTCATGACCCCGGAGAGACCCGCGTCGTGATTGATGAAGTCAATGATCGTCGCAAGGAACTTGCTCATGTCCGCTTCAAGAAACCAGGGACGTTCTTTGAGTTCCGCCGGCTGCCAGGTGAGGTTGGTCGTGATCACACGGTCAAACTTGCCGGCTTCCCAGGCTTTGTCAAACAGTTCGAGTCCGTTCGTGAACAGACCGAAGGTCGTGCAGAGGAACACACGACGGGCACCTTTCTCCTTGATCTTGGCCGCAGTATCGATGATGCTGTTGCCCGAAGAGATCATGTCGTCGATGATGATCGCATCCTTGCCCTCAATACCGGAACCGAGGAATTCATGTGCAACGATCGGATTGGATCCGTTCACGATCCTGGAGTAGTCACGTCTTTTGTAGAACATGCCGGTATCGGCACCGAGCACTCCCGCGAAATAGACCGCGCGATCCAGCGCACCCTCATCGGGACTGATGACAACGAGATGATCCTTGTCCACAGTGAGATCATTAATGTTCTTTAACAGTGCCTTCAGGAACTGATAGGAGGCCATGAAATTGTCAAAGCCGCCGATCGGTGCGGAGTTTGAGATCCGGGGATCATGGGCGTCAAAGGTAATGAAGTTGGTGATCCCCATTTCATGCAGCTCGGCAAACATCGTGGCCGCATCCAGGGATTCCCAGCCGGTTTTTTTGTGCTGTCTGCCTTCATAGAGGAAGGGCATGATCACCGTGATCCGCTTGGCCTTACCGTCCGCTGCGGCGATCACACGTTTGAGGTCCTGATAATGATCATCCGGCGACATGTGATTCTCAAAGCCGTACATTTTGTATGTGATGCTGGGATTGCAGACATCCGTCAGGATGAACAGGTCGACTCCGCGTACACTTGTTTTGATTTCCCCCTTGCTTTCGCCGCTTCCGAACCGTGGGCAGGCATAGTCGATCAGATAATTATCCTCCGTGTAGCCCTTGAAAGCGGGATCGTTGGAAGGCATCTGGTGGAGCGTGTGTCGGAATCGGACCAGATAGTCATTGATGCGGGATCCGAGCGGTTTTGCGGATTCCATGGCGATGATGCGAAGCGGCGCTACGGGAAGCGCTTCCTCCAGTTTGCGAAAATCAGGCATGACGGTAACTCCTCTCAGGTCAATTATCAATAAAAAACAGTGACACGTCAAGAAATATCATGTATTATTATAAGAATGAAAAAGGAGAAACGTTCTGAGGGACATCTGATCCGGGCTGTCGAGCCGGGTAGTATCGCTGATGAACTCGGCATCTCGGCGGGAGATCGTCTGCTCTCGATCGACGGAAGAAAAGTTGTGGACATCTTTGACTACCGTTTTCTAATTGCCGAAGAGGAACTGACCCTTACTGTCGTCAGCAGGGACGGAGAGGAATGGGACTATGAGATCGAAAAGGACGCGGATGATGATCTCGGGCTGACCTTTGAAAACGGCCTGATGGACGAATATCGCTCCTGCAGGAACCACTGTATCTTCTGCTTCATCGATCAGATGCCCAAGGGCATGCGGGAAACCCTGTACTTTAAGGATGATGATTCCCGGCTCTCCTTTCTGCAGGGCAATTATGTGACCCTGACGAATCTGAGTGACGAGGATATCGACCGGATCACCCGCTATCACATGAGCCCGATCAATATCTCCTTTCACACGACAGACAGGGCACTTCGCTGTCAGATGCTCGGCAACCGTTTTGCCGGTGAGGCATTGGATAAAGTGGATCTTCTGATCGAAAAGGATCCGCGGATCGAACTGAACGGCCAGATCGTGCTCTGCAAGGGGATCAATGACGGAGAGCGGCTGCGGAAGACGATCGGTGATCTCATGCGGTATCTGCCGAATCTTCGGAGCCTGTCCGTGGTGCCGGTCGGGCTGACACGGTTTCGGGAAGGTCTTTATCCGCTCGAACCTTTTACAAAAGAAGACGCCCTGGAAACGCTTTCGCTGATCGAACATTTTCAGGAGCTTGCGTTTCAGGAATACGGCATTCATTTTGTCCACGCATCGGATGAATGGTATCTGCTCGCAGGGCGTCAGATCCCGAAGGCAGAGATGTATGACGGTTATCTGCAGCTGGAAAACGGCGTCGGGATGCTGCGGCTCCTCATGGATTCCTTTGCGGAAGCGCTCGAAGCTTATCAACGGGACAGAACAGAACCGGTTTACCGTGAGATCTCCTGTGTGACCGGCAGACTGATCTATCCGACCGTTGCAAAGCTCGCTAAGGATCTTGAGGAAGTCTGTCCGTCCCTGAAGATCCACCTCTATGAGATCCGCAATGATTTCTTCGGCGAACGGATCACGGTAACGGGCCTGCTGACCGGTCAGGACATCATCGGTCAGCTGAAGGACAGAGAACTGGGGGAAATGCTCCTTTTACCCGACAATCTGCTGCGTGCCGACGAAGATGTGCTTCTGGACGACGTGCATGTCGGAGAGATCGAAAAGACATTCGGCGTTCCGGTCGGTGTGTTTGACGGTTCCGGAGAGGGAACACTGATGGCATTTCTCGGACACCCAGACGGGATCTGCAGGAACGGCACACTCATCCGGTCGCATCGTCCGCAGGCCTATGAACTTCATGAGGAATGAGCAATGAGAAAAAATATCGTGGCTGTCGTCGGGCGGCCCAATGTGGGAAAATCATCACTTTTCAACGCTCTGGCGGGCAAACGGATCTCGATCGTCGAGGACACACCCGGGGTAACGCGTGACCGAATCTATCAGGATGTGGAATGGACCGGTCACACCTTTACGCTGGTGGATACCGGAGGGATTGAGCCGGACACATCGGACAAGATCCTGAAGCAGATGCGTGAACAGGCGCAGATCGCCATCGACACGGCGGATGTGATCCTGTTTCTCGTTGACGGCAAGACCGGCCTCGTGGACGCGGATGCGCAGGTGGCCGACATGCTGCGGCGTTCCGGCAAGCCGGTTGTGCTCGCGGTCAACAAGATCGACGCCTTTGAACGGGATGTGCCCGGGATCTATGAATTCTATGAACTGGGACTGGGCGATCCGCACCCGCTTTCCGCTGCAAACCGGCAGGGACTTGGTGATCTCATGGATGAGGTGGTGAAGCTCTTTGCCCCGGATGATGAAGAGGCCGGCGAAGAAGAGGATGATCGCATCCGTGTCGCTGTCGTCGGAAAACCCAATGTCGGCAAATCCTCGATCATCAACCGGCTGATCGGCAAAGACCGGCTGCTTGTCTCTGACATTGCAGGCACCACACGGGACGCGATCGATACGGAAGTCATTTATGACGACAGAGAATATATCTTTATTGACACGGCCGGTCTTCGCCGCAAGAACAAGATCAAGGAACAACTCGAGCGATTCATGATCATCCGATCCGTCAGTGCCGTTGAGCGCGCACAGGTGGTCGTGCTCGTCATTGACGCCGTCGAAGGGGTCACGGAACAGGACGCCAAGATCGCCGGTCTTGCGCATGAGAACGGCAAAGCGGTGATCATCGCCGTCAACAAGTGGGATCTGATCGAAAAGGACAACAAGACCGTCAAGGAGTATACGGAGAATATCCGTTCGACGCTTTCCTTTATGCCCTATGCGGAGATCCTGTTCGTCTCCGCTGAGACCGGACAGCGCCTGACAAAGCTTTATGATCTGATCGACATGGTGAGCGAGAATCATGCGATGCGCATCCAGACCGGTGTTCTGAACGAGGTGCTGACCAGAGCACTCGTCATGCAGCAGCCGCCCGCGGACAAAGGCAAACCGCTCCGGATCTTCTACATGACGCAGGTTTCTGTCCGTCCGCCGACCTTTGTCGTGTTTGTCAATGACAGAGAACTTGCACATTTTTCCTATATGCGCTATCTTGAGAATCAATTGCGCGATGCCTTCGGTTTCCGAGGCACGCCGTTAAAATTCATCGTGAGAGAGAAAGAGGTGTGATGATGAGCAATCCGGTCACGGTACGCATCCTGTGTCTGGTCATCGGCTATCTGTTCGGTATGGTGCAGACGGCATATTTTTACGGAAAATTGAAAGGGATCGATATCCGCAAACACGGAAGCGGCAATGCCGGCACGACGAACACGCTCCGGGTGCTCGGGACAAAGGCCGGTTTCATCGTGCTCTTCGGCGACATGATCAAATGTATCCTGGCGATCGTTTTCACCGCGATCCTCTTCGGGAAAACCCATGAGGACATGATCTGGCTCCTGAAGATCTACACGGCTGCCGGATGTGTCATCGGCCATGATTTTCCGTTCTATATGAATTTCAAAGGCGGAAAGGGCATCGCCTGCACAGCCGGGTATCTTATCGCTCTTCACTGGTCCTTTGTTCCGATGGGGCTCGCTGCCTTTTTCATTCCGTTTCTCATCACGCATTTTGTTTCTCTCGGCTCCCTATGCCTCTATGCCGGCTTCGTCATTCTTCTGATCATCGAGGGACAGTGCGGCCTGTACGGCATGGCGCAGCCGCTTCTTCTCGAGATGTATTTTATCGCGTTCCTGATGGCTGCGCTGGCCTACTGGCAGCATCGTGCGAATATTGTCAGACTGTTAAAGCATGAAGAACGTAAAACCTATCTGTTTAAGAAAAACAAGGAAGGTGAAACGCACTAGACGCCGATCATCTGCGCATCTGGACGGATGACGGAAGACTGACTGTCAATCTGACAAGGGATCGCAAAAAGGATCCGGAGGAATACATCTACAAAGACAAAAAGGCCTTTTTTCATTTTGATCTCGGACAGATGGACGACAACGACTGGACAATTTTCCTGAACTCGATTTTTGAGTTATGGAATTAAAAAGAAAGGAGCCAACATGAATCTTCACAGTATCGGCGCTGCGCTCTCGCAGCAGATCTCCGGCGTTTCTCCCGAGGTCGCAGCCTGCGACCAGAAGCTCGCGGAGCTGCAAAAGGAAAAGACACAGACCTATATCCTCATCGGACAGAAATATGCCGCCGCACATATGGATGATGACAATGTGGACGCCGCGTTCGCAGAAAACATTGCGACGTTGAAGCGGATCAACCTCGACGAGGATGTTCAGGAAAAGCGGAAGCTTTCCCTGCAGGGCATGAGAAAGTGTTCATCCTGCGGCAACATCATCACGCTGGACAGCCTTTTCTGCAGCAAATGCGGATCGAAGCAGGAACCGGTTTTCCAGGCGAACGGTGAGTCCGCGAATATCTGTCCGAAATGCGGCGCGAAGAGAGGAGAGGGAAATCTCTTCTGCACGAGCTGCGGCTATCATTTTGAGGACGCGGAGAAGCCTGTGGAGAATCACCGGGAAAATGCTGATGTTAACGATAAATCCGACACAGCTGAAATGAAACCGGATGACACAAAGCCGGAATGTTGAGAAAAGCAAACAATTTATAACAACAAGGAGGGTTCTTTCCATGCCGCCCAGCCATCATTCATCAAGCAGCCACAGCAGTCACAGTCACAGCAGTCATTCCTCGCACTCCAGCAGCCGTTCTTCGAGCCGGAGTTATTCGTCGTCGCGTTCATCGTCTTCCCGCGGACCGAGCAGTCATTCCTCGTCGAGCCACAGCAGCAGTTCTTCGCGATCCTCATCGGGAAGTACCTATCATGCACCCAGACCCAGACGCAATCAGCCAAGCGGCTACAGCAGGAATGATCACAGGCAGTTCCAATGCCGCACGCATGACTATGTCTATTATCCGATCCCCTGGACCGTCGGCACGACCACCTATCAGGCGGGCTACTATGATGAGGACGGCAATCACTATGATTCCGTCGCGATCAAAAACGAAGAGACGATCTGCAAATGCGAGTACTGCGAATCGCTGACCAAGATCAAATGGGACGGCGGAACGCTTCCCAACTGCGAACACTGCGGTGCCCCTCTGTCCGTTCAGGTGAAGGATGAGGGCGCAGCCGGCTCCGGTTCGGACGTAACATCCCGTAACGAAACGTCCTCACTTTCGGATAATAAGGGCGGTATCATCGGATTTATTATCGCGTTTCTGTTCGTGTTCTTTGCCTGCGGATCCTTACTGGATGATGACGATGAATATGCCGATTCCTCCTACGACAACGGAACCTATGTCGAATCCGCACAGACATCCCTGCCTTCCTCCTATTATGCGGCTCCGATCGGCAGAGAATGCTATCTGGACGGCGAGGACTATCATGATGAGACGACCGGGTGCTGGTTCTACTTTAATGAAGAAGTCGATCCGCCCGTCTGGCAGTACTGGTTCGAAGGTATTTCCGACAATTACGGCGATTACGGATGGATGGAATATGACGATGCCGAAGCGCAGTGGTACATTCAGGACAAGAAAGGAAAATGGATCGTTCTCCCTGCCGAATACAGCACATCGAATCTCTGGCATTTTGACGATGCCAATAAATGGGAAGGCTAAGAGAACAGAGGTGATGGATGGGCGATCCCTGTGAAACCTGCATGTACTATGCCTATGACGAGGATTGCGACTGCTATGTCTGCGGCGCGGGACTCGATGAGGATGATATGTACCGTTTCCTGACTGGACATGCCGGGGAATGCGTCTATTACCGCGGCGGCGATGAATATCAGATCGTGAAGCATCAGGGGACCTGAGAGGAAGAACGGATGTCGAAAAAAAAGATCGGGATCATCGGAGCAGGGAGCTTTGGCATCGCACTGGCAAGACTCCTGTCGGATAACGGCCACGCAGTCACTGTCTGGACGAGAAGTCATGCGCACGCCGTGTCTCTCGCACAAGCGCACGGCAATCCCGACAAACTTCCGGGGGTGATCCTCCCTGACAACGTATCCTTTACGGATTCGATGGAAACCGCACTTGCCGGTGTCGATGCGGCGGTCCTGGTCGTCCCTTCCATTCACGTGCGGGAAACACTCCGCATCATGTGCCCTTTTTTTCCTGATGGCGCGCTTCTTGTCGACTGCGCCAAGGGCATTGAGGAACAGTCGCTTTCCCTTCTGTCTGATGTGATCGCCGAAGAACTGCGAGAGCGATCACCGCGCATCACGGTTCTTTCCGGTCCCTCTCATGCGGAGGAGGTGGGGCGAGGCATGCCGACAGCGATCGTTGCGGCGTCGGCAGATCCCGCCGCGGCTCTTCAGGTGCAGGAGATCTTCATGAATCCTGTTTTCCGTGTCTATACCGGCAGTGACATGCGCGGTGTTGAGCTGGGCGGCGCATTAAAAAACGTGATCGCTCTTGCTGCCGGTGTCGCCGACGGCATCGGCTATGGCGACAACACGAAGGCTGCGATGATCACCCGCGGGATCGCTGAGATCACGCGGCTCGGTGTCGCTATGGGGGCGGAAGCGGAGACCTTTTCCGGTCTCACGGGTATCGGTGATCTGATCGTCACCTGTGCTTCCATGCATTCCAGGAACCGCCGCGCAGGTATCCTGATCGGTCAGGGCCGGACACCCAAGGAAGCGTGCGAAGAGGTGAAAATGGTCGTCGAAGGCGTCAATTCCGCGAAGGCGGCTTTCCTGCTCTCGCAGAAATTCGGGATCGAGATGCCGATCATCACCGAGGTCTACCGCGTGCTGTTTGAGGATAAAAAGCCCGCGGATGCCGTTGCCGATCTGATGCTCAGGGATCGAAAAGCGGAGTCAATCTGACATGAAAAAGGAACCATCCGCAGATCGGATACAGGCGCGGCTGTTTGCACTGCAGGATACCGCCTATCGGGATTTCCAGAAAAAACTGATCCCCGGTATCGATGAAGACGCCATGATCGGCGTTCGTACGCCCGTACTTCGTGCTCTGGCCAAAAAGCTGTATGCGACAGAGGAAGCCGAGAGATTTCTGAAAAGACTTCCGCATACCTATTTTGACGAGAATCAGCTGCATGCCTTTCTTCTTTCGATCGAAAAGGACAGGGAACGCTGCTTTTCCCTGGTCGAGACGTTTCTACCCTTCGTTGATAACTGGGCGACCTGCGACCAGATGTCGCCGAAGATCTTTAAGAAGTATAAACCGGAACTTCTGAAACATGTGAAGATCTGGCTGCAGTCGGATCATGTCTACACGGTCCGTTTTGCGATCGGCATGCTCATGCAGCATTTTCTCGATGCGGATTTCCGGCCGGAATATATGGAAATGGTCGCATCCGTTCGCTCGGAGGAATACTATATCCATATGGAGATCGCCTGGTACTTTGCAACGGCATTGGCCAAGCAGTGGGAGACGGCGATCGTTTATCTTGAGGAGCACCGCCTGGATCCGTGGACACACCGTCAAACCATCCGAAAGGCGCTGGAAAGCTTCCGCGTTTCCGAGGATCATAAAGCATATCTCAGAACGCTTCGCCGGAATGACAAAGAGAATACCGTTCATTCTTGACACCGTGAACCATACGGTCTAGAATAGAGCCGTTTATATGAAAAGCCGCTTTCAGCGGCATGAGCAGAGTAGGAACCGGCGCGTCAAGTGCCGTCCGGACAGGGAGTTGCCGGACGGACGAAGGGCAGGACATGATCCAGCATACCGCGGTGACGGTTCCGCATCCCGCTGCTGAGGAGCACACGCTTCCCGACGTGGTTGGTGATTCTGCGAAAGGGGGGCGCATTTTTATGATCTTTAAAAAATCTCTCGAAGAATTCAGGAATCTCAGAGCAGTGACCTTTTGCGGCATGATGGCGGCGCTTGCCATCGCGCTCAATTATGTCGCGAGCATTGACCTCGGTCCCTATATCCGTATCGGGTTTTCCGGTCTTCCCAATCAGATCGTGGCATACCTGTTCGGTCCTTCCGTCGGCGCGATCTTCGGCGGTGCCCTCGACATCATCAAATATCTCATCAAACCGAGCGGTGTGTTCTTTCCCGGCTTCACGATCAGCGCGGCATTGGGTGGACTGATCTACGGCCTGTTCCTCTATAAGAAAAAGCCGACGCTGCTGCGGATCTTTCTGGCACAGCTGATGATCAAAGTGTTTGTCAACATTGTTCTCAACACACTCTGGCTCAAGATCCTCTATGACAAAGCGATCCTGGCGATCCTGCCGGGGCGCCTTCTATCCAACGCGATCATGCTGCCGGTGGATACGCTGCTTCTTTACGCTGTCCTCCATGTGGTCGAACACACCATTCAGCCATATTTTCATAAAGGAGACCGGTCTTGACCTGGGATGAGGCGATCTCGCTTCTTTCCCCCGTTTCGCAGGCAGGACTCCTTGCCGAACGCAATGATTCCGGTGCCGGTCTTTACAGGATCAAAGAACTTCTCGGTCTTCTCGGCAATCCGCAAAGAAACCTTCGTTTTGTCCATATTGCCGGAACAAACGGAAAGGGGAGCGCAGCCGCCATGCTTTCCGCTATCCTGCAATGTGCGGGATATCGCACGGGACGCTATATCTCACCGCATCTTATACGGATAAACGAGCGGTTTGCCGTTGACGGCATCGATGTCACCGATACAGAGTTTTCGGAAACGGCAGCCGAGATCCGGGCAGCGGCAGCCGGTATGAAGGAAAAGCCCAGGATCTTTGAGCTTTTTACGGCGTTTGCTTTTCTCTGGTTCTTCAAAAAACAGTGCGAGATCGTTGTATTGGAAGTCGGGCTCGGAGGGAGACTTGATGCGACCAACGTGATCGACAGACCGCTCTGTGCACTCATCATGAATATCGGTCTCGAACACACACAGCAGCTTGGCGACACGATTGAAAAGATCGCCTTCGAAAAAGCCGGCATCATCAAACCGGCATGTGACGCGGTTCTCTATGCACAGTCTTCGGAAGCGGATGCGGTCGTGCGTCAGGTCTGCATCGAACGCGGTGCAAAGCTTGTCGTGACCGACAGATCCCTGCTTTCCATTAAAAAACTGCAGGACAGCGCAGACGGACCGGTCCTGAACGGTCAGACCTTTTCCTACAGGGGCAGAATGGATCTTCGTCTGTCCCTGTCCGGAACCTACCAGGTCAAAAACGCGGCAGCGGTTCTGGATGTCATTGACATCCTGACCGGCAGACAAGGGCTCCGGATCAGCGAGGAGGCTGTCCGTCAGGGACTTTTACAGGTCCGGTGGCCCGGCCGGTTTCAGATTCTCAGCCAGGAGCCGCTGCTCATCATCGACGGCGCACACAATCCGAACGGCGTGCAGGCCCTTGCATCCAGCATGAGATCAGCCTTCCCCGATCGTCCGCTGATCTTTTTGATGGGCGTCATGGCAGACAAAAACTATCGGGAGATGCTGGATATCCTCGCGGGTGTGTTCGATCATGGACAGGTCCTTCATTTTCTTGCTGTTTCTCCGGATGAAGAGCGCTCTTTATCCGCAGAACTCCTTCTGCAGGAGATCAAAGACCGTTTTTCCTGTCCTTCGGAAACCTGTGCCGATGTTCATCACGGACTGAAGCGTTCTTTTGAACTGTGGTACGATGCCGGGGATCGTGGATCTGTTGTCCGGCAGACATCGCCGGTCATCCTTGCCTTCGGTTCTCTGTATCAGGTGGGAGAGATCCTATCGGGTATCGAAAACGCTCAAAATGACGCGTAAAGAACACCGGTCAGGGAATTGACGTTGATCGGGGCTTGCTGTATAATTTCCTTGCTTTTTGTGTCAACGGGAAAATGGTCGGGAGCATGGAAGAAGAGCGGATATCAGCGGAACGGACGATCAGACGTCGGTATGTACGCAGAACGGTGGCAGAGATCCTGGCGATCGGTGCCGCTTACTATCTGTTTATCTCGATCACCCATCTGGGGATCCCCTGTCCGGTGAAGCTCCTTACCGGGTATTCCTGCCCGGGCTGCGGCATCAGCCATCTGTTTCTTTCCCTCGCAAAATTCGATCTTGCCGGTGCGTTTTCGGCGAACCCTTTTGTTTTTGTTCTTTTGCCATTTGCATTACTTTACGCGTTTTATCGGGCGCATGTCTATGTGAAGAACGGTGTGACTGAATTTTCGATCGCGGAAACCGCGGTATTCACCATATTGCTGATCGCGGCCGTTCTGTTTGCCGTTCTGCGGAATCTGAACGGATGATCCCGTCGTGAAATGATCGATCGCAAGATCGACGGAAAGATAAGGAGGAGAAACTATGTTTTGCTGGAATTGCGGAAATGAGAATCCTGACGGCGCAGCATTCTGCGCCAACTGCGGAGCTAAACAGGAAAGCAGCGGTGTACCGCAGATGACGCCGAAGTCAGAGGAGAGCGGTTCTTCATCGTCTTCCTATACGGGGAGCTCTTCGGGAACGTCCTGGACCGGAACGGTCGATGCGGAGAGCGGCGTTGCCGATGCGATCAAGTCGGCATTTAAGAACAAGGATCTTCTTAAGCTGACGGAATTCCTTGCCGGGATCCTCTGCGTTCTTCCGATCTGCACGTTTGTCTTTACTGTTGTCATCAGTGTGTTTGGTCTTCTCTCCGGCCTTCCGTTAGTTCTTGGCGCCTTTTTCCAGATCCTGCAGACGGTTTTCCGTGTGATCCGGATGATCCTGGTGATCCTGACCCTGGTCCTTTCCATCGCGGAGATCTGCGGCCTTGTGTTCTCACTGGGAAGGCGTACGGACAATGACAAGCAGGCTCTGTATATCGGCTTTATCGTCTCGGCCCTGACGCTCGTCATGTCGATTCTGTTCCTTCGCCGTTACAGCCCGATCCTTGTGGTCGCGCTGCGGACGATTTTTGGCCTTGCGGCTGTCATTATCGGCATGGATCTGCTGGTCAAGGTTTATATGGATCATGTCGGTCTGCACGGTCCCGTGGATCTGGCCGGTGATTTTCAAAAGATCAAGTCCGTTATAAACAGAACCCGAGAGATCGCGGCAGCCGAGCGCGAAACCAAAGCCGCCGAAAAAACGGCAGCTTCCGGCACTTCTTCCGCTGCGGTCGCACCTGTTCCGACCGCTGTCGGCCCTGTCGGTCAGCCGGTCGCAGCGGGCGATCCGAATGCATCCTATTTTGACGGCAACGGATTCGAGGTCCTCGGCCTCTATATCATTATCATCCTTCTGTCTATCGTTACCTGCACGATCGCAACACCCTGGCTGCTCTGCAAGTGGCTGCGCTGGGAAAAGTCCCACACCGTGATCGGCGGAAAGCGCCTTTCCTTTAACGGTACCGGCGGACAACTGATCGGTCACTGGATCAAGTGGATCCTGCTCTCGATCATTACCTGCGGCATCTATTCTTTCCTGCAGGTGCCGATGGTCGATTATCAGAAATGGGTGGCCAAGCACACGACTTATGTCGGCTGCGAGATCCCCACGAGCGATGCCTATCCGGATTCCTTCTTCACCGGTTCCGTCGCGGAATACCTTGGAACGGCGATCATTTCCGGCCTGCTCACTTTCATCACCTGCGGTTTCGGAACGCCCTGGGCCAACACCATGGTGAAGAAATATATGCTCAAGAACACGGTCGTTCATACGGATCGTTATCTCTATGAAGGAACCGGCGGCGGTCTGTTCGGCACTTATATCGTGAATATCCTGCTTTGCGGCATCACCTGCGGTATTTATACCCCCTGGGCAGTGTGTTCCTTCAACCGCTATTTTGTGAGCCACACGCGCATCCAGTCGACCGGCAACATTCCTGTAGCATCCTGAAAGGCAGTCAGCGATGAAAAGATGTCCGAAATGCGGAAAGATCTATGATGACCAGATGAAATTCTGCAAGCTCGACGGGACCCCGCTGGAAGAGGCACCGGTCGAGCCTGAAGAGAACGCGGTTCCTGATGAGGAGAGTACGGTCCTGATCGAGGAGCCGGCTCCGGCGCAGATCAAGCCTGCCGGCAAGATCTGCCCCAATTGCGGCACCTCCTATGGGGAGGATGTAAAATTCTGCAAAAAAGACGGGACCCCGCTTCTTTTTGCCAATCAGGCAACGCCTGCGCCGGAACGCGTCAAACCGGTCTCCGAGTCGATCGCGAAGACGGATGAGCGGATCGGTAAGAACGCCGGTGTATCCCGTTCCGCTTCGGGTGCACATTCCCGGACTGCCGAGAAGAGTCCGGTGCTGCTCATCGTCCTGCTGGTCATTCTTTTCTTCCTGCTTGTCGGCGGCGGTATCCTTGCGCTCGCGCATTTTGACCTGCTTCCTTTTTCGCTTCCTTTCGGCAGCTCATCCCGGACAGTCGCGGATGACGACGAAGATGAAGATGAAGACGAGGATGAAGCAGAAGATAAGGAACAGGATAAAGATGAGGATTCCGATGACGGTCAGGACGCGGAAGAACCCGAAGAAGAACAGGCTGAAGAAGAGCTTGCCGCCTGGCGAAAAGCATTTCTACAGACGCTCGGGCAGGACGGTTCCTCCTATTCGGGATATCTGCTCTATGATCTGGATAACGGTGAAGATCCGGAGCTTGTCTGTTTTAAGAACAACAATGCCGGTGCCGCGATCTATGCCGCCTCCGATGACGGAACAGCTGCGAAGGTTCTGGATACGGAGGCCGGGATCCTGGCATTCGATCCGCATGATAAATATATCTACACGCCATATACAGCGGACGGCATTACCTTTGACCGCGTGGTGAGGATCACGGACGGTTCGGCGCAGAGTGTCTTTGACGGACAGTTCCAGCTTTCGCGTGATATGCCTTTCATTGCGGAGGGAACGCCGGTCTGCTCGTTTACCGCCGACGGTCAGGGGATTGAAACGGATGCTTATCAGTATCTCCTGCGCAAAACGGTGCTGGACAAATCTCTGGTGAACCTCAGTTCCCAGAACAGGCTTTCATCAACGGAACTCAAGGATTACCTTGAAAACAGCGACGGTTCCGCTGCGATGCCTGCCGGTCAGGCACCGGACAAAGCTCCGGAAACCACCTTCTATTTCAGCGACACCCTGCAGGTTTTTCATGCTCCCTGTGACGGTCGCTACCGTTTCACGCTCTACGGCGCCAACGGCGGTACGGACAATTTCCGTGACCGCTCCGGTGAGGGACACGGTGCGAAACTGGTCGGTACCGTCGATCTCAAGGTCGGTCAGCGCGTGCTGATCCTGACCGGCGGTTCCGGCAATGATGCGCAAAAGGTGGCGGGCATTGTGGAAGGCGGATTTAACGGCGGCGGCAGTGCCTACTGGTCCGGCAGCGGCGGCGGATGTACGGAGATCTATCTGGATCTTAAGCGGATCGCAGCAGCGGCCGGTGGTGGCGGAGGCAACTATGAGAGCTCGGAACACGGGCGGAACGGACGCGTTTCTTCCGACGGCGGGAATGCGACCGGATCCAAGCTCGGCGGCAACAACGGGCATGTCGACGGCGGAGGAGGCGGTGCCGGCTGGCAGGGCGGTTCACAGGGAAAGAAAGACTGTGCCGGTGCCGGTGGCATCAACGGATGGGACAGCTCTTACTTTGCCATGGAATCGGAACAGTCCGGTGTTGCCTATGACGAAACACACAGCTTTGACGGTTCGGTCATCGTTGAATACACCGGTAACTGAGCAGGTGCGCCATGAACAGTACGGTACTGTCCGAAACCTATGAGATCCAGAGCGTCATCGGCTCCGGCGGAGGCGGGACTGTTTATAAAGCGTTTCATAAACGCCTGCAAAAGACGGTCGTCATCAAGAAAACGCACATCCGAAGAACCAGTGAGGCGGAAAACCGCCGCGAGGCGGATATACTGAAAAACCTGCGGCACACGTATCTGCCGCAGGTACTGGATTTCATCGAGACAGAGGATACCGACCGGCAGGACGGTACGGTCGGTATCTACACCGTCATGGATTTCATCGAAGGGAAATCCTTTCAGAAACTTCTTTCTGAAGGCAGGATCTTTTCACAGAAGGAAGCCGCAAAATACGGCGCCCAGCTCCTCGAAGCGCTGGTCTATCTGCACACACAGCGGATCCCGATCCTTCACGGTGATATCAAGCCCGACAACATCATTCTGACTCCCGAAGACAATATCTGTCTGATCGATTTCAATATCTCCGGTGTCCTGTCAAAGGGAAATGACGTGACGATCGGCTTCACACCCGGCTATGCCTCTCCGGAGCAGATCGATGCGGTGCATGCCCTGCAGCAAAGGCTTTCCGAAAGTGTCGCAGAGCCTATCCGCAGAACCCCGTCTTTACAGGATGACGATATCACAGCGGTTCTGCCGGAAGAGAACGATGAAAAAACAGCGGTTCTTCCTTACGATACGGAAGCGACCGAGATACGGCTTCCTTCCGCGGAAGATCCATCCGTAAACCGGTTGTCCGCATCGGATCCGGACACGGCGGATGTTCTCATCGACAATACTTCCCGTCAGATCGACGCACGCGCGGATCTCTACAGTGCCGGCGCATTTCTTTATCATCTGGTGACCGGGCAAAAGCCCGGAAAGCCCGGTCAGGTCACGCCGCTTTCTGCATGGTCCAATTTCAGTGACGCTTTTGCCGCGGTGATCGACCGGTCGATGGCCGTTGATCCGGACGATCGATTTCCCGACGCACGGACCATGCTTTCAGCGCTCCTTGGCTACACGAAAACCGACAGGCGCTACAAAGCTCTGGTTTTCAGACAGACACTCATTTCCGTTGCTGTCCTTGCCGGGCTCATCGGCTGTGTGTTTGTCGCCACATTGGGGAACAACAGGATGCGCACGGAAAAGAATGATTCCTATGACGCGTTACTGGCATCTCTCTCTTCCGCCAGAGAAGCGGGAGATGAGGATCGATTTCTTGCGCTTTACGACGAGGCACTCGCAGAGAACCCGGACAGTCTGGAACCGCAGGTGGAACGCGCACAGTTTTACTATGCGCAAAGGCGATACGCCGATACCACCGAATGGCTGGAAAACGATGTGCTGGCAGGCACATTTCCGAAAGGTCAGGAGCGTGAGATCGCCGAACTCTATTATCTTTCCGGCAGCTGTTTTTATGAACTGCAGGATCTGAAGGAGGCGATCAACCGTTACCAGACAGCACTGCTTTACGATACCGGCAATCCGGAGGTCTACCGCGATCTTGCGATCACCCTTGCCCAGTCGGGTGATACTTCACAGGCCGGTAAGGTGCTTGCCGAAGCGGAACAGTCCGGTGTTCCGTCCGATGATCTGGCTCTTGTCCGCGGAGAGATCGCGGCGGCATCCGGAGATCATGACACGGCCGCCGGAGAATTCCGATCCTGTATCAACGATACGGATGATGACTATGTGAAGCTCCGCGCCTACGTGCTCTGGAGTGATGTGCTGTCCGCGGGGTCTTCCGATGAACAGCATCTGCGGGAATCCGCCGCACTTCTGGAAGAGGCGAGGACCGTGCTGCCGCAGGATCAGACCGCCCTGATCCTGGAACGTCTCGCGCAGACAGAGATCCGCCTGAATGAACTGACGGATGATCCATCCTGTGCCGCAAAAGCAGCTGAAATATTTGAAGAGATCATCGACCGCGGCTGGGGCAATCTCACGACCTGGAACAATCTGGTGGTGATGGTGCAGAGCAGCGGCGATATCGATAAGGCGTTATCCTGCGCGGAACGGATGAAGCAGAGTTACGCGGACCGCTATGAGACCTGGAAGAGACTTGCCTTTCTGGAAACGGCCAGACAGGCACAGACCGATCCGGCAGAACGCAGCTACGAAGCTTTTGCCGAATACTATCAGAAGGCCAGAGACCTCTATGAATCGCAGACCGCTCCAGGCAGAACGGACACGGAAATGCAGATCCTCGACAACGCGTATGCCGAGGCGAAACAGGGAGGATGGATATCGTGACGACCGGAATGCTCATGTTTTACGGCGGGATCGCCGGAGCCTGTTTTTTTGCGATCCTTTTACTGATCCTCCTTCCCGTTTTCGGAAAACAGCGGAAAAGGATGCTGGAAAAGATCGGCGGATCCCTGTCTGCGTAAAGGAAAACTCTTGTAAATTCACCGCTTTATGCTATAATCTTAAACTGGTTTTGTGTGATCACCTGTCAAAAGAGGGCTCATTATGAAAAGGATCAAAATCGCAGTTGCCGATGAGAACCGCGCCTATCTGGATCGCCTGATCCAGGCGTTTGAACAGTATCCGGACTTTGAGGTTTCCTCCTTCGGATCCGGAGACCGTCTGGAAAAAGCGCTGGATGAGAAACGATATGACATCGTGCTTTCCGATCCGGCGTTTCTTCCGATCAAGACCGGTGCCCGTACCGTGCAGATCCTTTTGTCCGATGACCGATCCGGGATCACCGCCGATCTGGAGGATCTGCCCCGGATCGAAAAATTCCAGCGATGTGACAAGATCCAGCGTGCGATCCTGGAGATCTATGCCGCCTGCAGCCCGGAAAGCAGCCACGAAGGCAAAGCACAGCTGGTCCTTGTCTTTTCTCCGATCGGCGGTTCCGGCAAGACCACCGTTGCGTTGGGGATCGCAGCGAGGATCGCCGCACAGGGAAACCGCGTGCTGTATCAAAATTTCGAGGAGATCCCTTCCTGCCAGGCCTATCTTCCTGACAGAGAGGGAAAAGGCATCTCCGATCTGCTCGCGGAGCTTGATGAGAATCTTGATTTTTCGCTGCTCATCCAGAGCATGATCCAGAACAGGAGCGAGAACCTCTTTTATTTCAACACCTTCCGAACCCCCAATGATTTTCTGGCGATGACCGACAAGGACACCGCTTCGCTCTTTGAGACGCTGCAGGGATGCGGCCTGTTCGATGTTGTTGTCATTGATGCGGGCTGCAGCATTTCTTCCAAAAACGCCGCGCTGTTCGATCTCGCCGACAGGATCATCGTTGTGGCCTGCCCGGGCGAGACGGCAACCGCAAAACTGGATCTGTTCTATGCGCAGAAGTACCTGATGAACCGCTATGAGGACAAGATGGTGCAGGTCAACAATTTTGACAGCGGGAGACCGGTCACGAGCGGTTCGTGCAACGTTCTCGGCGGCATTCCGGCCTATGACCGTCCGGACTGCGAGCGCCTGATCGCCGCCATTTCCTCCGATCAGAGAATGCGCTTTCTCGGGCAGGTGCTGTGATGAACAGCGAGAGCAACAGACCGTTTTTTACCGAAGAGACCACCGCGATCCGCGCGCTGGTCACTGCGGATCCGACCTATTCCGATCTGAGTGACGAAGCTCTTTACGGTCGCGTAAATGCCTGTCTGGAACAGCGGATCAAACAGACGGCTTCCGATCCCGAGATCTCGAATTACTATTCCTCACTTTCCTTTAAGGAACGCAAGAGTCTCGCGCAGACGGTCCTGAATTCCATCCGCGGTCTCGGCATCCTCGGTAAGATCATCAACGACAAGACCATCACGGAGGTGATGATCAACGGCTACAACAACATCTTTGTCGAGCAGGAAGGCAAGGTCCACCGGATCGATGAGCAGTTTGAGAGTCCGGAACAGCTGCGCAACATCATTTCCCGTCTCGTTCAGGACATGGGAAGAAGTGTCAACGAGAGCAATCCCATCGTGGACACGCGACTCCGTGACGGTTCCCGTGTTAATGTCGTGCTCGATCCCATCGCGCTGGAGGGCCCGATCGTCACGATCCGTCGTTTCCCTGAGGAGGGCATGACGATCCAGAAGCTGATCGCCTTCGGTTCCCTGCCGCAGGAAGCGGCCGAATTCTTAAAGAAACTCGTGCACGCCCGCTACAACATCTTTATCAGCGGCGGTACGGGCTCCGGTAAGACCACTTTCTTAAATGCGCTGTCCAATTACATCCCGACGAATGAGCGCATCATCACGATTGAGGACTCCGCGGAACTGCAGATCCGGCACATTCCCAACCTGGTCCGTCTGGAGACGAGAAACGCCAACTCCACCGGGACCGGCGAGATCTCCATGCGGGATCTGATCAAGGCATCCCTCCGTATGCGACCGGAACGGATCGTCGTCGGTGAGGTCCGCGGTGCCGAAGCGCTGGACATGCTGCAGGCGATGAACACCGGACATGACGGTTCGCTGTCGACCGGCCACGCCAATTCGGCCTATGATATGCTTTCCCGTCTGGAGACCATGGTCTTGAGCGGCGCGGCAGGTCTGCCGCTCCCTGCGATCAGACAGCAGATCGCTTCTGCCGTGGACATCATCGTCCATCTTTCCCGTATGCGCGACTCCTCGCGCAAGACGGTGGAGATCACCGAAGTGAAGGGCATGAAGGACGGCGAGATCATTCTGAACCCGCTCTGGAAATTCGAAGAGGATCCGGAGAAGACCAGACTCAATCACGTCGTCGGCGAACTGAAGCGCACGGGCAATGAAATGGCCCATCCGGAGAAGTTTATCGCCAGCGGTATCACCGACTATCTGTAGAGATCAAGGAGCGCACGATGGGAGAGGTCCAGGATACCTATTATTTCAAATGCAACATGACGAAGACGCAGCACATCCTCGCCTATGTGATCTGTTCCCTGATCGCCGGCGTGATCGTGTTCCTGTTTTATCATGCCGTCATCGCCGCCATTCCGCTCGGCCTGTTTGCCGGAATCTTCCTTGAAAAGATCTATGCAAATCACACGATCCGCAAGCGCCAGCAGTCCCTGCGCTCACAGTTCAAGGATTTCCTGGATTCCATGGCTGTCGCGGTCCGTGCCGGCAACGTGGAGGTGCAGGCCGTTCGCTACGCGCTCGGTGATCTGCAGCTGACCTATAACAGCGAGACCGATATCATCCGGGAGGTGAGCAACATCATCAAACAGTATGAAATGGGCGGACGAAAGCTCACCGCACTGTTTGCCGATCTCGGAGAGCGGAGCGACCTCGAGGATATCCGCAATTTCGCAACGGTCTATGAGGTCATCGAAGGTAAGAGCGACCGGTTCGGCGAGATCCTGTCGGAGACGAGAGACATCATCGCCAAGAAGATCGAAGTGGAGCAGGAGATCGAGACGACGATCACAGCGGCCAAAACGGAGACCAACACAATGCTGCTGATGCCGGTCATCGTCGTGATCGCCATGTCTGCCATGGGTGGCGGGTTTATGGATGCCATGTTCACCACGGCGATGGGCAGAGTCGCCGCGACTGCGGCTCTGGCGATCTTTGCCGTTTCCTATGTTCTGGCGGATAAAGCAGCCAGGATAGACGCATGAGGATAAAGAGATGATCATCTGCATGATCCTGGCAACCGCATTACTCATCCTGTTCCTTTATCTGCTCCTCACCACCGGGGAGGGCGTGGAGGATCTGCTGATCAGCAGCCGGATCGAGGAGCTGCAGGAAAAGATCCGCACGGCGGAGCTCCAGATGATCCTGCTGGCCGAGGAGATGCAGCGCCATCACGATCTGGAGAACAAAAAGAAGCTCCGTCAGGGACAGCGTCTGCGCAAACAGAAGGAACAGAACGAGAAACAGCTGGAGGCATTGCAGAACGGCAAGATCTCCGTTCTGGACATCATTCCGCTGGCCGGCTACCGCCTGCTGCAGTTCCTGAAATGGGACGCGACGAATCCGGCGATGCAGAAGCTGATCCGCACCTGCATGCGCTATCAGAACAGACAGGAAGCCGTCAATCGCGCCTATTATGTCATGGCGGCGCTGTTCGGTTATTTCCTGTTCGGCCTGTTCCTCATGTTTTCCGTTCTGGCAGGTGCCATCGCACTCTCCATGGGTTCGCGAGCGCTCATCTTTGCGGTCGCGGTGATCGGTGTGTTCGGACTGCTCGCCTATCTGCCCTTCAACGATGTGACGACTGTGGTGAAGGAGCGGCAGGAGAGCATTGAGCGGCAGTTCCCGCAGGTCATTTCCAAGCTGACGCTTCTGACGGAAGCCGGCATGGAGGTATCCCGTGCATGGGATCTCACCAGTAAGAGCGGCCGCGGCACGCTCTATGAAGAGATGAACCGCGTGAACATCGATCTGAACAACAATGTGCAGCCCGCGGAGGCCTATACCTCGTTTATCTCAAGATGCAGCAACAACTACACCTCCAAGCTTGCCACCCTGATCATGCAGAACATGTACAAGGGCAACGCGGAGATCGTGGCACAGTTCAAGTCCCTGAACACCGAGAGCTGGAATGAATACCAGAACAGTACAAAACGTGAGGGAGAGCGCGTGCAGACGAAACTTTTTGTCCCGACGCTCATGATGTTCGCCGGGATCCTGATCATGCTTATCGTGCCGGTAATGAGCAGCTTCGGCTCATTCTGACCGGTGGATAAAATAAATTGTTTGCGTGAAACGCAGAGAGGAGAGAACTATGTTACAGGCAATGGACAATCTGATGATCGGCTTGAAGGTTCGCTGGAACAGCTTTAAGGAGGAAATGAAGTCCGATGAGCGCGGCGTTTCCAACATTGTCGCAACCGTCATCCTGATCCTGATCGTCGTGCTTCTGGCCGGCATCTTCTGGGACGGTCTGAAGGAGTGGTTCACCACCGTCTGGGGCAACATCACGAACGCGACCACCTCCGAGATCAACGCGATCGAATAACAGAAAATGCTCAAAGACAGCGAGAGCGGCGTCTCCCCGATCGTCGAGGCGACGCTGCTCATGCCTTTTATCATCCTGACGGTGCTGGCGCTCTATTATGCCGCACTCTTTATTACGGTGCGCGCAAATCTCCAGGCCAACCTGGAGAATGCGCTGATTTATTGCAAGAATCAGGAGAGTGACACCTTTGTCAGTGTGCTGGATGATGTCGCATTCGGGGACAAGATCACGGCAAGTGAATTCCATATCCCCAATGCCCCGATGAATCCCTACCGGTTCATCTTCACAAAATTCAAGCCGGAGGAATATAAAAGGATCTTTTCTTCGTTTCTCGGATATCTTTTCTTCGAGGATGCGAGCGAAGCCACCATGGAAGCGAAGATGGATAATTATGTCATCTACAAACGGATCACCGGGGCGGCGCAGCGAACGGTCCACCCGGCGGTCAATCTGAAGCTGATCGGTGCGACCAACACGCTGAAGCTCACTGCCTCGGCATCCATCATCGTCACGGACGGCGATGAGTTCATCCGCACCGTCGATCTGGTCCATGATCTGCTGATCGACACGGAAGTCGGAAAAGCAGGTCTTGATCTTATCGACAAGGTCGCCGAGCTCTACGGCAAGTTCAAGGACGCTCTCGGAATATGAAAAAACGGAACGGAAAAAAGAATCGCAGGAACGAGCGTGGCGTGATCACGGTGCTGGTCACGCTGATCCTGATCCCTACCGTATTTTTCACCGGTTTTCTCGTCGATCTGACCAGGATCAAGATGTTCACCAACCAGGCGGTCATGTCGGCGGACACCTATGGCGAAGCGATCCTCACGGACTATGACAATCTGCTCCGGGAGATGTACGGTCTCTTCGGCGTCTCTCAGGATGCACCGCATGCGGCTGTCAAGCGGGATGCCTATATCGGGGACTTTAATGAGGACATTCTCGCAACCTTTGATCTTTCTCAGACCACCCGGTGGGGCTACAACTTCTGGAACGGAACGATCTTTGACAAGTGGGCGGGGGTCGGTGATCCCAGAAACGGCAAAGTCATTCCTTTCCGCACGGTTGACGCCAAGCTGGACTACGATTTCATGGAGAACGCGACCCTCATGGATCAGACGGTTTTCGGCACACAGGTCGGCGATTTCATGAAGATCCGCTTCGTGCAGGTGGTCGGCGAAGACAGTGAAGCGCTGGTCCAGGCGATCGACAAGATCAACAACATGGAGGGCGACGCCAAGGTCATCAAGTCAAAACGGGAATATGACGAGCAGGCAGGCAAGGCGCTCAAAGCGCTGCAGGCTTACTATGAAAAGCTCAAGGATTATGAGAAATACGCGCTCAAGGTAAGGGAATTCCACGACGACTGCCACAATCACACACGCCCTCTTCTGGAATCGGCCCAGGAGGAATATGACTGGGAGCAGGAAAAACGGGCCGAGTTCGAACAAAAGCAAAAGGAGCGGGAAGCCGCGGCAGCAAACGGCGAAGAAGTCGAGGATGACGGGGAGTCCCTGGAGGATCTGGA
>JAILOV010000069.1 GCA_024690605.1 Lachnospiraceae bacterium | reverse complement strand
AGATCTCCTGAATGATCGCATCCAGTGACTGCGCCCCCACGCTGTCTGTTCCGTGCAGCCTCTTTAAGACATCATCCACACCGCCGCGGATCACATCGACATTGATGTTGTTGTTTGCGTCGATCGGCGTCTGACCTCTGTTCAGTGCATCCATATATCCGAGATAGGCGACAGCCAGATACCCGGATACATACGAAGAAATCCCATCCTGTGTCATATCCAGAATAAAATCTTCCGGATATGCATCTCCGGGGCTGACTAAATATGACCCATCCTTCGTCATATAGGGTTCCAGGTATCCATTCAGGACATTCTGCGTGGAATAGTCGGGAACAATCCCTTCGACCCTATAGTTATGAAGAGCATCAAATACCGCATCTCCGGAAAACTGAAGAAATATCCACAGCCGGTACATGTAATCATTCTCTGTGATCGATGCAGTTCCCTCCTTGAACCACAGCGGGAACTCCTGGCTTTCGTCATTGGGGTTGAAGAACATGCCGTACCGGGTATAATCAAACATAAAGGCATGCAGAAGTTCATGAACGATCGTGTTGTCCAGATTGGCCTTCTGATAATCGGGAATCTCCCATCGTCCCGTTGCCGCGTCATATTCCGTAAAGCTGGAGGCATCCAGTCCCAGAATATTGGAAAGCTCATGCTCGTCAGCGATCGAAAAGTTAAATGCCAAAGCACTGGCAGGTGCCGGATACCCCATGATCTCCCCGTCCACGTAATAGATATAAAGCCCGATATTGCTGCTGAGTTCCGTTCCGGGTTCGGCGGTACCCAGGGACTGCGGGAATTTCTCCCGCAGCAGATTTGCCGCCTGCGGGACCAGCGTATCCTTCAGCAGATCGATGAACCCGTCCAGAAACTCGCTGCCCAGCGTGTTGATCGCGCTGTCGGCGCAGTACATCCGCACCTTGGCGGAAACAAACGGTACGGGAGCGGGCGCGGGTTCGGACTCGGATCCGGAGGGTGCCGGCTGCGCCGCCTGCTCCGGTTCGGGCACCGGTGTGGCGGAAGGCAGCGGAAGCAGATTGCCGAGGTCGGCAGGTACGCCGTTTACAGGGAAAAAGTAGGTGATGCCGTTGGCCGGATCGGCGGCAAAGACAAGCCCCTCCGGACCGACGAGCTCCGTGACAAAATCGGGAAGGCGGATCTCAAACGCACCGGATGCATTGACATCCGCGATCCGATAGCCTGCGGGAGTGTAGAAGATGAAGGCCGGGAAATACTTCTTTCCCTTTACGGGGACCGTGACGCGGTTGCCGTATTCATCCACCCATACGACGGGAATGTCCCAGGTGATCCCTTCCGCCGTTACGATCGTGGCGCTGGTGTCAAAGGGAACACCCGATATCGGCTCATCCAGACCGGTGATCGTGAGTGCCGTGAGAGACAGGGTCGTCCGCCCGGCTCTGACCGGATCATCCGCCTGTGCCGCGTGGACCGGTATCCCGCATCCCAGAACCATGCAGAGGGAAAGCAGGCATGTCCATATTCCGATCTTTCTAAATCTCATCGTTTCTCCTTTCGAGCCGGGCAGACAAAGGGTTTTCCTCACCGGGATCGCCCTGCCTTCTATTCTAACATGCCGCCAGTCGATATACAATATTTCCGCCGCCCGGAAACTATATGGTCTTGACATATGTACCGGGATTATGAAACAATTTTTGGGGTGATGTTTTCTGAAAACACGCGGGCGCGGGACGGGGAGAAACAACTGTGGAGAGTAGCGGTGTAAAAACAGAACTGAAAAAGGTCATCTATCTGTGCATGATCATGTGCATGACCGTGTTTTCGATCCTTCTGGTCATTCTGGACAGGCTCCTTGACTGGGAAATCTGGATGCTTCCGGTGATCATCACGGGCAGCGTCATGTGCTGGGTGCTTTATATCACGAACAGGATCCCGCAGAAAGCACAGATCTATATCTGCGGGGTCTTTGGCGTGTTTCTGGTTTTCTTTTACTGCATTAAGATCAACACGACCTATGACTGCGGCACGGTCATCGTGATCATGATCCTCCTGTTCGCGTTCAGCAGAGAGAAGCCCCTGTTGTGGTTCGGTATCCTGAGTTCCCTTCTTTCGCTGGTCTTCCATCTGATCGTTGTCCGGAATGGCGTTGGCCTGAACATGGGCCGCGGCAGTGTGGTGCGCACGGTCATGGTCTTTCTGATGGTCCCGTTTTCCGCCTTTATCATCGAACGGCTTGTCGCGGCATGGGATATCGCTGAAAAGCGTTATCTTGAACAGATCCGTACACTCTCCGAGGAAAACGAGCGAGCCAACAATTTCCTGGCCAATGTCTCCCATGAGATCCGGACGCCGATCAGTGCGGTCCTGGGGCTTTCCTATGTGCTGGAAAACGAAGATCTGCCGGCGGACGCGCGCGACAAGATCCTGTCCATATCCGAAGCGGGTCACCGCGCTTCGGAACAGATCAGCGACATCCTGGATTTTACGGAGATCGACATGAAAAAGGTGGCGTTAAGCCGGGCGAGCTACATGCCGGATTCCCTTGTCAATGATCTGCTGGTCCAGCTGGCGCAGACGGATAATTACGGCCTGGATCTGGTGGTGGATATCGATACCGCCACGCCCGCGATGCTCGTGGGTGATGAAGCCAAGATCCGGCGGGTGATGTGGCATCTTGTCAGAAACGGGTACAAATATACCAAGGAAGGCGGCGTGTGCCTGCGCATCTATCCCGTGAAGAGGGATTACGGGATCAACCTGGTGATCGAGGTCCGGGATACCGGCGTGGGCATGAGCGTGGATGAGCTTGACAATGTGTATGACAAGTTTTATCAGGCGGATTCCGGCAGAGCCAGGACCAAGGGCGGTCTGGGCCTTGGCATCCCTATTGTCAACGGCTTTGTGAAGGCCATGGGCGGGGTGCTCACCATCGAGAGCAGGCCCAATGAGGGGACGGTGATCAAGGTCAGTATCCCGCAGGAGGTGGAGGATCCCACGCCCGGCATCTCCGTCAGAGATAACAGATCCTGTGTCGTGGGCGGTTTCCTGGGCTTTATGACCACCGGACATCCGAAGATCCGGGAGTATTACATGGAAATGATCAGCCATCTGTCCGTGGGTCTGTCCGTTCAGATGTACCGTGTGCAGTCCAGACAGGAACTGGAAAAGGTCGTGGCGAGCACGAAACTCACTCATCTTTTTGTTGGCACGGGAGAGTATCTGAACAACAGGGAATATATCGATTCCCTGGCAAAGCAGATGAATGTGGCGCTGGTGGCCGACAGAGGCTTTGACGGGGAGGTGACACCGGGTCTCAGCATATTACCGAAGCCCTTCTATGGTGCGCAGGTGGCGAACTTCCTGAACCGGGTGTTCACCGTCGAAGAGGTGGATACGGAGGAGTATCTGACCACACCGGGTCTCAAAGCCCTTGTTGTGGATGATGAGCATATGAACCTTGTCGTGGCGCGGGAGATCTTCAGCGGCTACGGCATGGAGATCTCTACGGCGGGCTCCGGTCAGGAAGCCATTGATATGTGCAGGAAAAAGGACTTTGACCTGGTGTTCATGGATCATATGATGCCCGGCATGGACGGCGTGGAGGCCATGCACCGGATCAAGCAGGACGCGGACAAATCCAACAGAGAGATCTGCGTCATCGCGCTTACCGCCAATGCCATCAGTTCCGCCCGGGAGATGTTCTTCGCGGAAGGCTTTGACGGCTTTGTGCCCAAGCCCATTCAGATCGCGGAACTGGAGCGTGTCCTGAAACGTGTGCTGCCGAAGCATGCCATCGTGTACACGAAGGAGCCGCGCAGGAGACGCAAAAACCGTGAGGCTGCTCCGAAAACGGCACCGATCGCGCAGCCCGCACAGGAAGCACCGGCCACGCAGCCTGAACAGTCAGTTCCGGACGCTCCGGACGGGACGAAACCGGCGGATCCCTATGCCGCCCTGCAGGCGCTCGGCGTGGACACGGCTTACGGAATCGACTACTGCGGCGGTGACACGGAATTCTATGAGGAACTCCTGTCGGACTATGTGGATAAAAAGGATGAAAAACTCGCGGAGATCAGCGGTCTTTTCGACAGCAAAGACTGGGTGAACTATGAGATCAGGGTTCACGGGATCAAGAGCACCTCTGCTCTGATCGGGGCGGCCGATCTTTCCGCAAAGGCAAAGACACTCGAATTTGCGGCCAAAGAAGGAAACGAGCAGTTCATTCTGCACAACCATGCCGGGTTTATCGAGGATTACGGGAAGCTTTTAAATGTCATTGCCGATCTGTTCGGATAAGGGGAAACTGACATGGCAAAAAAGATAAAAGGCTTTATGCAAAGCATTTTAAACTACCACAAGGACGTGCGTTCGAGCATCTTCCTCCTGGTGACCGCGGTGGCCGTGATCGCACTGGTCCTGGCCATCATCGGGGATATCGTGATCGGGGAAAACCCCGCGGAGATCCTGATCCTGATCGCCACGGTCCTTGCGGGCCCCATCCTCACCTGTCTGGCCATAAAAAATGACAGACTGCAGCTGGGGGCTGTGGCCATTGCCGCGGGTATCGTTTTTCTGATAACGCCGATCGCTTTTGTCTTTGGCGGGGGTCTCACGGGCGGCGGTGTGATCTGGTTCTGTTTTGCCTATATATATATCGGGCTCACGGTCAAGGGCAGAACGCGAATTGTGATGGTGGGACTGCTCACGGTCGAGATCACCGCGCTGTATATCCTGTGCTACTATTACCCGCAGCTGGCACCGGATCATGATAAGCGATCATGGTTTGTGGACTCGCTGGTGTCGGTCATCCTCGTCGGTTATATCTGCTACTACATGGTGGTGTCCCAGTACAGGCTGTATCTTGCGGAGTATGAAAAAGCAAAAGAGCAGGCGCAGGAGATCGAGGAGATGAACAGGGCGCAGAGCAAGTTTTTCTCCAGCATGAGCCATGAGATCAGAACGCCTATCAACACCATCATCGGACTCAATGAGATGACGCTCAGGGAAAACGCCGGTCCCGAGGTGGCGGAAAACGCCCGGAACATTCAGGCGGCGTCAAAGATCCTCCTGTCTCTGATCAATGACATCCTGGACATGTCCAAGATCGAATCCGGCAAGATGGATATCGTCAAGGTTCACTATGATGTGGGTAAGATGCTTTCGGAGATCGTGAGCATGGTCTGGGTAAAGGCCTATGAAAAGGGGCTGGATTTTTCCGTTTCCGTCGATCCGGGTCTCCCGGCGCAGCTTTTCTCCGACGAGGTCAGGATCAAACAGATCCTCATCAATCTTCTGAACAATGCGGTCAAATATACGCCCGCAGGGAGTGTCACGCTTTCCGTCCATTGTGTCAGGACCGGCGGCAACATGGCCCGGGTGACCTACAGTGTGCAGGATACCGGCATGGGGATCAAAAAGGAAAACATCCCCCATCTGTTTGACGCCTTCCGTCGTGAGGATACGGAAAAAAACCGATATATCGAGGGGACGGGTCTGGGCCTGTCCATCGTCAAACAGCTGGTGGACCTCCTGGGCGGCACCATTTCCGTGAGCAGTGTCTACACCAAGGGTTCCACCTTTGAAGTGGAGATCGAGCAGGAGATCGTGGACGAGAGCATCATCGGTGATTTTTCCGCGATGAAGTTAAACCGTGCGGACGAGGCCTATGCGTATCATCAGAGCTTTGAGGCGCCGGAGGCAAAGATCCTCGTGGTGGATGACAACAGCACGAATCTGCTGGTGGTCAAAAAACTGTTAAAGGACACAAAGGTTCAGGTGACCTGCGCTGACAGCGGGAAAGCCGGTCTGGAACAGACACTCACGGATCACTTTGATCTGATCCTCATGGATCATCTGATGCCGGAGATGGACGGGATCGCGTGCATGCACGCCGTGAGGGATCAGGCGGGCGGTCTGTGCAAAAATACGCCGGTGGTCGCTCTCACTGCCAATGCCGGCAGCGAGAATCAGGCGCTCTACAGAAGAGAGGGTTTTGATGAATATCTGGTGAAGCCTGTGGATCCGGTCGAACTGGAAAAGGTGGTCCGCACACTGCTGCCGCATGACAAGGTCATCCGGTCCGTTGAGAGCGACAGGAGTTATGAGTCTGACCGGATCGTTCGGGAGATGCGGAAAAAGGTGCCCGTGCTCATCACTACCGAGAGCATGGCGGATCTGCCCCCGGATATTCAGAAAAGGCTGGGTATTCCCGTGATCCCCTGCTGTGTCCGGATGGACAGGGGGCTTTTCTACGACGGTGAGGAGACAGACAGCGACGGGATCGTGCGCTATATGGAGGACAGCACCGTGATCGCTACGAGCGAGGCTCCCACGGTGGAGGAATATGAGGCGTTTTTCTCGGAAATGCTCACCAAGGCACAGCACATTATCCATATCACCACGGCAAAATACGCCAGCCACAGCTTTGCCAACGCCTGCGAGGCGGCGCTCTCGTTTTACAATGTGCGGGTCGTTGACTCCGGGAACCTTTCCAGCGGCACGGGGCTTCTTGCTCTTTACGGATTCGATCTGGCGGACTCCGGGCAGCAGGACACGGAGGTTATGGTGGATTCCCTGGAGAAACGAAGAGAAAAGATCGAGTTTTCCTTTATCATCCGCACGACGGAGTATCTCTTCCGGGGCGGCCGTCTTTCCTTCGGTGTCAATAAGCTCTGTGATGCGCTGATGCTGCACCCGATCATCAGCACCAGTGAATGCAGGATACAAACACGCGGGATCATCGCGGGGAACTATGAACGGGTGAAGAAAAAGTATATCCGGTCCGTGCTGAAAGATCCCGATACCATTGACACTTCCGTGCTGTTCATCACCTATGTGGGCATGCGGATGTCCGAACTGCGAAAGGTGAGAGAGACGGTAGAGGACATCATCACCTTTGACAGGGTGTATGTGACTAAGGCGGCGCCCTCCATTGCCATCAACTGCGGTCCGGGAACTTTCGGACTGATCTTTGCGAGGAAGTGATCGATGAATTACATGGGAATCACATTTATCGGTGTATCGATCCCTGTCTTTACCGTGCTGATCATTGCCACGGTGTCGCGCAAGCTGACCATGGGCAGATCCAACAAGCTGTTTCTGTCTGTCCTCTGGCTGTCACTGATCTGTGCCGGCGCCGATTTTTTCTGTAATGTAGCCAACCGGGGCGGAATGATGTCGCCGTTCCTTGTCAGGCTGGTTGTACTGCTTGATTACATCTATTTTTTCAGTCGCAACGCCGTAAACATGCTGTTCGTATTCTACATCATCTCTGTGACCAGGACCTGGTTCCGGATCCGGGGCATTTTCAGAAAGATCCCGCTGATCCTGCCCTATCTCGGCGTGTGCGCGCTGCTGTTCATAAACACACAGAATCACAGGGTCTTTACGGTCACGGCGGAGGAGGGATATCAGCGGGGCGAATGGATCCTGTACATCTATGCCTTCGCGTTCATGTATCTGATCCTCGGTGTGTATCTGCTCATTACCCGAAGAAAGATGCTGCGGCTTTCGGAGTGGCTGTCCCTTTTCTCGATCTACTTTTTAAACATCGTGGGCGTGGTGATCCAGTTTGTCTGGGAAAACCTCCTGGTGGAGAGTTATTTTACCGCGATCACCCTGCTGTTCGTGGTGCTCTATGTGCAGAAGCCGGAGATCCAGGTGGACTTGAACACCGGACTCCCGGGCTTTTTTGCCTTTCGTGATGAGATCAAAAAGATCAGGATCTCGGGTCAGCGGGTGCAGGTGGTGATCGCCTCCATCGTGAACGCCGCGGAACTGAGGCGCTTTTTGGGGGAAAAGGATTTCTTCGCCTATATCCACGAGGCGGAGAGAGCCATCAACACCTATGGCAAAGCGGAAAAACTGCCTTATGAGTTCTACTATGAGGATCCGGGGTATTTCTACATCATCCTGGGAAGCGTGGAATTCAATCCGGTGCAGGCCGTCTCGGCGATCAGAGACATGATCAGGAAAAACAATCCGTTAAGTGACAGCGGCATCCGGGTCGAACTGAAGACCGTGACGGTGAGATTCCCCGAGGAGATAGCCGACGACGCGGAGCTGATCGCCTTCGGACACAATTTTACCGCCTTCTCGGGATCGAAGATCTTTTATCATGCCGATGCTATCCTGAGCAAGCGCGAGTATCAGATCCGGATGAAACTGGATGAGATCCTGGTGCGCGGAATGAATGAGGACCGTATCAGGGTTTTATACAGGCCTGTTTTGTCCGAGAGTGACAGAAGTGTGATCTACGCCGAAACGATCGCGCGGATCGATGATCCAGAATTCGGAGAGATCGATGAAAAGCTCCTGGAGAGTCTTTCCGGCGGCGGTGGCGCCTTTATGGGGTATGAGGAGCACGTGCTGGAGCAGGTGTTCTCCTATGCGGGAGGGGGCGGTATGGCGGGCGACGGATTCCCCTATGTGGCGGTCAGGCTTTCCGCCAACCTCTGCATGCTGCGGAATCTCACGGATCTGATCTGGAACCTGCGGAGCAGGAACAACGTGCATCCCGAGCAGATCTGCTTTATCTTTACCGAGTCCGCCTTTGACAGCATGGATGATACGTATGACGATAACATGGAAAAACTGTCTCTTCAGGGGTACCGAGTGATCTCGGATGAGAACAGTTCCGGCAGCAAAAAAAGGAGGAGGAAGATTGAAAAAGATCCTGATAACGGATGATGAGCCGATGATGGCCAAACTGGCCGCGAGAGCGCTGAAAAACGATTATGAGACACTGACCGCGGCGTCGGGAGCCGAGGCACTCGAGATCTTTGCGGCGGAGCATCCGGACATGGTGATCTCGGATGTCAAGATGCCGGGAATGTCGGGATTTGAACTGTGTGCGACGGTGAAGGAAACATACGGCGCGGCGGTGCCCTTTATCTTCATGACGGCTGATGAGAGTGAAGAGGGAGAGAGCCGGGGAATGGATGCCGGTGCGGCTGCCTTTATCAGAAAGCCCGTGCGGGCAGAAACACTGCTTGCCGCGGTGCAGAGTGCTTTCGCGGGCGGAAATGCTGCGGCCGATACAAATGCACCGGCAGACCGGACGGCAACGCGGGATGGCGCCGCTGATCTCAAGGCGGAGAAGGAAAAGCTCCCGGACTGGCTGCTGCACGAGCCGCTGATCGATATCGACGCGGGGCTGAAAAACAGCGGGGCGGCGGACGCCTATCTCTCCTCCGTGGACATTTTCATGGAGCATGTGGATGACAATGTGGCACAGCTGTGCAGCTGTCTGGACGCCGGAGACATGGAACAATACACCATCAAGGCTCACGGATTGAAGAGCACCTCCCGGGTCATCGGCGCCCTTGTGCTGTCCATGATGGCGGCGGCCATGGAACGGGCGGGAGATGACAAAAACCATGATTTCATAAGGCAGGAGCATGAGGGATTCATCGCACTCTACAGGAAGGTTCAGCGTGCGATCGGGCGTCAGCTTTCCGCGGATGACCGGGAGGACATTACGGCGGAGGATCTGGCGGATGCCCTGATGGCGCTCAGGGAATACGCCATGACGGAGGATTATTCCCTAACGGAGGATACGGTGAACGCCCTGCAGGGCTGCCGGCTTCCGGAGGATGCGGAAAACCTGATCGGGGATATCAAAGGTTTGCTCAACCGGCTTGACTGGGACGGCATCAAAAGCAGATTGGGCGTTTAGAGGGGAACGGACTTATGAGTGATAACAGCGTATTGATCATCAGCGTCAAGGAAACCTTTTCGGTACACGGGATGGAGTCCAAACTGGCGGAGATCGGCTATGAGGCGACCTATGTCCCGACGGATATCGAGGCACTGACCGCCCGGGAGAATGGGTGCAAGCTCCTGGTGTACTATATGGATGAAAAGAGTCCCATCGATCCCCGATTCATCGTGTATCTGAAGGATCTGTGCGTGGAAAAGGACAAGAGTCTGATCCTCGTGGGGAGGAAGGAGGAGTACGAGACCGTATTGCGGACCATGCCGCAGAACTGTATCACTGAATGGTTTGAGAGACCGCTGGATATGAATAGATTTCTTGAGGCGGTAAAACAGCAGTTTGACAACCGGATGGCGATGGCAATGAGGAAGACCATTCTCATCGTGGATGATGACGTGACCTACATGCAGATGATCCGGGAATGGCTGAAGGATACCTACACCGTTGTCATGGTCAATTCCGGCATGAAGGCGATCCAGTGGCTGACCACCAACAAAGCGGATCTGGTGCTGCTGGATTATGAGATGCCGGTAGTCAACGGACCTACCATCTTTGAGATGCTTAAAAGCGATACGGATTCCGATGTGGTCCCGGTGATGTTTCTGACGGGACAGAGTTCCCAGTCCAGCGTGCTCACCGCCATGAAGCTCCGCCCGGTCGACTATCTGCTGAAAAAGATCACAAGAAACGAACTGAGGGATAAACTGCAATTATATTTTGCGAGGCAGAAGGCGAATGGTTGAGAAGCATGCTTTTGGCTTGAAACAGAACGGTCTCCTGTGGTATAATTTCACTCGTGCGGCAACAGCCTGCACGATCATTCGGGAGATACAGTGCGTTCACAGGTAAAGGAGAAACCATGAAGGAAGCAAGCAAGAAGAAAAACCGCGAATCCAACAAGGGAAAGATCCGGCTGCGGCTGATCCTCATCATGGTCGCGCTCGTCGCGATCCCGCTCGCCATTTCTTCGATCGTCAGCACGCTCAATACGATCAGAACGGCGACGGACAGTGCGTATGAGACCAACGCGGCGCAGGCGTCGATCGTTGAGGAGCGGATCAACAACATCATCGAGACCAATGTGGAGGCACTCAAAACCTTTGCCGCGTCGCCGTCGACGGTCGCCTATCTCAAGGGCGAGGCCACCGGTGAGGCAGAGGGCGAGGCCATCATCCGTCAGCTCCAGATCATCGACGAGACGCTGGCGGACGGCAATTCCACCGCTCTTTCGGGCGCGGACGGCATGCAGCTTCTGCGGTCGACGGGCAAGCTGGTGGACGTGTCGGACAGAGAGTATTATAAGGAGGCGATCGCCGGGCGCGTCTTTATCTCGGACATGAACGTCTCCAAGACCACCGGCAAATGCATCTCCACCTTTGCGGTTCCGGTGTTTGACACGGACGGCAAGACCGTGCTGGGCATGGTGCAGCGCAACTATGATCTGATGGTATTGCATGATCTGCTCGGTGAAGAGGTCACGCAGGACCGGCAGGAGATCGTCATGGTGGACCGGACCGGTACCGTTGTCGCCCATTCCCTTCGTGAGCTCAATGTCGAGGATCCCGAAAAGCAGGATCAGAATCCGTTCTACACCGATTCCAGGGGGGACAAGACCAGCGGATTCTACACCTCGGATTTCATGGGTGACACGTGGATCATCTCCTGGGTGAAGATCGAGATCTGCGGCTGGGTCGTCGCTTCCTGCAGAGTCAAGGAGGTCGCTCTGACGACCGTCTACAAGACACTGGCGGTCCAGATCGGGTTGTCCGTCGCGTTCGTTCTGGTGGGCATCTTCATCGCCGTCTTCTTCTCCAACGGCATCAGCAGACCCATCCAGGCGATCGGAGAGAGTTTGGAAGCCCTGGCGGACGGACGATTCATCGAGATCACCGGGTTCTCCGACCGGCACGATGAATTCGGTGACATCACGAACAATGCCAACAATGTCATCAGCAAGCTGAAACAGACCGTATCCGAGATCTCCAAGGGCGCGCTCAATGTAGACGGCGCTTCCAGCGAGCTGTCGCAGACCTCGGAACAGATGTCGCAGAACACCGGCAATGTCTCCCGGACCGTGTCCGATATTTCCAACGGTGCCGCGCATCAGGCCGATGAGATCGTGAATGCCACGCACAACATGCTGCGGATCGAGGAATCCGTGAACGCGGTCCAGTCGTCCGCGCAGAACCTGACCGACATCGCGGCCAAGATGCAGCAGGCGTCCAAGGCCTCCGCCGACAATCTCTCCGAGCTCAAGCAGAGCTCCGAAAACATGAATTCCGCGATCAATGACATCTCGGAAAAGATCAACACCACCAGCGACACGATCGGCAAGATCAACCGGATGGTCGATTCCATCTCCGCCATCGCGAACCAGACGAACCTCCTCGCGCTCAACGCGTCGATCGAGGCCGCCCGTGCCGGTGACGCCGGCAAGGGATTCGCCGTCGTCGCGGAGGAGATCGGAAAGCTCGCCAAGGAATCCAACGAATCCGCCGACACCATCCGTTCCGAGATGGATGCGCTCCTGACGGAATCCCAGGCAGCCGTGGAAATGGCGGACAATGTACAGAAGACCAACAACGACCAGCAGGAGGTCATCGAGTCTACCGCGAGCGGTGTCAACGAGATGATCGAACACATCGAAGATACCGCAAAGGAGGTCAGAGAGATCTCGTCGAACGTCGACTCCTGCGTCGACGCCAAGAATGTCGTCATGGACGCGATGAGTTCCCTTTCCGCCATATCGCAGGAGAACGCCGCCAGCAGCGCAGAAACCGGATCGGCGATGGAAGGCCTCTCCAACACCGCGGAATCTCTTTCCGAGAGCGCGCTGTCCCTGCGCGATGTTTCGGCAAAACTCTCCGAGGAGATCGGCTTCTTCAAGATCTGAACCTCAACAGAATGAGAAAGAGCGGGATCGCATCATGCGGTCCCGTTTTTTTTCTTTTCTGTTGTCTGCGTCGGGGTTCTTTGCTATAATATTACGGAATATGGGATTTGTCGGAGTCTGCCCGTTTGACGGGCATTTCGGCAGCCTGATGACAAAACCGGGGGAAACCAGTGATGAACGAGTTGTTGAGTGGAGAGAAACTGCGCTACTACAAGGAAATGGTGAGCACCTTTCCCTGTGCGGCCTTTGTGTCCCGCGATGACCGGCGGATGCAGGTGATCGAGGTTCTCTGCGCCAACAGCGAATATTACACCCTGACGGGCATCGCGCCGGACGCGATCGAGTTCGGCGACCATGACATCACCAATCTCGCGGACATCGCAACGGAGGATAAGATCCGCATCAACCGGGAGTTCGGTGAAGCGGTGAAGAACAGGACCACGGTGGCGACGGACGCCTCGGTCAAGCGGATCGACGGGAGTTACATGCGCTGCCGCATTCACGCGCGGCCGCTGGAGACCATCGGTGACAGTGCCATTTTTGTCGTCACCTTTCACCGCTACGACGACAAGGATCCGGAGACGATCATCAAGAGGCACTATGTCGAGCATGACGCGCTGACCAATATCTTCAACATGAAGGGCTTCTGCCAGCAGACCGCCGAGGTGCTGGCCACCTATCCCGAGCGGCGCTTCACGATCGTCGTGAGTGATATCGACAGTTTCAAGACGATCAACAACATGTTCGGCGACGAGGTCGGCGACACGATCTTAAAAAAGATCGGCTGTGCGCTCAAGGAGCGGTTTGCGCAGCTCTTTAAGGACAATGTACCCGGATCCTACGGACGGATCGGCTCGGATCGCTTTGCGGTCATGCTACCGTCGGATATGGTCAATCCGGAGAGGATCGTGGAGCAGGTCGACGAGGTCCTGTTCTCCATGGATCTTAACTACCGCATGATCGTGCATTACGGACTCTGCAATGTCCCGGAAGGCGAGTTTGATGTCACGGATCTCATCGAAGAGGCGTATCTTGCCTGTTCGACCGTCAAACACAATCTGGCGGTGCGCTTCGCCTGGTACGACGACAATCTGCGCAAGACGCTGCTGGAGGAACAGGAACTGGTGGCGCAGGCGGAGAAGGCACTCAGAAACGGGGAGTTTGTGCCCTATTTCCAGCCCGTCTATCTTGCGAACACCGAGAACCTGATCAGCGCGGAGGCGCTCGTGCGCTGGAACCACCCGGAAAAAGGCCTGCTGGAGCCCGGCCGTTTCGTGCCGATCATGGAGCGGAACGGCTTCATTTCCCATCTGGACAAGTACATCTGGGAAAAGGTCCTTGCGTTCATGCACGAGAGACAGAAGAACGGGAAGAAACTGGTGCCCGTTTCCGTCAACATGTCCAGACAGGATATCTTCCACGCGAAGCTCGCCGATGAGCTGCTTAATCTGCTGGATCGTTACGAGATCGATCCCGCCTATTTCCATATCGAGGTGACGGAGAGCGCCTATATCGACGAGGAGGTGCAGGCACAGCTTGCCGAGACGATCCACCGGCTCAGAGAGAAGGGTTTCATCATCCTCATGGACGATTTCGGCAGCGGCTATTCCTCGCTTAATGTGCTCAAGGACATGCCCATCGACATCATGAAGATCGACCGGGGACTCACCTTTGACATCGAGACGAGCGAGCGCGGCAAGGCGATGCTTGCCACGATCGTGCGACTGGCCAATCGCCTCTACATCCCGATCATCGCGGAGGGCGTGGAGACGGAAGAACAGTATGATTTCCTTAAGGAGATCGGCTGCGATTCCATCCAGGGTTATTATTTCTCCCGGCCGGTGTCCGAGGAGGAGTTCGCGGAGCTTCTGGACAATTCCGATGTACCGGAATATGTCGCCGGCGAATCCATTCCCGGACGGTTCGTGCACCGCGCGCTTGATAACGATCCGCAGCGTGACCGGGTGCTCGTGATCGGCGAGGATACTCCCGGCGAATCCCTGAAGAATCTGCACCGGGTCATTCCGGCAAAGGACGCGGAAGAGGGCCTTGACAGGCTGAAGGAGGATGAGGAGATCGGTTATATCCTGCTTTCCAGGGAGGCACTGAAGGATCTGATGCAGAAGGGCGGAGAGATCTGAACCGCCGGCAATGGGAACCCTGACCTGCAAAACATTCGAAAAAGAGATCGGCGCCTTCTTCGACGACGATCTGGACAATGAGGAGCTCACGGCTTTTCTTGCACACATCGAGAACTGTGACGACTGCCGCGAGGAGCTGACGATCCGTCTGCTCATCCGCATGGGGTTACAGCGTCTGGAGGACGGCAGGAATTTCCACCTCGGCAATGAATTTGACCGGATGATCAAAAATGCCAGGGCGAGGCTCATGCGCAGGCAGCGCCTGCAGAAACTGGCGGGGCTTCTGATCGGCGCGGTGGCGCTGGCCGTCGTCGCCGTGATCGTATTCACGCTTTTTATTCTGGTGTTGTAAATGGCTCGGAAACTGCTCTTAATCGATGGACACAGCATCATCAACCGTGCGTTTTACGGTCTTCCCGACCTGACGAACGCCGAGGGAAAGCACACCGGGGCGGTATACGGTTTTTTGACAATTTTATTTCGATTTATCGACGAAGAAAAGCCGGATGGGTTGGCGGTGATGTTCGACGTGCATACACCGACCTTCCGCCACAAGATCTTCGCGGAATACAAGGGCAAGCGGAAGCCCATGCCGACCGAGCTCAGAGAGCAGATCCCCCTGTTAAAGGAGGTGCTGGATGCCATGGGTGTGCGGCGCTTTGAGCAGGCGGGGCTGGAGGCCGATGATCTGCTGGGAACCGCGGCAAAGACAAGCGAGGCGGCGGGATGGGATGTCACCATCGTCTCCGGCGACCGGGATCTGTTGCAGGTCGCGGATGAACGGATCATCGTGGCACAGCCGAAGACCGTGCGCGGCGTGACAACGGTCACCCGCTATGACGAGGCGGCGGTCGCGGCTGAGTGGGGCGTGAGCGGTGAGCGGTTCATCGAACTCAAGGCGCTGATGGGGGATACTTCCGATAACATCCCGGGTCTGCCCAAAGTCGGTGAGAAGACCGCCAAAGAATTGATGGCACAGTTCGGGAGCGGCGACGAGATCTTTGCCCGCGCGGACGAGATCAAAAAGAAAGCGCTTCGGGAGACGGTGCAGGCACATCGCGCAGACTACGATCTGTCCAAAACACTGGCGACCATCGATCTGCGGGCACCTTTTGCCTTTTCCCCCGAGGAGGCGCTGTTCCCCGGCGGGGATCACCGGAATTATTTCACACCGGAAGCCTATGAGGTCTATAAACGGCTCGGTTTCCGCAAACTCCTGTCGATGTTCTCGCAGGAAGCCGCTGCCGGTGCGGGATCTGTACAAAAAACAACGGATGCGACGCAGGCGGACAAAGAGACCGCTGCCATACAGCCTGCAACCGACAGCGGTACGGCACTGCCGCCCGTTGTCTGTCGAACCGGTAAGGAAGCGGAGAACGCCTTCGCAAAAGCGGCGGCCGCCGGATCTCAATATATCGGCATATCACATATTTATGATCGTAAAATCGATCAACCGGATGCGCAGCTGGAATTTGTATTTGGCGGGAATGATGACAACGGCCTGACGCTGTCCGGCCTCGGGATCTGGATCTCCGATGAGGAGGCGCCTTTCTATCTCGCCGTCGGAGGGGAGATCTCCCCGCGGATGATCCGGGAGAAGCTCTCAGCGCTGTCGGGGGAAAAGGCACTCGCTGTGTTCGGCGCCAAGGAGAGTTACGCGTTTTTCACGCCGGCGAGGATCCTTTACGAAGACGCGGCGGAACTGCCGCAGATGTTTGACATCAAGATCGCGGCTTATCTACTGAACCCGCTCGTGAATGACCTGACACCCGAGGATGTGGCAGCGGCGCATCTGGGGATCACCGTCCGTTCACGTGCGGAGATCTTCGGCAAGCGGCCCTTCACCGATCTTCCCGAAGAGGCTGCCGCCTATGGCGCGCAGACGGCGCGTATCGCCGGTCTCTCCGCTCCGGTGCTCGCGGAGAAGCTTTCGGAGGAAGGCATGCGGGATCTGTTCGAGATGATCGAGATGCCGCTGTCCTATATCCTTTACGACATGGAGCGTCTCGGCATCCGCGTGCGGCGCGATGAGCTAAGAGCTTACGGGGAACAGCTCTCCGACAGGATCGGCGAGCTGGAAAAGAAGATCCATACCGCGGCCGGTGCGGAATTCAACATCAATTCGCCGAAACAGCTCGGAGAGATCCTGTTCGAGAAGATGGGGATGACCGGCGGCAAGAAGACCAAAACCGGCTATTCCACGGCGGCAGATGTGCTGGAGAAGCTTGCGGAGGAGCATCCGATCGTCAGGGACATTCTGGAATACCGGGGTCTCGTGAAACTGAAGGGCACCTATGCCGACGGACTGTCCGATTTTATCGGCACGGACGGCAGGATCCACACCAGTTTCCATCAGACGGTCACGGCAACGGGACGCATCAGCTCTTCGGATCCGAATCTGCAGAACATCCCGATGCGCACGGAACTGGGGCGTGCGATCCGCAGGGTCTTTGTCCCGGCGGACGGGTGCACCTTTGCGGACGCGGACTATTCGCAGATCGAGCTCAGGATCCTGGCCGCGATGTCGGGCGACGCGGAACTGATCGCCGCCTATCACGAAGGCCGGGATATCCACGCGATCACGGCTTCCCGGGTGTTTGGTGTGCCGTTCGATCAGGTGACACCGCTCATGCGGCGCAACGCCAAGGCGGTCAATTTCGGGATCGTCTACGGGATCAGCTCCTTTGGGCTCTCGCAGAACATCGACATCTCCCGGAGCGAGGCGGCGGATTATATCAAACAGTACTTCGCGACCTATCCGGGGGTCAAGGCATTCCTGGACGCGCTGGTTCAGTCCGCGAGAGATAATGGTTACGCGGAGACGCTCTATCACCGGAGACGCCCGGTGCCGGAGCTTGCCAGCAGCAATTTTCTTCAGCGCTCGTTCGGTGAACGGGTCGCCATGAACGCACCGATCCAGGGAACGGCAGCGGACATCATGAAGATCGCGATGATCCGTGTCTGGAAACGGCTCCGGGATGAGGATCGCAGATCGCGTCTCATCCTGCAGATCCATGACGAACTGCTGATCGAGACCGCCGCGGGGGAAGAGGAAGCCGTGCGGCAGATCCTCGTCGAGGAGATGATGCACAGCGCATCGCTCGCCGTTCCGCTGGAGGTGGACTGCCATTTCGGAACCGACTGGTTCGAGGCGAAATGAAACGGCCCCGGATCATCGGCATTACCGGCGGTGTCGGAGCGGGCAAGACCGAATGCCTGCGCTATATCGAAGAGAGCGTACACTGTCTCGTGATCTATGCGGATCCGGAGGCTGCGAAGTTAAGGCGGCGCGGGGAAGCGTGCTATGAACCGCTGGTGGAGCTTCTGGGGAGCGGTGTGCTGGATGCGGACGGAGAGATCGACAGCGGGCGGATGGCGGAGAGGATCTTTGCCGATGAAAGCCTTCTTGCCGCAGTGAACGGGATCATCCATCCCGCGGTGAACGACAGGATCCGCGCGATGATCGACAGGGAGCGCAGGGAGCGGAATTTCGATTTCGTGTTCGTGGAGGCGGCACTTCTCATTGAGAACGGCTATGAGGCGTTTGTCGATGAAATGTGGTATATTTATGCGGATGCGTCGGTCCGCAGGAGCCGGCTGAAAGCTACGCGCGGCTACAGCGACGAAAAGATCGACGAGATCTTCGCGGGACAGCTGTCGGATGAGGAATTTCGGGCACACTGCCCGGTGGTCATCGACAACAGCGGTGACATGACGGAGACAAAAAAACAGATCGACCTGGCGTTGAGGATCGGTTGAGGCCGGACGGAACAGGCGGTCAGGAGGAGAACACATCAGTGGAACGGAAAGAGCAGCGGGCGGAAAACATGGTCTTCGGTCTGGATCTCGGTACCAGGAGTGTTGTGGGTACCGTCGGATACATGGACAAGGGGCGATTCTACTGCGTCGCGCAGCGGGTGCGCGAGCATGAGACCAGATCCATGCTGGACGGGCAGATCCATGATATCGGTAAAGTGGCTGCCACGATCAAGGCAGTCAAGAACGATCTGGAGGAGGCGACCAACATCCGGCTCACCGATGTGTGCATCGCGGCTGCCGGCCGTGTGCTGAAAACGGTGCAGACACATTTTACCATGGAGTTTCCCGACGGCCACACGATCACACCGGAGGATGTTTATCATCTGGAATCGGGGGCGGTGGAGCAGGCCTACGCGGAATTCCTGAAGCAGCAGGAGGGAGAGTTCCTCAAGTATTATCTCGTCGGCTATTCGACGATGCACTACTACTTAAATGACTACATGATCGCCAATCTGGAGAGCCATGACGCGGGCCGTGTCTCCATCGATCTGATCGCGACGTTTCTGCCGGATGATGTGGTGGACGGTCTTTACAAGGCCTGTGAGCGGGCGGATCTCACCGTCGCCAATCTCACGCTGGAGCCGATCGCCGCGATCGAGGTGGCGATCCCGGAGAAGTTCCGCATGCTGAACCTGGCACTCATCGATGTGGGGGCAGGCACCTCCGATATCTGCATCACCAACGACGGCGCGATCGTGGCCTACGGCATGCTGCCGGTGGCCGGTGATCATCTGACCGAGGTGATCGCCAAGCACTGTCTGGTGGATTTCAACACGGGTGACGAGATCAAGGTGCGGGCCAGCAAAGAGGATACCGTGAGTTACACGGACATCATGGGGCTCGAGAAGAAACTCTCCTCCAAAGAGATCATGAAGGTGGCGGCACCCGCCGTCAGGGAAATGGCGGAGCAGGTGACGGGCGAGATCCGGCGCTTGAATGGCGGCGAGCCGGTCAGCGCGATCTTCATCGTCGGCGGCGGCGGCAAGATCCCGGGCTATGTGGAGGCGGTCGCCAAGTGCATGGGACTGCCCGAGGAGCGTGTGGCGCTTCGCGGCGAGGAGGTCATGAAGGACATCATCTTCATGTCCAATGACGGGATCGAGCGGGATTCCCGCATGGTCACGCCGCTCGGCATCTGCATGAGCTACTATGAGGCCAACAACAATTTCGTGTTCGTCAATTTCAACGGCGAGCAGGTGAAGCTCTATGACAACGGCAAGCTCGCGATCGCCGATGTGGCGATGCAGGTGGAATTCCCCAACGAGGATCTGTTCCCGAAGCGCGGCAAGGATCTGGTCTTTACCATCAACGGCAAGGAGCGGATCGTGCGCGGTAAGCCCGGCGAATCCGCGGAGATCCTCTTAAACGGCCAGCCGGCTGACATCCACGCGCGGCTCCACGGCAACGATATCATCGAGGTGCGCCGTTCCACGACGGGACCGGCCGCCCAAATGGACATCGAGGCGCTGCCGGAATTCAAATCGAATTTCAAGGTCAATGTCAACGGACAGGAGGTGGAGGCCTCCCGTGTGGCCAATGTCAACGGACAGCTGCAGACGGGCTATTACGGGATCCATGACGGCGACGATGTGAGGATCCTCGACTATGACACTGCCGAGCAGATCGCCGCACTCCTGGACATCGAGATCACTCCCGATACGCAGATCATCGTGAACAATGAGGTCGCGGACAGAGACACACCGGTCTACGAAAACTTCAAGGTGGAATTCCGGAAAAAGGATCCGCTGGAGCATATCTACCGCGACGAGTTCGGCGATGAGGAAGAGGAGACCGCGGACGCACAGGAAGCGGATTACACGCCGCAGCAGCCGGACAGGGAACCGCCGCGCTATGCAAGAAGCGCGGCCGAGGAGGCCATGGCATGGGCGGAGCGTGTGTCGCCCGCCGCAGAGGAGCCGGCGCCGGATCTGCCGCCCGCGAGCGAGGTGTTCGGGGAGGAGGCCGTTCCGGAGGAGTTCGCGGAACCCGTTGCAGAAGCAGCCGAAGAAAGCTTTGCGTCGGATGCCGAACAGACCGCACCCGTCACGGGCGGACAGGATCTGCATGAGATCACCTCAAAGCTACCGGATCCGGAGGAGATCTCCGATGAGATGAAGGCCATGCAGGAGGAGGCTGAGGCGCAGAGAGGCCTCTTCGGAGGGGATTACGCGGCACTTGAGCAGGCGTCCCGGGATGCGCAGGCACTGGAGGAGGATTTTGTGACCGGCGCGACAGCCGCCCCTCCGGTGGATCTGCACGTGATCGTCAACGGCGGTGAGGTGACGATGACGGGGAAGAGCGACTATATCTTCGTTGATATTTTTGACTATATCGATTTTGATCTCAAGGATTCCCACGGCCGTGCGATCGTGACGCAGGTGAACGGCGCTTCGCCGGATTACATGCAGACGCTGTCCGAGGGAGACAGGATCGAGATCTACTGGAAAGAGGATTAAGCGCCGTGATACGGATGGCCACGATCGCCAGCGGATCGAGCGGCAACTGCACCTATATCGGAACGGAAGACACACACATCCTGATTGACGCCGGCATCTCCATGAAGCGCACGGCAGAGGGACTTCATGCACTGGATCTTGATTTTTCCGATCTCGACGCGATCTTCGTGACACACGAGCACAGTGATCACATCCAGGGAATCCCGATGATCGAGAAGCATCACGGGCTGCCGCTCTATGCGACCGGCGGGACGCTCGCTCGCGTGAAGGCCGGGGATGCAAAGGGAGTCATCCGGCAGGAACTGATCCATGTCGTGCGGGACAGAGAAGAGGTGACGGTCGGTGATCTGACCGTGCGGCCGTTCGCGATCTCCCATGACGCGGCGGAGCCGGTCGGCTACCGGGTCACCCAGACGGCGGGCAACAGGCAGTTTTGCGCCGCGGTCGCGACGGACATGGGATGCTTTGATGAACGGATCGAGCAGAGTTTGAGCGGGCTGGACGTCCTGCTGCTGGAATCCAATCATGATGTGCGGATGCTGCAGGCGGGACCCTATCCCTATCCGCTCAAGCAGCGGATCCTCGGGGAGCGGGGACACCTGTCCAATGATGCGGCCGGCGATCTGTTGTCGCGGGTGCTGCATGACGGCGTGAAGGGTGTGCTCCTGGGGCATCTCTCCGAGATGAACAACCTCCCGGAACTCGCCTATGAGACGGTCCGTGTGGAGATCGAGCTCTCGGACACCCCCTGGCACGGCAATGATTTTCCGATCGATGTCGCGCCCCGTGCAATGCTTTCGCGGGTGCTCACGATCGGGTAAAGGCGTGATTTTGCATAAACGTAAAAATGATAATAAATAATCATAAAAACGGAGAGAAGACATGAACAAAGTGATCATTACCGTAGTCGGAAAAGACACCGTCGGCATCATCGCGAAGATCTGCACCTATCTGGCGGACCACCGGATGAACATCCTGGACATTTCCCAGACGATCGTGCAGGGCTATTTCAACATGATGATGATCGTTGACATGCAGTCGGTGGAGAAGCCTTTTTCGGAGATCGCCGACGATCTGGAGGAGCTGGGAAAGGGCATCGGGGTCGTCGTCAAATGCCAGCGCGAGGAGATCTTTGATTCCATGCACAGGATCAGCGGCGGGTTCTGAATGGCGGACCTAAAAAACTGACAGCGCTTACAGAGGAGAGAACGGGATGCTGCATGTAGATATCAGCGAGGTCCGCGAGACCAACGCGATGATCGAAAAAGAAAATCTGGATGTCCGCACGATCACTTTGGGGATCGGTCTGTTTGACTGTATCTCGGATGATCTGGACAGACTCTGCGACCGGATCTATGACAAGATCACGGGGATGGCCGGCAATCTCGTGGCGACCGGTGACGCGATCGGAAGGGAGTTCGGAATACCGATTGTAAATAAACGCATTTCCATTACACCGATCGCCCTGATCGGGGCCAGCGCCTGCCGGAGCAGTGAGGATTTTGTCCGGATCGCAAAGACGCTGGATAAGGCAGCGGCGGCGGTCGGCGTCAACTTCCTCGGCGGCTATTCCGCCCTGGTGGAGGAGGGGATGACGGCGGCGGATGAACTGCTCATCCGATCGATCCCGGAGGCGCTCTCCACGACCGGTGTCATCTGTTCCTCCGTCTGTGTCGGTTCCACCAAGGCGGGAATCGATATGGACGCCGTGCGCCTGATGGGCGAGGTGATCCGCAAAACCGCGGAGGCGACGAAGGAGCAGGATTCGCTGGGATGCGCCAAACTGGTGGTCTTCTGCAACGCGCCGGATGACAATCCGTTCATGGCCGGTGCGTTCCACGGGGTGACCATGGGAGACGCCGTGATCAATGTCGGCGTGAGCGGTCCGGGCGTCGTCAGGACCGCGATCGCTTCCGTACGGGGCGAATCCTTTGAGGTCCTCTCGGAGACGATCAAGCGGACGGCGTTTCAGGTGACACGCGTGGGACAGCTGGTGGCGAGCGAGGCCGCCAAACGGCTGGGGATCCCCTTCGGTATCGTCGATCTCTCCCTCGCGCCGACACCGGCAGTCGGGGATTCCGTTGCGGACATCCTGACGGAAATGGGACTGACCGAAGCGGGAGCGCCCGGAACGACGGCGGCGCTGGCACTCCTCAACGATCAGGTGAAGAAGGGCGGCCTCATGGCATCGTCCTCGGTCGGCGGACTCTCCGGTGCCTTCATTCCGGTGAGTGAGGATCAGGGAATGATCGATGCCGCAAGGAGCGGTGCCCTCTGTATCGAAAAGCTCGAGGCCATGACCTCGGTCTGCTCCGTGGGTCTGGACATGATCGCGATCCCGGGGGACACGAGCGCGGCGACGATCTCGGGGATCATTGCCGATGAGATGGCGATCGGCATGATCAATGGCAAGACGACGGCGGCGAGACTGATCCCGGTGATCGGCAAGGGCGTCGGCGATGAGGCCAAATTCGGGGGACTCCTCGGCAGAGCGCCCGTGATGCGGGTGAGCACCGCGGGCTGCGACGATTTCATCAAACGGACAGGGCGGATCCCACGACCTGTGCATTCGTTCAAGAACTGATGCGAGGAAGCGCCGTGACGGTAAGGAACATGAAACGAACCGACAGGGAGAAACTCCGCTCTTGGCTGTTTCTGGCACCGAGTCTGATCGGTGTCACGCTTTTTTTTGTCGCTCCTTTTTTTGTCGTTCTTTTCTACTCCGTCGTGAACAATCCGGTGCAGCATGAATTCGTTGGTCTCTCCAACTATTTCCGTGTGGGGAAAAACGAGGCCTATCGGCTGGCGTCCTGGAACACGCTCCGGTTCTCCCTGACGGCGGTGCCGCTCGCGGTGTTCCTGTCCCTGTTCACCGCGGTAATTATGGAAGCGAAGCTCCCCTGCAAGAGCCTGTTCCGTTCCTGCCTCCTGTCGCCGATGATGGTGCCGGTCGCGTCGATCGTCCTGATCTGGCAGGTGCTATTCCACTACAACGGTCTGATCAATTCGATCTTTGGCGCACGGATCGACTGGCTCAAGAGCGAGCATGCCCAGCTGGTGATCGTGCTGCTGTTCATCTGGAAGACGCTCGGCTATAACATGATCCTGTTCATGGCGGCACTGGCCAGCGTCCCCAAGGATCTGATCGAGGTGGCGAGGATCGAGGGCGCGGGGCGGTTCTCCGTGTTCTTTACCATCAAGCTCCGCTATCTGTCGGCGACGATCCTGTTTGTCACGATCATGAGCGTGCTGAACTCCTTTAAGGTGTTCCGCGAGACCTATCTCATGACCGGAGAATATCCGTTTGATTCGCTGTATCTCCTGCAGCATTTCATGAACAACACCTTTATCTCTCTGGATTATCAGAAGCTCTCGGCGGCGGCCGTGATGATGAGTCTGATCATCGTGGTGCTGGTGGGGGTTCTGTTCGTCACCGAGGACCGCTTCGGGAGAGATATCGAGGACTGACCGGCTGCATGAGAACCTATGAAGATGTAGAAAAACTGAATAAGAAAAGACGCAGAATGGGACAGATGTGCACGATCGGATCCCTGACAGGCATCCTGGCGGTCACCTCGGCGGTGTTCCTCCTGCCGGTGATCTTCACCTTTACCAATTCGTTCATGTCGGCGTCCGAGATCGGTGCCAATTACGGCGCGGTGTTCGCGACCACAAAGACCGGGGGCAGGGTGTTCATCTCCGAGACGGTGAACCTGAAGTTCATCCCGGATCTGGTCACATTTCAGCAATATGTGACCGTTCTCTTCCGCAGTCCCGCCTATCTGTTCAAGTTCTGGAATTCGGTGCTCTATGTCGCACCGATCGTCATCTTCCAGCTGTTCGTTGCGGCGCTTGCGGCCTACGGCTTTTCCAGGGAGCGGTCTCTGGCCAAGGAGATCATCTTCTTCGGCTACATCATCCTGATGCTCATGCCTTATCAGGTGACGCTCGTACCCAACTTCCTGGTGAGCCGGTTCCTGCACATCGTGAACACGCACTGGGCGATCTGGCTCCCGGGCATCTTTTCCCCGTTCGCGGTCTTTCTGCTCACGAAGTTCATGCGCAGGATCCCTTCGGGCGTGCTGGAGGCGGCGCGGATCGACGGGGCGGGAGAGTGGCAGATCTTTTCGCAGATCGCGCTTCCGCTGTGCAAAGGGGGTCTGGCCTCGATCGCGATCCTGATCTTCATCGACTACTGGAACATGGTCGAGCAGCCGCTGGTGCTCCTGGAAAATGAGGACATGCACCCGCTTTCGGTGTTCCTGTCCAAGATCAACGCGGGAGAGATCTCATTGGCGTTTGCCGTGGCAGTGATCTACATGGTCCTGCCGTTACTGATTTTTTTATACGGAGAAGAATATCTGGTGGAGGGCATCACCTACCAGGGAGGGATCAAGGGATGAAGGACAAGCAGGAAAGGCTGTTGGATATCGTGGAGGAAGAGCCGGTGTCCGGGGCTTCGGAAACTGTGCACGCAGCCGCGGAAACGCGCGTCGGCGAAGACGGTGATAACGGTGAATGTGATACAGTCAGATCGGCTGAACAGACGGGAAGCGCAAGTGAGAGTCGCGTGAACATGGCGGGGAACAACAAGATGGATAATAGCGGCGCCGGGGCTGGCGGTAAAGGAATACAGAACGAAGAAGCGGAAAAGAACCGGCAGGAGAGACTGACCCGGACACGCAGGGACAGGATCAAGAACGCGATCATCGCGTTTCTTGTCGTGCTGCTCATCCTGACCTTTTTCTCTAACACCTGGATGAACCGGACACTGCCCGAGGTCGCGACCGCCTATGTGGAGCCGGGAAGCATCTCCCCCAAGGTGCGCGGAACGGGAACGGTGGAGGCCGACAATCCCTACAAGGTCGTGGTGAAGCAGACGCGCAAGGTGTCCAGCGTTCTGGTGCATGTGGGGGACACGGTCGCGAAGGGCGACACCCTCTTTGAACTGGAAGATGAGGAATCCGAGGAGCTGACCAAGGCGGAAAAGGATCTGGCGGATCTGAAGGTCACCTATGAGAAGTCCCTGTTTGACGGCACGGTGCCGGATAATGTGATCACCGACATCCGCAACGATGTGGAATCGACGCCGGATGAATACCAGACGCAGTTAAAGACCATGCAGGCACGGTATGACGCGGCCGTCGCGACGAGAGACGCGGCCAAGGCAGCCAAGCGTGCGGCGGAGAATCAGTACGCATCGCTGGAGATCCAGTATGCCAGGGAAGCCGGAGAGGTTGACTACAATAAACTGACACCGGAATATACCTCGGCGCTCGCTACCTATGAGATCGCGAAACTGAACCGCGATCTGACCAACACAACCGACGGTGACGAACAGGCGGCGATCAACAGCCGCATCGCCGACTATGAGGTGCAGATCGCAGGAAACACAAAAGATGAGACCCAGCTGGCCACTTATCAGAAACAGATGCAGCTGGGACGGGATTATCAGTTGAAACTCGTCAAGCGTGTGGTCGATGACGCCACAAAGGATCTTGAGGAAGCCGAATCCGAGATCACCAAGATGGAGGAGGAGAAGAAGAAACTCACGACAGCCATCGCCGCCGAGATCACGCTCACGGAGCAGAAGGTGCAGATCGATAAGGCGGAGGCACGTGTAGAAAAGCTTCTCAAGGAATCCATCGGAACGACCATCGATGCGCCGGTCGACGGCATCATCACGAGCGTGGGCTATGTCGCCGGAGAGACGACCAACGCGGACACACCGGCCGCCGTGATCCAGGTGGCGGGCAGAGACATGATGACGAGCTTCTCCGTGACCAACGCGCAGGCCAGAAAGGTTCATGTGGGTGACGCCGCGGAGCCGCAGAACGCGTGGTTCTACAGCGATTTCAAAGCGACGCTCTCGGCGATCAAGACCGATCCGTCGGATCCCGCCGGCAAGAAGATCCTGGAGTTCAAGATCGCCAGCCCCGAGGTGCAGGCCGGGCAGAGCGTGAGCATTCAGATCGGACAGACCGCGCAGGACTATGACCTGGTCGTTCCGAACAGCGCGATCCGTGACGACAACAACGGCAAGTTCATCCTGATCGTGCAGCAGAAGGCCAGTCCTCTGGGCAACCGCTACACGGCGAGTCGCGTGGATGTGGAGGTGCAGGAGTCGGACGACACCTACACGGCGATCACCGGCGCCCTGTCCGGCTATGAATATGTGATCACGACCTCATCGGAGCCGATCCGTGCCGGGCAGTATGTGCGCCTCTCTGACAGTGCGGCGCTCGGCGGCTGATAACGGAAAGCGGCTGTCATGACGATCCGGTCCCTGTTGTCCAGATGCAGACCGCGGTTTTCCCGCAGGGTGTGGATCACTCTGGGGATCGCCGCCCTGTGTTTTCTCGTCTCCTGGATCTTCTTCGTCATACGGACCGGGATGGCTTCCCGTCTGCATGACCAGCGCGCGGCATTCACCTGGTCCGAGAACGGCACGGGGGCCAGCCAGCTGACGGTCTTTTTTCC
>JAILOV010000068.1 GCA_024690605.1 Lachnospiraceae bacterium | reverse complement strand
CGGATTGCTCCGTTTCTTCGTAACTCTCATTGTATCATTTTTTTCCTCTTTTTTCAGAATTTCCCGCTTGACTTTTTCTCTCCCGTTTTTTATCATCATGTTCACCGACATTTCTTATTCCGATCCACACAGCGGTTTTTCCTGAACTGTTTTCTGATCCCCGACTGGAGAAACCCATGAACTTCCGAATCAAAAAAGCGGCACTGACCGATATCGGTGCCAAAAAGCGCGTCAATCAGGACGCCATTCTTGTGCGTGCCGCAAAGAGCCGGCGTTTTGGTCCCATCTGCTTTGCGCTGGTCTGCGACGGACTCGGCGGACTCGCGCTCGGCGAGGTCGCCAGTTCCGCGTTTAAAAAGCGGATGGATCGCTGGTTCGTCAACGACATTCCCCCTCTCATCCGGCGCGCGGAAAAGGAAAACTTTGATTCCATGCACTGTCTGCACCGGGTCCGTCTGATGTGGCAGAGTATCTTCATGGAGATGAACGAGTCGATCGCCCGATACGGTCACGGACAGGGGATCCGTCTGGGCACGACCGCCGTGGCCTTTCTGCTGATCGGCCAGCAATATCTGGTGATGCACGTCGGCGACTCCCGTCTGTATCTCACGGGAGACAACCGTCTCCTGCATCTGACGCACGACCATTCCCTCGTGCAGAAGCAGCTGGATGCCGGTATCCTCACACCCTCTCAGGCCGGCATTTCGGACAAGAAAAGCATCCTCCTGCAGTGTATCGGCGCCTCCCACGTGGTCCGCCCGGATTTCCGCACCGGCACGATCTGTCAGGACACCTCCGTGCTTCTCTGCTCAGACGGTTTCTGGAGGCGGCTTCACGATGAGGAGATCCTGGACGGGATCCGGATCAATCAGTGCCTGTCAGAGACGGAGATGCAGCGAGTCCTGCGAAGACTGACATCCAGCGTCAAACAGCGCGGCGAGCGGGATAATATCTCGGCGATCCTCCTCTGTCTTTACGCCGAGGTTACCATTCCCGTACTTCCCGCGTTTCATGTCGGAACGGCTGCCGTATGCTGATACAGAAAGTACAGCCTCCCCGGTGTGATGACGGTCCCGTCACCGGTTCCCTGCTCTGCGGAAAATACAGGATCCTGGGACTTCTCGGACAAGGCGGACAGAGCCGCGTCTATCTCGCTCTCCATGAACCGAGCGGCATCCGGCGCGCGATCAAGATCCTGCGTCCCGACACGGGTGACTCCTGCCTGGCACAGAGAAGCGTCCTGACGGAAGCGGAGATCCTGCGCAGCCTTTCCTGTCCCTGCTTTCCGACCCTCATCGATCTGCTGGAGACCACCAAAAACATGCCGCCCATGATCGTGATGGATTATATCGAGGGCACTCCGCTCTCCGTTTATCTTAAGGAGCACGGACCGCAGTCCTGTCACCAGGTCATCTCGTGGGGTCTGCGTCTGTGTGAGATCCTGCATGATCTGCACACACAGTCACCGCCCGTCATCTATCGCGATCTCAAACCGGCCAATGTGATCCTGCGCCCCGACGGTGATCTCGCGTTGGTCGATTTCGGCAGCGCACGGCGCTATCGGACCGCTTCATCTCCTCTCACCGGCAGGGATCCCCATCACCCGGCGGATGACACCATCCCTCTCGGCACCCGCGGCTATGCCGCTCCCGAGCAGTTCGGCGGGCACGGACAGAGCGATGCGCGCACGGATATCTATGGTCTGGGCGCCACGCTGTATCATCTGCTCACCGGCTGCCATCCCGCCAGAGACGCCGGAGCGTCCTCCTCTCCGCTCTTCTCCAACGTGCGGGTTCCCGACGGTCTGCGGACGATCATTGACAGATGCGTCCAGTCCGATCCGTCGAAGCGCTACCGTGACTGCATGGAACTGCGCACAGCGCTCCTGCACTGCCGGAAACAAACCCGCCTTGTCAGGATCCGCACCATGGTCCTGCGCGCGGCCGCCTGTGCGGCCCTCTCCCTTCCCGCCATCGGCATGGGCATCCTCGCACGCACGCATATCGCCGGAGCAAAGGAGCTGTCCGTAACCGCCGAAGTCGGACTGCCGGCATCCGACGATCCCCCAAACAATTCTCTGTCTGCAGGTTTCAACGTCCATACGACGGATATTGCGGAAGATGATATCTCTTTCTACACGGATCTCTCCAGGCGCATCAAAAAAAACCGGGAGCAGATGCTGAACGCCGGTGTCAGCGAAGAAGAGCTCAATGCGATCCTGTCGTATCTGGAAAAGCAGCTGAAAGAATGATTTCTTTGCAAACGGTTTATTTTTGATAGATTATGGATAGATAACGATTATTTTGGAGGGTTCTATGCTGTCTCTGCAGGAAATGAACGAACTGAAACGCGTCAACATGGACACGTACCGCTCCATCGCCGAACGGGCAGGCATTCCGGAGACCGCCGTGCCCGTGCGCATCTTTAACGGCGAGTGCACGATCGATTTTGCCGCGATCCGTGATTATGTGGGATTTCTTCTGTGATCTCTCAGGATCCTTTCTTTACCGCCTCAAAGGAAAACATGTTGAGAAATGCCTTCGCGCGGTCGGTCTTCGGACTGGTGAAGAATTCTTCGGGCGGAGCTTCTTCGATGATGTGCCCGTCGTCCACAAAGATCATGCGGTCGGCGACGGCACGGGCAAAGCTCATCTCATGGGTGACGATGAGCATCGTTCGTCCCTGCTTT
>JAILOV010000032.1 GCA_024690605.1 Lachnospiraceae bacterium | reverse complement strand
AGCGGTATCCGCGGATTCCGCAGGCGCCTCTTTCGGCGGCTCGCTGTCCGCTTTCTTTCCGCAGGCCGTCATGCCGGCGGCCACGCAGAGCACGAGAAACAAAGCAGTGATCTTTTTCTTCATGAATCCTTCCTCTTATGTATTGATGCGGATGATGTCACCGGGTTAAGTGATTCATTACTGCACAATTGCGCAACTGAGATATTATATCGAAAACATGCTGATATTTCAAATCCTACCGAGTTTTATCGCACCGGAAAGTATTTCAGCAGAGCGTTTTTATCCAGCGATTCACCGATGAAGATCAGGACATTCTGCGCTTCCGCGCAATCCGTGATCTCCACCGCCTCTCTTGTGGCGTTGAGCGAGATCCACCGTCCTTCTCCGGTATGCATATACCCCTTGATACGGAAGACACCGCGGCAGGACGGATCCGTAAAGACACTGTCGATCCGCTCCCGCAGGTCGTGTTCGGATAGTTCAAGATAAAAACAGAACAGGGAGGAGAAATGACCGCTCTCGATCACGGGATCTTTGACAAAGCTGTCACGGACGAAACCCGCGTTTGACAGGCGTTCCAGATCCTCTGGCGAAAGATTGTCCCAGCTGACGGTTTCGACGTCACGATCGAGGGAGAAACGGCGTTTGCTGCCGATCTTTTCCATTGCCGTGTTGATGTGAGCGATGACACGCTCCTGCTTCTCTGTTTCAAACAGCTGTGAGCGGCTTAAGATCAGACGGCCGGCGCAGGCACACTGCGAGGCGAGGAGATAATCGGATTCATCGGACAGGACATCGGGAAGGCCCGTGTCGACGATCGTGAGCACGTTTCCCATTTCATACCACCGGTCGATCGGATCCTCATAGAGCAGGTCAAACAGTTCGTCCACATCAAAGATGCCGGAGGGCTCGACGATGATCCGCTCATAGCCGCTCATCGCCATGGCGATCAGTTTTGTCCGCATCCTGCGCTGATGCGCTTCCTGTCCGTCTCCGCCAACGATCATCTCCATCCCGCAACGATCACCGAGGAGATCCTGCAGCAAAACACGATCTACATTTATTGCGCCAAAATCATTCTCCAGGATACAGATCCGCAGACCTGAATCCTGGAGAAATCTCGCGTAGCGGCGGATGAAGGTGGTCTTTCCGGAGCCCAGAAATCCGGTGATCAGATCGATCTTTATCACAGATCTTCTGTCTGCACCGGCTTTTGGGCCTGCTTCGCGGCAGCCTTCTTCTGCCCCTTTTCCCGGCGCTCCTTCGCGGCTTTTTCGATCTTGTCCTGTTTTGCCTGGGCTTCCCGTTTCCTTGTTTCGCTGCGGTCGTGATTGGCGTTCAGCTCCGCGTCCACGAGCGTCTTCAGACCGTCTCTGCCCAGCGCCACCTTGGTCTTGCCGGTATCGGACTTGACACTCCGCCAGTCCCGGATCCGGTCCAGATCCACCTCGGTCTCCTTGTCGCTCCTCGTGTCATGCGTGAGCTCCAGCAGCGCCAGAGCGGCGTTTTTCCGGGCAATTCCCATGTCCGTGGACTTCTGCTTGCCGTAGACCTTGTTCTTTACATAGATATCCGCCATCTGGTTCAGATGATCCATCGCCTTCTGCATCCGGATGACACTGTTTCTGCTCTTCGGATCGTAGTTTTTGCCCAGCCGGCAGACCTCGTCGACGGCACACTTCATATGACGGTAATCGGCGGAATTGACATGCCACCAGGCGTCGCCTTCCTTCATTTTCAGCTGCATTTCCTGGATCTTCGGCAGGACCTCCTTCATATGCTCTGCCTGCACTTTATCGGCAAGCGCTTTCAGCACATCGCGTGAGCGTCCTTCCCTCTTCTCTTCCATGGAGTCCTGATAAGGTTGGAATAAATCGGGCGTCAGCTGTTCGTTAAGTTCCATCATCGCACAGGCTCTGTACAGTTTCTTGCGGACTTCCCTGACACACGGATCCGTCACGAGTCCCCGGTACAGCCTTGCGTCCGGATCCGACTGCGGAACATCGTCATCGTGCAGAAGCCTGTCGGCCTCATCGATAAAATCGCTCGCGATGATCCTGGATGAGTTATTGAGCGGCCGAAACGTGTCCCGCATGGCGGACATGATCTCCACAAATTCATCATAGGTGGTGGCTTCCTCGATATCCCTTCTGATCGAATCAGTGACGCGGGGATCCACCTGAAGAAGCTGGTTCATAAGATCCGCGCGGGCCCAGAAACGGTCATCGTCAAATCCCTGTGCGAACAGATCGGCAGGGCAGCCTTCCGGGAACTTGCTGTCGTCTGCCAACGTCAGCATATTCGCCGCGTTTTCCAGAAGGACCTGCGCCCTGCCCTTCCAGTCATGACCTCCGGTTCCGTTCACAAACTGCTCAAGCAGATCATACATATTGCTGTAAAGCTTTTCCGCAGTCAGATCATTCAGCTGCAGTCCGTACAGAGCCGTTTTCTTCCGGTCTTCTTCGGACGCATCTTTATCCAGAAATGCCATGCCGTCATCGACAAATACCTGCAGCGCGAGCGCCATTTCATAGGATTTTGTCAGATCATTGGAAAGAATGCTCAGTGTCTGGATCAGTTCCTGGATTGATTTGGGCTTTGCCATGGTTTTATTCCACCTTTGCGATCAAATGTTTTTGCTGCCATAGATATACACGGTCCGTCAGAAAAAATCCACACAAAGATTATAGCAGAGATGGAACCTTATTCCCATCGATATTTTCGGAAAAGTCCGGGAATGAGCATCACATCGGCGCAGTATTCCGTATATTCCTCAAAGTCCTCCTGTACCGTGACGGGATGCGCGGGAAACCGCCTGCCCTCCGGGAACCGCGGATCGGTGTGCGTATCCACGAGCGCCTTCACGGGTTTTCTGGTGCGCACGGTGACATGTGCCGGACGGACATCTCCCTTCACATAGCGGTACAGGATAAAGCTGCCGTCATCATAGGAGAACATCGAAAAATCGGCGCCGGAGACATAGGTGTCAAGCGAACCGTCAAGGAGGGTGCGCTTCAAAACATCGACTGCTTCCGCGGGCATCCGGTAAAGATCGGCATCGTTGTCCGGAACGGCGAAGAGGTAGAGCCTTCCCTTTCCATAGGTGCTCCGGAGGAGGATCGAGGCGTGCAGATCGCCGTCGCCGCCGTTTAAGAGCGACCAGGAGTCATTGTTGCCGTGCACGATCTCCGGGAAGAGGATCGGTTTCCGGTCAAGGATATAGCCGGCATCATCTCCGGTCACGTGATATCTTGTCACCGCATAGCGCCGTCCGGTGAGACGTGCTTCGGTGAGTCCGGCCGAACGCAGCTTCTCCTGCGCTTCCCGGAAGAATCCGCTCGTGATCACCGCGTCACCGCCGTTCTCTACGAAGCGGACAAGCTTGTCTATGATCTGATCATCCGTGAGGGCGCTTTCCGTGAGCAGAAGCTTTTCAGCTTTTTCGGGGAAGAACGGGGTTGCCTCGATCGGGAGACCGAGCATCCCCAGCCGCATCTCCAGATGGTTCTCTCCGCTGGAAGCAAACGGCAGATAGACCGGAACGCCCTTCGGCTTGCCGGTACCGTCCATCAACGCATCGATCTTTTTTAACTGTATGCCCATCGCGGCGACAAAGGGGCTGTCGATGAGCAGATCGCTCCAGCAGAAATGCATCAGTTCCCCGGCCTGTGCAAAAGCCGTGAGATAGGCCTGCTCCAGGTAACGGTCCGTGGACCAGCACTGGAAAGGATCGAACCAGCCGCCGCCGTTTCTGCCGGGCCAGGCGTTGTCCATCCAGCGCACGAGAGAATAACTCAGGTATTCCGGCAGATGCTGATCCGCAAAGGCGGGACTCCTGGTCTCCGTTCCGGTATAGGTCGCGTCAAAGATCTCCCGCTGCACTTCCGGCACATAACCGTCAAAATGATAGGATTCCCGCCAGTTCGGATATTTGATCACCATCTTCACGCCGGGATTGACTGCCTTGGCCGGCTTCACGATCAGATTCTCCGAGACATCGCGCATGAGTTCCCTGCGGAAGGTCGTCCAGTCCCGGTCGCCTTTTTCGCGGATACAGCGCTCACAGGTGCAGTTGGTGAAGAAGAAATCATCGAGGATGATCTCGTCGAAAAGGGAAGCCGTGTAGGCAGAGATCTCCTTTAATCTTTCGCGCATGGCGGGATCCGTGTAGCAGAAGGTGTGAAAGATCCGGCGCTTCCCCTTTTCGGTGCCCTCAAAATCGTCGATCGTTGTTGTGATGCCGCCGGAGACGGTCACACCCTTTTCTTCCAGAAAGGATTTGATCATCAGGAGCTGTTCTTTGTCCACATCGCAGCCGTCACGGTGCGATTCCAGATAGACCTTGTCCAGCCCGATGGTTTTCTCCAGAAAGGCATGGTCGGAAGCAAGACTCTCCGGTGTAAAACGCGAAGCGACCTGCGCCGGGATGTAGACAACGGTCCGGAAGTTACGATAGTGTCTGTTCATTTGCATCTCCTCCTTTCGGGATCCCCCACTGCGTTGTAAGTATTATATCATCGGGAAAACGATCGGTAAATGCGCTCAGGCGCGGATCTTTCCCGAGGTTTTCCATACACCGCTCCGATACCTCGCAAAACTGGCCAGTGCCACGAGCGCCCAGGTGAGCGCGGTCCCCCACCAGATCCCCCAGACGCCGACAAACGGCAGCATCGTTAACGGCTTGGGAAAGGCGATCCGTCCGACCATCTCGCTGGTGCCGCTGATCAGGGAATAGGTGCCGTCCCCTGCGCCGTTCATGACACCGCGAAAGACATTGATCATCCCGAGCGGCACGAAGAACATGCTGGTGATCTGAAGTCCCCGTGCACCGTAGGCGATCACATCGGCGTTGTCATTGGCGTCAACAAAGAATCCCATGAGATCATCGCCGAAGAACTGCATCACGGGGATCATGACAGCGGAAAAGATGAGGATCATGACCGTTGACTGCCGGAAGCCCTGCCGCACGCGGTCCTGTCTGTTGGCACCGATGTTCTGACCGGTAAAGGTGGAAAGCGCGGCAAACAGGGAATTGAATGGCTGCTGTACCAGGATCTCGATCCTGCTGGTCGCGGTAAAAGCGGCTCCCACGGTGGATCCGAAGCTGTTGACGACCGCCTGGAGGATGACCAGGGAAACCGCGATCATCGAGGACTGTGCGGCAACGGGAACACCGATCATGCAGCACTTGGTCATCAGCATGGGATCCGGTTTCCAGTGTGAACGCTCCAGCCGGAACATCGGATTCTTCGTGACGGCGAAGAGAATGCTCCCGACAGCCGAGATCAGCTGGGAAAGCACCGTTGCTGCCGCCGCTCCTCCGACGTCGGTCCCGAGGACCAGAATGAAAAAGAGATCGAGAAAGATGTTCAATACGCTTGATATCACAAGGAAATACAAAGGTGTCTTTGAATCCCCGATCCCGCGCAGGATCGACGCGATCCCGTTATAGAGGGAAACGGCGAGGATCCCGAGGCACATGATCTGCATGTAGACCGTGGAACGGTCAACGATGTTTTCCGGTGTATGAAGAAAGACCAGAACGCGGCGGGCCAGAAAAAAGCCGAGTAAGCCCATGATCATAGCGGCCGCCGTCATGATATAGATCGCGTTGGTGATGATCCTCTTGACCATATCGTGATTTCCCGCGCCGAAGGCCTGAGAGATCAGGATGCCGATGCCCATGGAAAGGCCGCCGCAGAGGGAAAAGAACAGAAAATTCAGGGAGCCGGTCGCTCCGACAGCTGCCAGTGCGTCCGGTCCGATCGTGCGTCCGACGATCATCGTGTCCACCATGTTGTAGACCTGCTGGAAGATATTGCCGATCAGAAGCGGGACCATAAAACGAAGAAGCAGCCCGGCGGGTGCTCCTTCGGTCATGTTCATCATATAGCGGTTTCGGGTCATCGGTGTGCTCATCGGTCGTTATGGGTGCCTGTCAGCTTCATGATCCCTATGATATATGCGGATCGGCCAACAGGCTGTTCAAAAAACCATCTGTCCCTGCTCATTTTTTGATGCGGGATACCGTTATCCTTCCTCCTCTTTCTGCTGAGCGAACATCGCCTGCATGGTCGGATTGTCTTTTGTCAGACGCCGGACGGTGATGTCCTCCACCTTGCCGTTGGCGATACCCAATTGTCTGTCGGAGCCCAGAAGTTCCTTTTTCACCTTTTCCAGATGCTGGATCGTCTTGTCGATCTCCTCGATCGCTTTGTCAAAATGCCCGTGCGCGATCTCATAGTTCCTGCCGAAATCGTTCTTGAACTTCAGCAGGTTTTCCTCAAACCGCGAGATGTCGATGTTCTGGTTCTTCTCAAGCGCCAGCGCCTGCTTGTATTCCAGTGCGGCGAACGCCGCGTTTCTCAGGACCGTGATGATCGGAATGAAGCACTGCGGACGCACGACATACATCTTGTCATACCGCCAGGAGACATCCACGATCCCGGCGTTGTAGAGATCGTTATCGGCTTCCAGCAGAGAGACCAGCACCGCGTATTCGCAGTGTTTTTCCTGCCGGTCCTTATCCAGTTCCTTAAAGAAATCCTCGTTTTTGTGCTTGGTCGCAGTCGTGTCCATCTCGTTCTTCATCTCGAACATGATGGAGATCAGCTCCACGCCGTTCTCGTCCGTTTCGCGGTAGATGTAGTCCCCCTTGCTGCCGGTGCGGGCGTCGTTGTCCTTTTCAAAATAGGCATTGCGGAAAGCCGTTGCCCGCAGACGGTTGAACTCGATCTCACAGTGCTGCTCCAGCGACTCACCGACCATCTTGGTGGACATGCGGGTCTTCATGTCTTTGTAGAGTTGCACCTCTCTGTCCTTTTCATCCAGCAGGATCTGATAGCGGTCCTTCTGCGTGACGAGCTCCTTTTCCAGACCGCGCTTCTCTTCTTCCACGCGGTTTACGGCTTCCAGAACAGCCAGTTTTTGCTCATTGCTGCTCCCGGCCAGACGTTCCTTAAGTGTGCTGAGCTCGTTTCTTGCCTGCTCCAGCGCATCTTTTAATTCCCGCATTTCCTTGTCATGGTTTTCCTGCGCCTCCAGGCGGATCTGTGCCGCCTGCACTTTCTGCTTCTCTTCCCAGCCGCTCTGCAGTTCTTTCAACCGGTCATGCAGATCGCGGTCAAACTCGCTGTCCCGGATCTGTTTGATGATCGAAGAAAGCTCCGTGTCGTCCACCGTGAAATTCTGCCCGCAGTGCGGACATTTCAGTTCTGCCATAAGACCTCCGTTATTTCCTCTTTTTCAGTTCCAGTGCATCCACCAGCGCCTGTGCGTCGGCGTGGGCAAGGGTGCGAAGAGCTGCGTCGTCGCTGAGATAGGACCGGTAGTCGCTCTCGTTGCTCAGATAGGCGTGCTCGATGATGAGGGTCGGGATCCCGGCCTCCACCCCCTGTCGCAGCAGACCGTAATAATCCGAGTAACTGCCGTCGGGGTACTTGACATTTTTCGTGGCACCGGCTTCGATCGTGTAGGGGCGGCGCACAAGACCTCCCGTTTTGTCGGCGTCCAGATCCGAAGAAAGGGTAAGTCCCAGATTCGTGAGATTGGCTACGACGGCCGAACCGATGCGGGTGCAGTCGTCATAGATGCTCTTGCTCTTAGTTCCCTTCGGCTGATAGCGGCTGGCCGGCAGCAGGACCATGCAGCCCTTCACTTTATCCGCGTCCGCGCTGTCGTTGGCGGAATTGATGTGCAGGGAGATCAGGTAATCCGCGTTCTGCTTCTTTGCCGTGCTGATCCGGGAGGAAATGCTAAGCTTCCGGTCGCTCTTTCTGGTCATGCTCACCTTGACGCCCTGATAATTTACGAGTTCCTCTTTGAGGAACTCGGCGAGCTTAAGCGTGATCTCCTTTTCCATGACCATTTTGCCGTCATATTCGCGCTCCACGCCGTGATTGTTGTCCCCGTCCCCACCGTGTCCGGGATCCAGGCAGATGCGGACGGATTTAACCGCCGCCTCCGTATGAAGGGCGGCTGCCGGAGACAGAAAAAGCGTGCCGGTGAGCAGGGTCATAAATGAAAGAGAGATCAGGGTTCTGAGTGATCGTTTGCGCATATGCCGTCCTTTCCGAAGAATCATCCGTGAATGATCTGAAAACTAATTTGCTGTCTGCTGCATGATGACCGTGGTGTGCGGGTAAGGGATCGAAATGCCTGCTTGTGCAAGGGCTTCAAAGACGCCGGTATTGATGCCGTCTTTGAGCACCTCGGTGGGAGTTTTGTGATCAAAGTACACCGTCACCTTCATGATCAACGCACTGTCTGCGATGGAGATAAAATAGACCGGCGCATAGATCATCTCCCCGTTTGCGTCCTTCTTTCCCGGGATTGACAAGTCACAGTTCTTTACTGCGTCAAATATCACCGATTTGGCCTTTTTGATATCCGTATCATAGGCGACCGGAAAACTGAATTCCGCCGATCGCGGTACATAGTCATAACTGAGATTCCGGATGGTCTGACAGTTCAGTTTGCTGTTGGGAATGATCAGTTTGACGGTATCGATCAATGTCAGCACCACATGCCGCATGGTGATGCTGTTGACGATGCCGGCAGTCCCATCCTCAAGCTCGATCCGGTCTCCGATATCAAAGGGTTTGTGAAAACTGATCTGGAGACCGGCAAGAACATCGCGGATCACGTCCTGTGCCGCAAAACCGATCACGGCGGCCAGCACCGCGGCACTTCCCAGAATGGACTGGCTGATCTTGTCGCCCCCCAGAGGGATCACAACAAACAACAGGATGATCACGAGATTGATGATATATTGCGTGAACTGGATCAGGAGCGTTTTTCCTCTCTTCTTTTCCACGGAACGGAAAATTCTGCCGCTGATCTTGAAGCAGGCCCAGGCTAAAAAAATGTAAAATGCGATGATGATCAGTGTCGCGAAAAAAACAAAAAGAAGAAACGGAATGATCACCGAAGGATTTGCATAAAGAAAATCCCAGATATCCTGTATATGTGTTTCGATCAGCTTGCCGAATGATCTGAGCATAAATCCTCCTCTGACTATGATCAGTCGTTTATTTCGACCGCATGGACGGTTGACTTTGTCATTTTCCGCGGCGGAATGCCGGCCAGGCGGCTGCCGGACGCCATGATACGGGTGGTCACCATGCTCTTCTGCCTGTGCGCGGCATCAAAAAAGGTTCCGAGGAATGTATCGGGCTTTGACATGCTTCCTGCGTTTCGGTATTCCGCCACATGGGCATCCATATCAAAATCCGGGATCTTGTCGCCGGTCAGTCGCTCACCGAAAGTTCTCCAGTCATCGGAGGCATCCGTCTGTCTCCTGTCGATGATCCCGCGGATCGTGTCCAGGTGCGGCTCGATCACATCCTCCGCATAGGTGTCCGCGGCAAAAGCTTCTTTGCCGTCACGCAGCCAGTGCAGTGCATAGACCATCTGTGCGAAGGCGTGCTCATAATCCGACGGGTTGTCCTTGATGATCTCCCGGTAACCGCCCCAGGCGGGCAGATAGGCATACCGGATGTAGCTGTAATCCGGGAGATGTCCTGCTCTGCCGTGACCGAGATTCATGATCGAATTCTCGGTAGACTGATAAACGCTGCCGACATAGACGCCTTTTTCGGGATCCTCCTTTGCCGAAGGGTTGTGCGAAAAAGCCACTCTTCTGCGTGCAAAACCGCCGCCTTCCTGTGGCATCAGCTCATAGAAATGATAGCCGGTGTTGTTGATCACGAGTGAAGGCGTTCCAGCAAAATAGGTGTGTGCCCAGGTGTCGGCGAGCACGTGCATGGCGATCCCGGCGGCAGCAAGTCCTCTGTCTTTGGCAAGGGTCACCGTTTCGACGAGCAGATCCCCGTTCGGCCCGCAGATCAGCCGGTACTTGTCTTTGTAATTTTTGGACCCCTTTTTGACGGGTGCATACAGATCCCGCGGCAGAAAATGAAACGATGCCCAGATCCTGGTGATATCGCAGAGACCCAGTCGGTCTGTCCTTGCATCCATCAGCTCCAGCTGAAGCTGCGTTGTGGCGGCAGCGTCCGGTCCGCCGACCTTTTTCAAAAAGCTGCGCGAGCAGTGATCAACGAGCTGCGCGGCATGACAGACCGACAGGCTCTCATCGTGCGTGTAGCCGGCCAGAACCGCTGCGCAATAGGTGGCATAATAATGAAAATCGCCCTGCATCGCAATCCTCCCCCTAACTGACCGTTATGACCGGCATGCGCCGGAAGGCTGAGACGATGCGCATCACGCCGGAAAAGATAAAGACAGCGGAAAAGATGTCCACCACCATGGCGGTGGAATGCAGAAACACCAGGCAGATGACTGCGGTGATGAGCTCGACCGCTCCCTGAAAGGTCTTGAGCTTCCAGGGGCTGTGGATCGCTCTGGCTTCTCTGGAACGGAGCAGATCGATCATTGCGGAAAGCGCGAGTGTTCCCGAAAGATAGATGAGGATATAGATCTGCGGCACGAACACCAGGGAACCCGTGAAAACGCCGAAATCGATGAACAGGATGCCGCGGTACAGGATGCTCTTGCCGCCCACCATGAGACGGGCCATGGTGAAGAAATACCAGATCAGACGGAACCCTTGTAACTCCAGCGCCAGGGAATACAGAGCGATGATGAACGGATAAGATTCCTCGTCATAGGCGATCATGACAGCGCCAAAGGCAAGCATGAGCACGCCGACAAACACCTGCTGGAATCTCTGCCTGATTGTCATGACGCACTTCTCTCCGTTATCCTGATCTTCAACACGACATAGAAAAGATAGACATAGTTCAGAAAGGAGGCTGACTCCACGAGCAGGGTGGCCAGACCGATCTGACGTGCGTCCTCTCCGCCCACAAAATATACACGGATGCTCTGAAAAAGAACGGTTGCCGAGGAAAGGATGCTCAACACGTCACAGACCAGATAGACGATCTTTTTCTTTTTGACGGTACGGTGCCCCTCCTGCATGGCATTGAGGCCGATATAGAGATGATACAGGAGGATAAAGATGCTCACGCCGATCACGCCGGCCAGAAGAACCACCCAGAGAACGATCTGCATGGTTTCCTCGGGGACCCCTTCCGGAATCCGGATCTTTGGAAGAAGATCCGTAAAGTAGTCCGAAAGCGTCTTTTCCCCCAGGAAAAGGCCGATATAGACCTTCAGCACGTCCCACACGGAAAAAGCGATCACGGCGGCACCGCTGATGGTAAGTGCATCGCGATATCGCCGTAATCGGATCTCTGTGTAACTGTTATCCGGAAGACACGCAGCTGTCCGCATCCGTCATGTTCCCGTTCGGTATTCTCTCGTAAAGGGCATCCCGGGGTCACAGCGTATACTGCGACAGGTCGGAATTGATCTCATCCGAATACCGGTTGAGGTTTTCGGAAATGCTCGTGATATTTGCGGTCTCCTCACGAAGCTTGTTGTTCTCGGACACGATCTGATCGCTTAAGCCCAGCACCTCGTTGATACTGGAAGCCTGTTCCTGCGTAGTGGTCGCGTTGCTGGAGGCGACGTCGTTGATGCGTTCGATGCCGCTCGCGATCGCAACGATCCCCTCGGTCGCCTTGGCAACATCCTCATAGATCGTGCGGAAGGATTCGTTGGCGCCTTCGACGCCGCTGATGCAGGCATCCATGTCGGTGACGCAGATATCCGCTTTCTTGTTGATGTCTTCAATGTTCTGCGTGATCTCATCGATCAGCTTGCGGATGGTATCGGTGGCTTCGGAGGACTGATTGGCGAGGATGCCGACCTCCTGCGCGACGACCGCAAAGCCTTTGCCCATCTCACCGGCTCTTGCCGCCTCAATGGAAGCATTGAGCGAGAGCAGGTTTGTCTGTGCGGAAATGGCATTGATGGTAGCCGTGATCCCGGTGATCTCCTCGACGGATTTGGCGGTGACCTTGATCAGTGCGGTGAGCTCGCCGATGGTGTCGTTCAATGTGTTCACGTTTCTGGTCATGGCTTCCATCTCGCTCTTGCCCTTGCCGGAGGCCTCCATGGTCTCGTCGCAGAGGCTCCGGACATCCGCAGCGCTGCCGGCCAGCTGGCTCGATGTGTCGGCGAGCTCCGAAGCGGCGCGTGCGATATCTTCGATGGATTCGTTCATGCCGTTCAATGTGTCATTGAGCTTCTCGATGGATTCGCCCTGATTCTGGTTGGCGTCTGAGAGCGTGTGGGAGATATCGAAGCACTCTCCCGCCCTGCTGTTCATCTCTCCGGAAATACCGGACAGGCTGTTCAGCGTCGACCGCATCTTCTCGATATAGCCGTTCAGGCTCTCGCTGAGCGTCGTGATCTCGTTGTTGCCCTCCGGCACGAGCGTCACGGTGAAGTCACCCTTGCTGATGTCCGTGATGCGTTCCGTGACCGTGGTCACCGGATTGATCGCTCTGCTGATGCTGAAGAACAGAAGAATGGAGAGCAGGATGAGCAGCAGGATCGCGCTGGCAAAGGTGATGATCATAACCTTGACGATACTGTCGCTGAGGAGCGAAGAAGGAACGGCACTCACCACGACCCATGAGGTGTCCGTAATGTCAGTGGCCGTGAACATCATGGAGCCGGCGGACGTCTTGACGGTCTTCACCTTGCTCCCGTCAGCGGTTGCAGCGGTGTTCAGCGAATCAAACACGGAGGAAAGACCGGAGGCAACAGGATCCGTGGTGTTGATCAGCGTCTGCCCGACACTGGCAGGCACATTGCTGATCAGGATATCCTTGGTCTCTTTGTTGATGATGTAGTATTTGGCATCCGGTGAGATGGAGGAAAAGCCCTTCACCTTTTCCGCGACCTTGTCAAAGTTGATATCGCTGCTCAGGATCACGTTGTCGCTCAACATGACGGCACAGGCAAGGCATGTCTTGCTTGTCGAAGCATCCACATAGGGCTCCGAAGAATAGATTTCTCCCTTTTTGGCCAGAGCGCCCTGATACCAGGGTCTGTCGGTAAAGACAAAGGTGTCGTCCGGGATCCAGCCGGAGCCGTCCAGGAACACCGAATCATCGCCGTAGGCTATATAGATGTCCTGAGAGTCCGGATCGTCTTTGGTGAGCGCAAGGAGCATCGTCAGCGTGTCGTCATAGGACATTTCCGGAGCATTCTTGATGACATTCGCTGTCTGCCCCACCCGTTCCTCAATGCTCTGCCACCAGCTGTGGATCTCCGCGGCATAAGTCGCCGATTCTCTGGCAAGAATGTTATAGGTCAGCGATTCGATGTTATCCGCGGCCAGCTTGATGCTGATCTGCGTGATGATCACGATCAGGATCGCGACATAGATGATGATCTTTGAAAGCAGTGACCATTTGAGCGATTTTCTCTTTTTCATCGTGATGACTCCTCCCTGAAATAACAAAAACACGATGCTATTCTATCTCTTTTTCGCCTTTTTTTCAACTCCCCTTCAGAATGTCCAGGATCCCGTCCCAGTCCATTTTTGCGAGTTTTTCCTGTATGCCGCGCATGCGTTCGTCATCCGCTGCGGGAAGCCGGAACTCCTTAAGGGAGTCCATGACCATTTTCGCCAGTTCATAGTCTTTGGCCTGCGAGAACTCTTCAATTGCCGCATAGGCCTCCCCCAGAGTGTCCGCGGGGATCTCGGGCAGATCGTCTCCGGGCCCGTACTGTGCGGCAAGTTCATCATGGATAGTCCGGTAATCCTTCATCAGCGCGTCATGATGCTCCCTGATAAAATCGACATCCGAACGCTTCCCGGCCATCTCCAGCGCTTCGGCGGCCTCTCCCATCCGAATGGCGCCGACGAGACGTGAACTGCTCTTTAGGGCGTGCACTTTGATAGTGTAGTTCTCCCAGTCCTCAGCTTCATAATAATCCCGGATCTCTTTTGATCTGGTCTCAAAGGAATCGTGATAGATCTTCAGCACCGAAAGAAATGCATCCTCGGACCCGCTGTTCTTGAGTGCCGCGGCCGGATCGATCCCCGGGATCTCTTCATACCATTTCTTTTCGGCCTTCTCCTGTTCGATGCTTTCCGACGGAACGGCAACCGTACCGTGTTCCACGGCAGCATCCTCCCCGTCGTCATCTTCTTCCTGGATGCTCAGCGAGGATTCGTAGCGTTCCTCATCTTCTTCGATCTTGGCAAAGATCGATGCGAGACCGTAGTTGCGGTCACCCGCTTCCAGATACAGGCAGCCGAAGGTGCCGTCGCCGCAATTGGAAGTGATACCGGCGGAAGCCTTCTGGAAGATGATGTGTTCGAAGCCTCCCCGCTCTCTGACCAGTTTTTCGATCCAGAGAAGATCCTCCTCCGACATCCCGGCGTAGGTAATAAACACAAAGGAGGTGTCCGGACGGACCTTTCCGGAAAACTCTCTGCGGATATACTTTTCATAACAGCTCTTCTCGCTTCCGATAAAGAACCGGTCAACGCCAAGCTTATCGTTTTTCTCACGGAGCACGGGCCTTAACCACAGCGTGGTCAGGATGCTGTTCACCAGCGGCTTGATGTGGCCACGTCGGGCCATGATATCCGTGCTCTTTATCACAAAGCTGCAGCGGATCCGCTTCTTTGCCTCCTCCAGCTCGGAAAGGATCCTGTCCACGGGAAGATTCTGCTGGACCAGTTTTGCCGCGATCATCACAAGGATACCGGCCGCACTGGATATGTTTTCGGAATTGACGACCGAAACATTGTCAAAGGTTTTGGCCGCTTCCATCACGAACGCATACTCTCTGCTGCTACCGGTCGACAGCGTGATATAGATCAGATGATGCGATTTCTTGAGCTCATCGGAGAAGAATCGCACCAGAGCATCCTGAGACGGCGGATCCGAGGTCGCAAAGCGGTGCTCATCACCCATGTAACGGATCAGCTCCTCGGAATCAATATCGACATTGTCGAAGAAGACCCCCTCGCCGGTTGTTACGGTGTAAGGGATCGTGTCGACCTGCAGCATGCTGAGGATGCTGTCCGGCAGATCGCTCATGCTGCTGGTGGCGACGATGACCGGACGTTTCTTGACGTAACCGCTGGCTGTGCTGATCTGCGAACCGGTGAGCTCACTGCTCTCACTTGTCATCACCTTGTCCGCGGGGAGATGCGCGAGCAGCATGTCCTCCAGCTGTTTCCCGGAAACCGGCTTCACGAGGTATCCGTCAAAGCCGGTCTTGTTGTACAGATCGATGTTTTCACCGCCTGCGTTGGCTGTAAGCACGATGACGGGAATATTGCAGTTGAGTCCGCCCTTCTGCGAACGGATCTGTTCGAAACAGGTGATCCCGTCCATGCCCGGCATCAGATGATCCATGAAGATCACATCGTAGCGGTTGCGCAACGTGAGGGAAAGCGCATCCGCGCCGCTCATGGCGAGATCTACCACCATCTCGGTGCCGGCAAGAAGCTTCTGCTCCACCTGCAGATTCATCTCATTGTCATCAACGATGAGGATCCGCGCTTCGGGCGCATGGAAGCTGTGTTCGAATTTTTCCGCGGCATCTCCCCCGGCACCGCCAGCGATGTTCAGATCGCCGACGCGCTTGTCGGAAGCGATCCCCTGTTTTAATGTGACGGCAAAGGTGGATCCCTGTGTATAGACGCTGTTGACCGAGATCTCGCCGCCCATCAGTTCGACCAGCTGCTTCACGATGGACAGGCCCAGTCCGGTGCCCTCGATATGACGGTTTTTCTCCTCGTCCACACGCTGGAAGGAATCAAAGAGATGCGGAAGTGCCTCCGGTTTGATCCCCATGCCGGTATCCGTGACACTCAGTTTGAGGATCGCATCGCTCTCTCCGGGAAACTCACATTCCATGTGAAGACTGACGGAACCTGACGGCGTGTATTTCACGGCGTTATTGAGAAGATTGATGAGGATCTGCTTGATCCGGACCTCGTCACCAAAGAGCGTTTCCGGCACATTGGGATCGATATCCACCTGGAATTCCAACCCCTTTTCGTTTGCCTTGAGCCAGATCATGTTCACAATCTCGGACAGGAGGGACGGCACATGATAATTGACCGGAACAATGTCCATCTTGCCCGCTTCGATCTTGCTGACATCGAGGATATCATTGATCAGAGCAAGAAGCATGCGGCCTGCACCCTGGATGTTCTTGGCGTCCTTCCGGATCTCTTCCGAGGCGTCCTCCTGACGCAGGATGATCTCATTAAGACCAAGGACCGTATTGATGGGTGTCCGGATCTCATGGCTCATGCTGGAGAAAAACCGGTTCTGTGAGCGGTTCATCTCCTCCATCTCCCGGGCCTTTTCCTCGGCGAGTTCCGATTCTTTCCGGATGAGTTTTGTCTTGAAAGCGATCATCACCGTCAGATCAAAAGCGGCCATGATAAATTGAAGGATGAGATTGAAATAATTCATCTCCGTGGAGTAGACGGTCACGAGATCCGGTCTGAAATAGGCGATGACGAAACAGGAAAGGACGATCAGACCGTTCAACGAGCACAGGATGCGCTGAAGTCTGCCTTCCAGGATCGTGATGATAAAGTAGCCGCCGACGAGCATGGCGATGGGGATGCCCGCGTAGATGCCGCCCCTGCGGAAAAACATGACGGGAAGCAACACGAACATCAGGAGTAGCGTGGAAATGAGCCTTGCCCGGAACAGTTTGTTATGTGTCACTTCATAGGCCACATAGGCGATATACAGGATACCGCCGGCCAGCACGCCGAGAATGAAGAACAGGGAGTCATGCATGACGATCCCGCTCACCAGATTCACGATCAGCGACAGATCGATGCAGAAGGCAAAGACAACAAAGCACCTGTCCTTCAGGCTTTTTGTGGGATCATAGATATAATCCGCAAAGGCGGTGATAAAGCGACGGAGCGTTTTTTTCATCACAGACCCCCCCTCTCTTCCGATTCATCCGGGAGGACGTGTCTCATCACACGCTCGAAATCGCTGATATCGATCGGCTTTGCGATAAATCCGTCAAAGCCCTCTTTTAGGAACATTTCCCGGGCACCGCTCAACGCGTTCGCCGTGAGTGCCACGATCACCGGTGTTCTCTGGCTTTCCATGGCAATCTGCCGGATGCGTTTCATCGCCTCCACACCGTCCATCTCCGGCATCATGTGATCCATGAAGATGATGTCGTAGTCTCCGGAGGTATACTTCTCAATGGCCTCTTTTCCGCTTTCCGCCGTATCCGGTATCATCCTGTAATCCCGGAGAAGGCCGGAGGCGACCACCAGATTCATGGGTTCATCATCCACGATAAGCGCTCGTATGCCTTCGAATATCGGCTTCTGTTCGTTCGTGCACGCAAAGTCTTTCGTTTCGCCGTTCAGGATCCGCACGACAGGGAAACCGTACAGCGGTTTGGGGATCACCAGGACGCCGGCCGCCGGTTCCACCGAAAGCTTCCTGTTCGCATAGACGATCACCCGGATGCCTTCGCCTGCCAGGTAGTCAAACATACCGGCTTCTGCTTCGTATTCCTCCTGACCGGTAAAGATATATCCGACGGAGAGATCATCCCGGAGATGCTCCAGTTCTCTCTTCGTGCCGGCGGAATAGAGATGCTTCTTTAATCCTAAAGCGAGATGTACGGCCATCGCTTTGTTGAAATCCCGGAGTTCCGGTATCAGATATTTCTCGGGCTTCGTGTAGAAAACGATCTCACTCTTAATCTGATCCTTCACGGACAGACAGCAGGAAGGATCCACCACCTGCTGGGGTATGGAGATGTGAACCGTGGTTCCCTTCCCCCTTGCGCTTTTGATGTTCACGAAGCCGTTCATCTGGTGGACCATGCCGTAAACAATGGGCAGTCCGATCCCGATGCCGCCCGTGCTGCGGTTTCTCTTTTTGTTGGCCTGATAAAGTCCTTTCGATACCTGTGCGATCGCGGCACGCGTCATGCCGATCCCGGTATCCGTCACTTCGATCGTCAGGTTGACACCGTATTTCTGCGGTTCCGAGAACACCCGGATGTATACGCCGCCGCGTCTGGTGAACTTCATGGCGTTATCAAGAAGATGACGGAAGATCTTGTGAAGCTTGCGGATGTCCCCCTTGAGCATGGTCGGCGTTTCGGGCGCAAGATCCACGATCAGCTCCAGATCACGGCTTTTGTCGCTTGCCTTGAAGTAGGAGACCACATCGTTGACGAGGGAAACACACATATAGTTTTCCTCTTCCGGGATCAGTTCGCCGCGCTTGATCTCAGTAAAATCCTGGATATCCTCGATCTGATGGGACAGACGGATCCCGGCATCCCGGACCGCCGAGAGCTCCTGACGGTCGCTGTCCTTCTGCATAAGCGTCGTCATGCCGTTGACCACATTAACGGGCGTGCGCAGCTCATGCGAAATATTGGAAAGGAAGTCCTCCATATCATGATCATTTTCGCGGACAGCCTGCTTCCATTCCTCCACTCTCGCGTTTGACGCGATCCTGCTCCCGACGGCTATGCGACAGAGGAAATACATGCAGAAAAATGTGCCCGAATGAAGGACGAGACGCATGATCGAGACCGGATCTTTGAGCACGCCCTCACCGGGATGCAGGATAAAGAGCTGTATGACGGTCAGGACGGCATACTCCACAAGGACCAGGTGAAGGAGCGCTGTACGGTCCAGGTCCAGCACGGCAAAGGTGACCATCAGGAGCATGCAGATGATCGCGATGTCAAAGAAGCTGTCGCCATGAACGCCGTGATAAAAGGTGAGCAGAGCCGCATAGACAAAATAGAGATCACACCTGACGCGCTGCGTCAGTTTCTGAGCAAAATGAAGCCACCAGAGAACGGCGATTCCGAGGAAAAGAAGCGGCGGGACCCAGAATTCCCACTTGCCGAAAACACTTTCGACCACGCAGCCGAAGCAGGACATAGTGATGATGAAGAGCATCAGCCTCTCTTTGGTTATATCGTTCACAGTCTTCTCCTTACTGACCCTTTGCCGTCTGCTTCAGAAAATGCTCTTCCAGCGTCTTGCGAAGAGCGGCCTTATCGATCGTTTTTAGAAGATAACCCGCCGGTTTCAGGGCAAGCACCTGCATGATGCTCTCCTTATCCCCTTTACCGGTGAGGAAGAAGACCGGAATGTCGGCGGTCTTGGGCTCGGACTTGATCATCTGCAGAACCTGCGGTCCCGAAGTGATCGGCATTTCATAGTCTAACAGGATCAGATCCGCATGGTTCGTGGCCAGCCAGGTGATTGCCTGCATGCCGCCGTTGGCCACGGAGATGCGATAACTGTCCTTAAGCCAGTCCATGATCATGCTCATGTACTGTACATCATCATCACAGATCAGAATGCTCTTCTTTCGTTCCTGCTGTGTCGCGTCCGCGAAATAGCCCTCCACGGCGTCCAGGAATTTTTCGATGTCCAAAGGCCGCTCACAGAGCGGAAGGAGAACACTCTGCGGGATCCATTTCCGCACGACATCATACTCTTCTTTGGCGCCGACCGTGAGGATCCGGATGTTCCTGCCTGCGCAGAGATCCTTGAGAAACACAAGCGTCTGATTGTTCGCGGCAATCTCATCGTCCGTGTACAGGATTACCAGATCGGTGTCCGCACTCTTCGTTTCGATCTCCTGAAGCCGGAAGGGAGCAAAGACCGGATCGGCGCCGATCCCCTTCAGTTTGGCTTCGAGCCCCTTCACGATAAAGGTTTCCGCTTTGGCGATAAAGAGAATGTTCTTTGCCATGGCTTTCCTCCAAGAAGAACTTCGATTTGTCAGCGAGGTCAATTTTGCTTATTTCTCATGATGCACACAGATTTAGCGTTTGCTTTGGAATCGCTGTGATAATCATAACATGATATGATCATCGCGGTCAAAAGACAATTGTCCTGATCGGTCACATGCGTCTGAGCAGACTTACATCTCGATCAACGGACGGAAAACACCGTTTTCTCCGGGAACCTCCTCATAGAGGTCGATCCGGTGGACGGCGAGAGACGCGGGTGAAAAAGCGCGGTCGATGCTGCGGAAAAAGGTCTCATAAAGAAGAGCCGGTTTCACATGATCCCTGCTTCCCGCATGCAGGATCGCCGTGAGCGCGCCGTCTTCGGCAACCTCCCATTCATGGATGAGCGGCTTCAGATCGATGGTCTGCTCCCCTTTTTTTGTTGTCTTTACGGCAGCGATCCTGTCCTGAGAGAGGAAGGTGTGCAGTCTGGCAGCGAGGTCTTCTGCCGCTAAAGAACGTTCTTTATCCGTATTATGAGAGATCCGTCCGTCAGGATTGCCGGAGAAAGCAGCGTCTCGCAGCGTGAGCCGGTATCTTGCCGCGGCGATCAGCGTCATCGCTTTGGGCGCGTGTTCCGGCAGCAGGATGCAGGCTTCGGCGCGGATGCCTTCGTGCATCACCTCATTCAGGCGGTTGACGATCTCATCAGGGAGAACTTCTTTCGTAAGCCGCATGTCGAGGTATTCGCCGTCCGAGGTCGCGCCGACGGACAACGGCAGCGCCAGAGACAGGATCTGATGCGGGGAGAATCCCTCGGAATAGCACATGGGCAGTCCCGCTCTGCGGTTTGCCTTCTGCATGTAGCGCATCACATCCAGATGCCCCACAAACCGGATCGGACCGTTCTTTGAGAATTTTAGACGATAATCATAAAACATGGCATCACCTGATCGCAAAGAAAAGATATTTAACAGTGTAAAACAGCTGCGGCGCTGCGGAACGGAGATTTCCCACGCGGTCGTCGGCGAAAACGGCTGCGGCATTGGTCAGGATGCAGAGTGCGGCAAGCACGATCGATAAGGTGCCGCTCTTTCCTTCCGACAGATGTGCGGGACCATCTGCGCTCATGCGTGTCATGATGACAAGGAAAGCCGGGATCATCAGAAAGAGGGAAAAGTCCTGCTGATATCGGAGTGTCAGACCGGCAACGGCCAGATCGACGAGCATGATCACGGCGGCGATCGGGATAAAGGACAGGCTGATCAGAAAGGTGCCGTTTTCCTTCATCTTTTTTTTCATGCTCCCCATGAAGAACAGGGATGATCCGATCAGATTAAAGGCAAAAAAGCCGCCGAGCAGAGGTTCCGAATTGATAGCTTCCAGATGGTCGTATGGCAGCGACCATCCGTCGCCTACCCCGTGCAGATACGGGAATTGCGGCAGGAAATGTAAAGGTTGAAAGAGGTATTCGAATATGCCGAGAGGGATTCTGTAAAGCATCTGATTTCTGTGCATCATATCGGCATCCGTGAGCATATAGGAAGCACCGAATTCCAGCGGAGCGTCAAAACGCAGGACATTGCAGACCATCAGGAAGATCCCGTAAGACAAAAACGGAACGATGACACACAGCGTGTTCCCGAGACCGCGTAAACTGAAGAACTGCCGGTCCCTGATCTCCCGTTGAAAGATCGGAAAGGCCTGAAGCGCCGCGATCGCCAGCTGCGGCCTGCATCCGGCGACCAGGGCGATACAAATGGCGCCTGCGACGAGTAACGGTTTAGAGAGTCCGTTTTTTCCCGAAGCGGACAGCCAGCAGGTGATCCCGATCAGGTCCAGGAGCAGCCCCATGATGATCGGAAGAGAATAGATCATCGGGACCTGCACACAATAGACAGCACCGCAGGAAAAGACGAGGACGGAGGACAAGAGCAGAATCATGCCGAGGGAAAGCTTTTCGGCAAAATAGCGCACGGATATGCGATACAGGAAAAGAAAACAGACCGGCACGAGCAGGACTGCGCAGAGGATGACCGGGTAAGCCGTGCACAGCCATCTTCCCGTGAGGAACTGATAAGGAAGATAGAACAGGATCACGGGTGTGATGCCGAAATAACAGTAATACCGCCCCCGGTACCAGGAATAATCATTGAGCGCCTCCTCTCCCGCTTCCGAAAGCATTCTGTTCCGGAGAACGGGATCATAGGGATTCTCCATTCTCAGAAGTGTTTCCGGCGGATCCGGGGACAGCCAGAGATGACCGTCCATCAGCGCATCCGCATAATAGTTGTATTCCAGATCCGCCGGCCACCGGCCTTCCTGCCATCTTTTGTCCATGCACACAAATCCGATGCCGAAAAGAAAGCCGGCGTTCAGAAGCATGATGAGAACGCAGAGGACGAGCTGACGTCTGTTCCGGAGATCCGGTTTCATGGTATAGATCACCGAACCGGGTCTGAACAGCATGATCAGAAAACCGATCAGCAGGATCAGAACGAAACGCATGATGTGAAAGCGGAACGGACGGACCGTGTTGATCATGATCCGATCGATGCGGATCTGATGCGCGTAATCGCCGATCCGGATCCGGATCCTGTCTGATGCGCCGGCTAGATGCACACGAAGATACCTGCTCTCCCAGATGCCGCGGACGATCTCCGTTTCCGGAAGAGAAAAATAGTCCGCATGCGCCGCATCCGTCGCCTCGATCGTGAGCGGGATCAGCGTGCGGGCAGGAAGGAACTCCGTATCCGAAAAAAGATCAAGATACAGATTCTTTACCTCGGCATGGATATCGCTCAATTCGATCCATGCTTCCTGACGGTCGGTGACCGTATAGAGATGACCGTCATCCGACGAGAGGCCGTTTCCGATCGACATCGTAAACGAGGTGTCATGGGCAAACAGAAGGGATTCCCAGAACGGCAGATTAAAGTACAGCAATTCAACGGAAAATGCCACGATGATGAGACAGATCAGACTTTTTGCGAAGGAACGGTGTTTCATCGCACACACACTCCGACACCGAAACGGGCCGCACCGCAGCCGAGACAGCGTTCTCTGCAGTTTGCGCTCTTTCTGCCGGCAAGAGCCTCCTTCCACTCGCGCAGAAGAAAGGCTTTCGTCACACCGATGTCGATGAAATCCCAGGGGAAGAGTTCATCATCGGATCGCTCTCTGAGATAATAAAACGCGGGATCCAGTCCGTTCTTTTCAAAAGCGGCCATCCAGCGGTCAAAATGGAACTGCTCTCCCCAGGCGTCAAACATGCAGCCGTCCCGGTAGGCGTCGAGGATCACGGCGGAGAGCCTCCGGTCACCCCGTGCGAAGACACCCTCCATGACCGATTCATCGGCATTGTGCCAGTTGTAACGGATGCGTTTTTGATTCAGCTGTGCCATGATCCCCTGCTTCGTCATTTTTGCTCTGTTCAGGAAATCCTCCTGTGTGTGCATGGCGGCCCACTGGAACGGCGTAAAGGGCTTCGGGACAAAAAAGGAGGTGCTTGCCGTGATCTCCACCGACTGACCGCCCCGCTCCTCCTTCGGAACGGTGTCGAAGTATTCGACTGCGATCTTGTTGGCGATGTCACCGATCCCGGCGATGTCCTCTTCAGTTTCCGTCGGCAGTCCCAGCATGAAATAGAGCTTTACCTTGTGCCAGCCGCCGAGAAACGCCTCATGCGCACCGCGCAGGATGTCCTCCTCGGTGAGCCCCTTGTTGATGACATCCCGGAGTCTCTGGGAGCCTGCTTCCGGTGCAAAGGTGAGGCTGGATTTCTTCACATCCTGTATCTTTGACATGACATCCAGGGAAAATGCGTCGATACGAAGAGACGGCAGTGAGACATTTACATGCTCTCTGCCTGCTGTCTCGATCAGAAAATCAAGGAGTTCCGGCAGGTGGGAATAGTCGCTGGAACTTAAGGAACTTAATGAGATCTCCTCGTGCCCGGTGCTTCTTAACATGGCGAGCGCACTCTCCTTACAGGCTTCCAGGCTTTTCTCCCGAAGCGGCTTGTAGAGCTGTCCGGCCTGACAGAAACGGCAGCCACGGATGCATCCCCGCATGACTTCCAGCGCCACGCGGTCCTGGGTGACCTTGATGAAGGGGACCAGAGGGGATTCCGGATAATAGGCATGGGAAAGGTCTGTCACGATCTCGCGGTGAACGACGGCAGGCACATCGGGAAAGCGCGGTTTCATCGCGGCAAGCATCCCGTCCTCGTGATATTCGGTCTCATAAAGAGACGGCACATAGATGCCGGGGATCCGGGCACATTCCCTGAGGAAGGCGGACCGTTGAAAGCCTTTTTCCCTGTGTGCTTTATACAGATCGAACAAACGACGGTACTGCGTCTCCCCTTCGCCGATGTAGAAAAGATCAAAGAAATCCGCGATGGGTTCGGGATTGTAGGTGCAGGGGCCGCCGCCGATCACGATCGGATCATCGTCCGTGCGGTCTTCGGATAACAGGGGAATGCCGGAGAGATCAAGGACCTGCAGCACGTTGGTGTAGCACATTTCATACTGCAGGGTGAACCCGAGAAAATCGAAATCACGCACCGGATCCTGTGATTCCAGTGTGAACAGTGGGATCCGGTTCTTCCGCAGAACCCCGTCCAGATCATGCCAGGGAGAATAGACCCGCTCGCACCAGACGTCGGGGTAGCTGTTGAACAGACCGTAGAGGATCTGGATCCCGATATGACTCATCCCGATCTCATAGACATCGGGAAAACAAAAGGCGAATCGCACATCGACCGCCTTTATGTCCTTGATGACACTGTTGACTTCGCCGCCGATATAACGTTCCGGCTTCTCTACCGAGAGCAGAAGCTCGTCGGAGAGCGCCAGCCGGTCAGCCGCGAACATCGGCAGAACCTGCTTTACGGAAAGGTAAAGGAAAGATATTCCGGTTGTGCCGAAAGAAAAGCCGCACCTTTACCGCCTTGCCAGCTCGTCCGTGATCTCTTCCCACGTGACGCCTTTTTCGACCATCAGTACCATGACATGATAGAGGAAATCGGAGATCTCATAGATGATCTCATTATCGCCGGGATTCTTTGCGGCGATCACGATCTCGGTCGCTTCCTCGCCGCATTTCTTGAGAATCTTGTCGATCCCCTTGTCGAACAGATAATTGGTGTAACTGCCCTCTTTGGGGTGAACCTTACGGTCGGCGATCACGGCATAGACGTCATTCAGCACCTGCTGCGGATTCTTGAATGTGTCTTCGCGTTCCGCGATCCCGTTAAAGAAACAGGAACGGCTGCCCGTGTGACAGGCAGCGCCGATCTGACGCACTTTGGCGAGGATCGTATCGAGGTCACAGTCGGCTGTGAGGGAACGGACATACTGGTAATGACCGCTGGTCTCACCTTTGATCCAGAGGGACTGCCGGCTGCGGGAATAATAGGTCATCCGACCGGTACGGATCGTTCTGTCATAGGCTTCTTCGTTCATCCAGGCGACCATCAGCACTTCATCGGTGCGAAAATCCTGCACGACGACAGGAACCAGACCGTCCGGTCCTTTCTTCAGATTCGCCCACGGGATCGCAGCATGCAGCGCAGCAGGAAGGATCCCCTCATCCAGCAGGAAATCGACAGCCGCCTCCTCGTTTGAAACTGACGCCGGAGAAATGCTGTCATCTGCGGGGATCAGACGTTTCAGTTCGCCGGCTGCCGTCTTTGCGCTGTCGGAAGCATCAGGTTCCTTTCCGGGCGTCTGCAGGAGGGCCGCCAGCCGGTCACATCCGAACTTTCCGGTAACCTCGGATACCAGTGCTTCATCGGACAGGGATGTTTCATCGAGTGCCGCCCTTTTGCATCCCGCGTAAAGAAGCTTTTTCACATCTTCCATGCGGCGGATCTTCTCCGTGCCGATCACCGGGACATCGATGACCGCGCAGATCGCTTTGAGGGCATCGAGCGCGGTTTCGTGTGAAGCATCATCGGCGGCATCCACGACGGCAAGGATCGCTTCCGCGCCGTCATCCACCGAACGCAGCGCGTTCTGCGTCAGCGGATCGGTCTGTTCGGCACCTGTCAGCCGCAGGATCTTGATCTTTGACCGGTTCATGTCTTAAAGACTCCCTTTTGTGCTCAGGATCCCTTCCACACGCGGATCGATCGAACACGCGTGATCCAGTGCCCTGGCAAAAGCTTTGAACAGAGCTTCGATCTCATGGTGCGCATTGCTCCCCGTAAGGATCCGCAGATGCAGGTTCATCATGGCGGAATAACTCACGGCATAAAAGAATTCGCGCACAAGCTCCGTGTCAAGATCCCCGACCATCGGAGCGGCGATATCGCCGTCCATGACGAAATAAGGTCTGCCGCACAGATCGACCGCGCAGAGTGCCAGTGTTTCGTCCATCGGCAGGGTGCAGTCACCGTAGCGGCTGATCCCCTTCTTGTCGCCGAGAGCCTCCGCGATCGCCTGTCCAAGCACGATGCCCGTATCTTCCACGGTGTGATGACCGTCAACATGCAGATCTCCGGCAGCTTTGACAGTCATATCAAAGAAGCCGTGTCTGGCAAACGCGTCCAGCATGTGATCAAAGAAGCCGATACCGGTCTCGATCTTTGACTTGCCGCTTCCGTCCAGATTAAGTTCGATCGTGATGTCCGTCTCGCCGGTTTTCCGGTGGACCGCAGCTGTTCTGGCCATAAGTTCCCCCTTCCTGTGTATCACCCTTCGTGCCGCACGGCGATGCTGTTTGCGTGGGCCGTCAGCCCCTCTTCTTTTGCGAAGCGCTCGATATCCGGGGCATCTCTTAACAGCGCTTCTCTGGAATAGCAGATCACGCTGGTCTTCTTGATAAAATCATCGACGGACAGCGGTGAGAAGAATCTTGCCGTGCGGTTTGTGGGCAGGATGTGATTGGGACCTGCGAAATAGTCTCCCAGGGGTTCCGAGGACCAGGGTCCCAGAAAGATCGCGCCGGCATGACGGATCTTCGTCATGAGGGACCAGGGATCCCCGGTGATGATCTCCATATGCTCCGAAGCGATCTCATTGGCGGCATCCACCATGGCCTCCTCCGAATCCGCAACGAAGAGATAGCCGTAGTTATCCAGCGATTTTTTGATGATCTCGGCCCGTTCGAGTGTTTTGAGAAATCCGTCGATCTCACGTGAAACCTGTTCGGCCAGTGTCTGTGAGGTAGTGATGAGGATCGCGCTTGCCAGCTCATCATGCTCCGCCTGCGAGAGAAGATCCGCTGCCACATGACGGGGATCTGCGGTCTCATCCGCCAGCACGAGGATCTCGGAAGGTCCGGCGATGGAATCGATGGAAACATAGCCGAACACCGCCTTCTTGGCAAGTGCCACAAAGATGTTGCCGGGACCTGTGATCTTGTCCACTTTGGGTACGGAGGCAGTTCCGAAAGCCATGGCCGCGATCGCCTGTGCGCCGCCGACCTTGTAGACCTCATCCACGCCGGCGATGTCCGCGGCGGCAAGCGTACCGGGATTCACCTTCCCCTCCGCATTCGGCGGCGTGCACATGATGATGCGCTCCACACCGGCTACGCGGGCGGGAACGATGTTCATCAGAACACTGGAAGGATAGGCGGCTTTTCCGCCCGGTACATAAACCCCGGAGATCGCGATCGGCGTCACACGCTGTCCGAGGATCGAGCCGTCCGGCTTTGTCTCAAACCAGCTCTCCCGCCGCTGTTTCTCGTGAAATTCACGGATGTTCGCGGCACTTTTCTTCATCACCTCAATGAACGAAGGGTCAAGACGCTCATAGGCCTCACGGATCTCGTCTTTGGTCACGCGGATCGTATCGGCGGAAAGTGCGTAATGATCGAACTTCTCCGTGTAGGAAAAGACCGCTTCATCGCCTCGTTCTCTGACGGCCGCGACGATATCCGCGACCGTAGACTCATATTCCGAATAGTTTACGGGACTTCTCTTTAAGAGTCTGTCCTGAAGATCTGCCCTCGTTTCTTTCGTCAGGGTGACGATGCGCATGGAATACTCCTTTCCGTGCCGTTTTCCGAATCTCTATCGCTTGCGTCTCCGGGCCCAGATGATGATGCCGGCGATGACCAGAACAAGCGCGGCGATGAAGATAAATCCGATCACCGTCAGGAAGTTGCCGACGGTCATCGGGATCGAAAGATAACTGTCCGTCGATTTGGCCGGTATCGTGACAAAATCCGTCTGCAACGTCACCAGCGCGTCGATCGTGTTGTTAAACAGCCGCTGGTTCATGCCGGCGATCAACTGGTCGACCTGATCGGTGAAAATGAGTCCGCAGGTATAGATCACAGCGGTGGAAACACCGGAATCCAGCGTCTTTTCCGCTCTCGCACCCACACAGTAACTGGCGGGCGCGGCGTTTTGTCCCTCGTCAGAAAGATACGACTCCTCCGATGTGGTGAGAAGCTTTGTGACGGAGATCTCATCATTTTCCGTGATCTGTATCCCCTGTGCTTCCGGAAGGAAAACTCTCTGCAGACCGCTCGTTGAGAGATCTGCCGTGATCTCGTCATCAAAGGAGAGATTTGCCAGCAGATAGGCAGGGGTATTGAAGGATGCGTAATAGTTTCCGGGCGTGTAATCAAGCACCACACCGTCGGTGAGGGAGAGTCCGTACCAGGCAAGAAGCTCGGCAAAATTCGGCATCGCGCTGATCTTCGCTTCCGCGGACGAGGTGATGAGGATATTGCCGCCGTTGGACAGATAGTCGGTGATGAGCTTCACCTCACTCGGGGTAAAGTCGGATGTGGGCGCGTTGACAATGAGCAGCGCCGTTCCCTCCGGGACCCGTTCCGCCGTAAGCAGCTGAAGATCCTCCGTGACGACGTTGGCGTTGTCCAGGATCTTGGCAAACCCGGCATCCAGAGCCTGTTCTCCGTGGCCGCTGGTCGTGCATGCCTTGATGAGGGCGTCGTCAGTGAGTGTCACATACTGCAGGGCGCCGGTGATCTGTCCTTCCATGTCATAGCCGGTCGTCTGCTGCGAATAGGTCTGGTAATCGAATTCCGTCTGATACATGTCTTCGTAAGGAATGACACGGCTCCTGCCGTTCGTCACATCCTCGACGATCACGCTGGAATACCCCGGATCGGTGTCCGTAAAGCGCTGATAGAACCTTGTGTTCGCAACGGGATCGACATATTCCAATGTGATGTGCTGTCCGGCAGATACATAACACTGCAGGACGCGGGCAAGTGTCTGATCCTTGGTGCTGGACGCCTCATCGTTTTCCTGCGCGAGGAAATAGAGCTTCACATCATCGGTGATGGAGGCTGCCACCTTTTTCGAATCCTCCGAGATCGAATAGATCCTCGCTTCCGTCAGATCCACCTCACGGAATCTGTCGGGGATCTGCAGCGCCGCGAAATTGACGCCGACGACCGCGGCGATCACCACGAGGATCATCACCGAGCTGTAGGCAGTCAGAGAGAGATTGGAGCGCGAGACCGTATAGCGGCGTTTGAAGATCACCTGTGCGGTCAGGAACAGGAAGAGCGCCGTGACGGAGATAAAGAAGATGATGCTGGTCAGATCAAAACTGCCGAGATAGATCGTCATCAGTCTTCCGTTCCAGTTGATCGTCGCGTTCAAAAGATCCTTGAGCCACGAGATCTGGATCCGGTCAAAGGTGTCTCCCAGAAGATTGCAGGCAAACAGAACGATCACCGAGATGACGGCGCTGATGATCGCGTTTTCCGTGAGCGATGAGATGAAGATACAGATTGCGATCATCATGAGGCCGTAGAGCCAGTAATCCAGAATATCCGCGTAATTCCAGAGCCACGGGATGTCACCGAAGCGGCTCATGAGCGGCGGCAGAACGCAGATCACCGCGGTCGGGATGCTGAAGACGGCAGCGATGGCGAAAAACTTCCCGAGCACGATGCCGCCGACCGATACGGGGGCTGTCATGATGAGCTGGTCGGTTTTCTGACGCTTCTCTTCGGAAAACGAGCGCATGCACAGTAACGGGATCATGAACACCAGGCCGATGAACGCCGTGTTGAAGAGCGCTCCGTTGATGTTCGCCGAAATTCCGAGCAGGTTATAGCGGATAAAGAAATAACCGAAGATCAGGATGTTGAGGGCAATGAAGACCTCACCGATGATCGTCTGAAAAAAGGAGCGGAACTCCCTTCTGAATATCGCACTCATTGCTCCGCCTCCTCTCCTGCTTCATCCGCGGGTGTATCCTCCGACGGATGATCTTCCGTATCGATGTCTGTATTGTCCGGGGCTTGCGTGTCTTCCTTACTGTCATCGGAGCCTGCATCCTGCGAGATCGCGATCGCTTCTTGGCTCGTGAGTTCGAGGAAGACCTCTTCCAGTGACTGGGTCTCGGCGTTCATGGACATCACGGGGATCGCTGAAGCAGCCAGTGCCCTTGCGATATCCGGTCGGATATCCTCTCCGGAATCCGTCTCGATCGTGACGGCAAGCGCGCCGTCTTCGCCGGGTTCCCCGCAGGTGATCCCGGTGATATGAGCGGTCCCGGAAAGCGCGGACCGGACAGCTGTCTCCGTTCCGAGAACCGAAAGGGAAAGCGTCATCGTCTTCTGCATGCCGGCTTCCAGTTCGGCCGGTGTGCCGCTGGCGACAAGCCTCCCGTGGGAAAGGATCATCACCTCGTCACAGACCTCATTGACCTCGGAAAGAATGTGGGAACTGAGCATGACGATATGATCGGCCTTCAGGGAGCGGATGAGGTCGCGGATCTCCATGATCTGCTGCGGGTCGAGACCGACGGTGGGCTCGTCGAGGATGATGACCTCGGGATCTCCGATCAGTGCCTGCGCAAGTCCGACACGCTGCTTATAGCCCTTGGAAAGATTGCGGATGAGACGGTCCTGATAGTCCCCAAGCATCGTCATCTTTGTGACCCGCGCGATCTGATCGCGCCGATCCGCTTTGGGAACCCGCTTCAATTCCGCTACAAATGTGAGGTATTCCTTAACGGTCATGTCCTGATACAACGGCGGGATCTCCGGAAGATAGCCGATGTGCATCTTGGCTTTTTCCGGTTTCTTGACGATGTCCACCCCGTCGATCGTGACGGTTCCCTGACTGGCAGCGATATAGCCTGTCATGATGTTCATGGTCGTGGATTTGCCGGCACCGTTCGGACCCAGGAATCCATAGATCCTGCCCTTCTCCATGGTGAAGCTCAGGTTATCGACCGCTGTGTGATCACCGTAGCGCTTCGTGATGTTTTTTACTTCGATCAACTTGAATCGCCTCCTCTTTGATACGGCAGTTTTTGAGATACTCCTCTGTTTTATTCCTCAAATGTGTTCAAACTGTGTCTTTTTCAAAAAAGTTCAGCTGATCCCGGTGCTCCCGAAACCTCCGCGATCCGTGTCGGAAAGGTGCTTACATTCCTCAAAATCGATCCGTGGCTGATTCTGCATGATACGGAACTGACAGATCCGGTCGTTCACGTGGATCACCGTGTCCCGCACCGCGAGCGCAGGGAAATACCACTGGTCGTTGTCACCGCAGTAGGAACCGTCGATCACGCCCATATGATTCGTCTGGATGATTCCGAAATTCTTAAAGGTAGAGCTTCTGGGGACGATATGCGCTTCATATCCTTCCGGCAGCTGCATGGCAACGCCCAGCGGGATCAGCTTCCAGTCCCCTTTTTTGAATTCGATCTCCTCTGCGGCGCGCAGATCGATCCAGTCGCTTTTGTTATCGATATATTCCAGACGATCAATGGCATCGCTGAAATACTTGATCCTGATCTTCTCAGACATGATCCGTGTCCTCTCTGCTTTTTGATCCCCCGGATCAGAACGGCTTCAGAATGTAAGCCGTCTGCGCCGGGATCCTGAGCCCGCCGCCGAAATCGATGGTCTCCCCGGTGATCAGGTCATGCGCGCGTCCCGCACGGGCGTCAAAATGTGCGACGACCTCGTTGTCCTCCATATTGATCGCGATCATCACGCGGTCATTGGCGGACTCACGCTCCAGCACGCAATGTCTGTTCTGCAGCACCAGATCCCGGAAGCTGCCGTAGTTGAGCGCCTCGCTTTCCTTCTTCGCTTTGATCATCGCTGCGATCCGGTCCGTCAGCGCATTCCATTCCGGCTTTTCAAAGCAGGGTCTGAGCGCCGGATCTCCCGATGATTTGTCGCCTTTTGCGCCCCATTCGCTGCCGTAATAGATGATGGGGATGCCGGGCATGCCGAAGAGCATCGCGTAGATCAGCGGCAGATGCTTCTCGTTCTGCAGGATGCTCGCGACACGCGTCACATCGTGATTATCCACAAAACTCATGAGCCGCATGCCGGTATAGAGACACCAGGGTTCCGGACCGAACTGACGCTTCAGGGAATGCACGATCTCAAAGAGATTGGCGCTGTTAAAACTGGAATAAAGCCCCTTGTAGCACTCGTAATTGGTGACCGACTGGCACATTTCCGGATTCATCACCTGCTTGTAGTCACCGTGCAGCATCTCACCGAAGAGGAAGAAATCCTCCTTCCATCCGCAGGCGGCGCTCCGGAGGCGCTTCAGAAAATCCCGGTCCACACAGTAGGCGACATCGAGCCGGAGACCGTCGATGCCAAAGGTGTCGATCCAGTATTTCACACTCTCCAGAAGATAGTTCACGACCGCTTCATTTCGGAGGTTCAGCTTCACAAGATCAAAGTTGCCTTCCCACCCCTCATACCAGAGGCCGTCATTGTAGCCGTCATTGCCGTCGAAGTTGATGTGGAACCAGTCCTTATATTCGGATTCCCATCGTCTGTTCAGCACGTCCTGAAAAGCGAAGAAACCGCGGCCGGCATGATTGAAGACACCGTCCAGCACCACACGGATGCCGGCATCGTGAAGTGCTTTGCACACGTCGGCGAAATCTTCGTTGGTGCCGAGCCTGCAGTCGATCTTTCGGTAATCTCTGGCATTATAGCCGTGTGTATCGGATTCCCAGACCGGATTGAAGATCACGGCGTTTACGCCGAGCTTTTGAAAATGCGGGATCCAGTCCTTTACACAAGTGATCCTGTGGGTGAGGACCCCGTCGTTTTCATAGGGGGCACCGACAAAACCGAGCGGATAGATCTGATAGAATACACTCTCGTCATACCACATGTGTCATCCTCCCAGGGTCTCGTTGAGCGCATCACAGATGTCATCCGCATCCAATCCGTGTACCATGGCGGCCTGCTCCAGCGACTCCATCTGAGCGGAAGGACAGAAAATGCAGCCCATGCCGCAGCTCATCAGAAAATCGGCTGCCGCCGGATGCTCCATGATGATCTGTCCGACCAGCATATCCTTGGAAACCGTTCCGTTCTTTGCTTTTTCCGCGGCTGCCTCGTCGGCGGCCTTTTCCTCTTCACTTCCGAATAGGACATCTTTGATCGACATGTTATCCTCCGATATTCAGGTTCACTACATAAACAATCAAATATCATATCACAAAGCACAGTCAAACGCAAACGGAACAGCGGCTGTGAGCAACTGTATCGGCGGTTGCGCTGAACACAGTCATGCTGTTACAATACACCTATGGCAAAAGGCTATCGGAACAATTACAGCGAGGCATGGGATCAGATCCCGGCTGAAAGACAGCGACCGGCACGACCGACGGGCAGGAAACGCCGCAGGAAAAGAAGACGGCACGGCGCCGGTATCACTGTCGCTGTTTTCGTGCCCGTGATCATGGTGCTCATCGCTGCCTGTTTTCTTCTCTGGCAGCAGCTCCCCCATCCGAAGAAGGATCTGATCGGCACCTGGCGGACGGGAACGGAGCTTGCGGACACGGCTTCGGAGCGTGCGGGGGAATGGCTGCGCACCGCCGCTCTCGGAAGTCAGATCCGATTGTCCGAACATTTCCGCGACAGGGAACAGTTCAGAGTGTTCAGCGATCTTACCCTTTCTGATAACGGAGCGTTTTCCCTCTCTCTTGATACTGACTCCTATCGGCAGGCGCAGTCGTCTGCCGTTTCCGCTCTGGCCGGGGCGCTCGTCGAGCTCATCGGCCGCCGGGAGCTTGCCCTTGGGAGGGATGAAGCCTATGCGTCACCCGAGGCCGTAAAGGAGGCATTCCGCGGCGCAACGGCGCTTTCCGTCGAGGAATATCTGACCATCTATGGCCCTGCACTCATCGATCCGCTCTCTGATCTGCAGCAGTCGGACCGTCAGGGCGGTTTTTCCATGGATGTTGACGGCAGCCGCCTGATCTGGGACGGTTCCGCTTCGAGCGGCTATGTCCTGAACGGTGACGTGCTGGCTCTCACCGGTGGCGCCTTTCCCTTTTACGGCGCTGATACCGCACCGGATGCGACGGCGGTCTTTTTCCGGAAAACCGCCGCCGGAAAGGAAGAGCCTGTCGAACAGGGAAGCCTGAAGGGATTCTTCAGGGCACATCCTCTAAAACTGACTGCCCATGCCAAAAACTTCCGTATCGTCGAGAACATGACCGCAAAGACCGGTGCGGAGGATGCGGTCACGGTCAAGGCCATACACTTTGATTACAGGAACAATCGCTATCTCTCACTCAGGGATCTTGCAGGCGCGCTCAAAGAAACAGCACGCGAGTTCTCCCTTTCGATCTCGGGAAGCAGCATCATCATTGAAACGAACGGCACCTATGAACCGGCCGGCGGCGAGAACGACCCCTTTGATACGGAGGGGGATGATATCTTCTCCGCAGGCGATCTCAAGGCCAACGACATCACGATCGACAAAAGAAATGTCAAATACTTTACTTTTCTCGGAAAGAACACGGAGGGCAAAGCGGACTGCTTCATCAATTTCATGGATTTCTGTCTTCTCTTTGACATGAATGCACAGATGGAAGACGGTGTTCTGATGCTTGATGCGAGCACGAGACCGCTGGAGATCGATATGGCCTCTCTTCGGGCGGCCGGATTTTATGATGAGATGCGGTCGGGACTCTGCGGCGACGCCACGACCGGCGAGATCTTTGACAGCTGGCGGGCGGATCTGGCCATCCCCATCGCGAGCACGACGAAGCTCATGAGTTATGCCGTGATCATGGACGCCGTGACAGCCGGTGAGATCACACTGAATGATGATGTGACGATCTCGAAAGAAGCGGCCGATCTGTCGCAGGGACCCGACCGCATGATCCCGATGACCGAGGGGCAGGTAACCAACGTGCGGGAACTCCTGCAGGGGATGCTCATCGCCTCGAGCAATGAGTGCGCGTTCGCGCTCGCGGAGCATGTCGCTGGGAGTGAAACCGCCTTTGTGGAGAGAATGAGAGCAAAGGCTGTGGAACTGGGGCTTTCCGATGCGACGACCTTTTACAACTGCAACGGACTGCCGGTCTTTGCCGATTCCGTATCCACGGCAAAGATGCAGAATCACATGAGTGCCGCGGATCTTTTCACGCTCTCTTCCTATCTGCTCTCCGTCTATCCGCAGATCACGGAGATCACATCAAAAAAGAGCGCCGCGCTGCCGACATTAAAGATGGATATCAAGAACACGAACGCTCTGCTGTTCAATATGGAGGGCGCCACGGGCCTCAAAACCGGCACCACCAATATGGCGGGCGCCTGTGTCGTGGAATCCTGTCATATTGAGAGCGCAGGCGGACCGCATGATCTGGTCTCTATCGTTCTGGGAGCCGAGGATAATACCGTGCGGTTCACTTCCGGCGAAGTGCTTCTCAGGTACGCAAAACAGGAATTGCTCTCGGGCGGGGATGACGGGCAGGATCAGAACACGGGAGAACTTCCCTCCGATGCGGAAGGCATCGTACGCATGGTACTTTCATACCGCTCCTGACGTTTTCTGTCATTTTCGATCCATTCGGTCAGTGTGAGCGGCACATAATCCGAGAACATGCAGAAGCAGTTGATCATCTGGCAGGGAATGTGATAAAGCACGCCCTCCCTGTCGGTTCGCGTGGTGTTTCGCGTTTCAAAGATAAACCGCCGCATCAGGAGTTCATCCGTCGTGTTGTGCACATGTCCGTAGAGCATCCAGGTATGTTTTGGCAGATTGTCCCGGTCAGTCAATTGACCGTCCTGAAATCTGTCCAGACCGCCGGTTTTCGGCTGCCGGTATTGATACTGTCTGTTGTAGAACATGATCGGATAATGACAGAGCACTACTTTGCGATTCTCGTCATGAAGCTCCGCATAATCGCGGATCCATTCAAACCGATCCGCGGTAAATCCGGATTTCTTTCCGTAATAGTCATGGTTTCCGCGGATCAAAAAGAGACGCCCGTGCAGCTTTGCAAGCAGCTCGTTCGTCTCTTCCGCATTTCCCAGTGACAGATCCCCGAGGATCACCACTTCGTCTTTGGCCCGCACCCGGTCATTCCAGCGCTCCAGCATACGGGCATTCATGTCCGCGACATTCTGAAAGCCGCGATTGTCCATCTGGACATTCAGGCTCTCGTGAAAGAAATGGCAGTCGGCGATGTAAAACCTCAACCCTTCAGCCCGTTCGTCTGCCGCTGCATGTCTTCCACGACGATATCATAGATCTCTCCGACGGACCGGCAGTACTCCAGAACCAGCCAGGGCTCGTTGGTGTGATAATGAAGCTTGATCGTGGCTTTCTCACCGCCCACGGCATCCTCGCCGGTGTCGCCGGCGACCAGCAGACAATCACCGGTAAACGTGCTCATGATATGGTCACGGATCTCGTCGACCAGATCGTCGGCCTCATCCTCATCCAGACCGTATTTGTCGAGCAGAAGCTGTGTATCATAGCGAAATTCGATCGTTTCCATGGCACGCACCTCAGGCCTTTGCCGCCTGCAGCAGCTTGTCCTTTAACTGGTTCTCGATATCGACCAGCTCCTGCTGCGCGGCCGCGCGTTTCTCTCTGCCGTCCTTCTGGATCGCCATGACCTCGTCGATGGTAGAGATCAGCTGTTCGTTGGTGTGCCGCAGGGTCTCGATATCAACGATGCCGCGCTCACTCTCCTTGGCCGCCTCGATGGTCGCGGTCTTTAACTTGTCGGCGTTTTTCTTCAGCAGTTCGTTGGTCATGTCATTGACCTCGCGCTCGGCCTTGGCGGCCTGTGCGGCATGCTCCACGCCGAGGGCGATCACCATCTGGTTCTTCCACAGAGGGATCGTGTTCACGATGGTGGACTGGATCTTCTCCGCCATCACCGTGTCGGAACTCTGTACCATGCGGATCTGAGGACCCGTCTGCATGGCGATCGTGCGCGTCAGTTCCAGATCATGCAATTTCTTTTCGAAGCGGTCGATCTGTGCCGCAAAATCCTTGGCTGCCTGGGCATCCTCCTGCAGACCGCTCTGCTCTGCCTTCTTCTGCAGTGCGACGAGCTCTTCGTTACGGGCTTTTTCCAGACGCTTCTTGCCGGCGATGATATACATCGTGAGCTCGCGGAAATAATTGAGGTTCAGATCATACATGCGATCGAGCAGCTCCACATCCTTCATGAGCTGCACCTGATGCTTCTCAAGTTCGGCAGAGACGGCGTTGACATTGGTCTCCACGCGGGCGTACTTGGCTTTCATCGCCACGATCTTGTTGCCGCCCTTTTTAAAGATTGCCTTCAGACCTTTCTCGTTCTCATCGACATCAAAATCCTTGAGCTGTGTCACGAGCCCGGAGAGCATTTCGCCGACTTCCCCCATGTCCTTGGTGCGGACATTGTCGATCGCCTTTTCGGAAAAATCGGCCATCTTCTTCTGCGTGCCGACGCCGTAGTTCATGATCGCCTGTGAATTCGAGATATCGATCTGTTCGACAAAGGCATCGACCTGTGCCATTTCCTCGGGCGTCAGCTGGGCATCCTTGGCCATCCCGGCCTGCCTGTCTTCCGAAGAAACGGTTGCTTTTGCGGGCTCTGCCTGCGCTTCCTCTGCCGTGTCAAAGGTGAGCGTCGGTGCTTCTGCCTTGAATTCCTCAAATGCGTTGTCAGCCATAATGATCCTCCTTATTGCATGTTATTGAAACTTGAGCTCCGGGGTAGCGGTATCTTCCGTGTTTGGAATGGCGTCAAACAGCGAATTGTCATTGGCAAGACCGTCCTGCGCCATCATGGTCTTCATGACGGAGATGTCCGTTGAGATGTCCATGGCCATGTCGGAGAACATCCCGTCCAGCAGCTGCTCGAAAGCATCGTTGATCGTGTCGAGCGAGGTCTCGATCTCCTCCTTGGTCTTGCGGATGTTATCGCCCTGCACCGGCTGTCTGTCCAGTTCCACATAGGCGGACAAGAGTTTCGTCGTGGTGGGAAGATAATAATCCATAAACCGCCTGAGATCGGGAGCGCTGGAAGGATCCTTGCGCACCTGTTCGAAGATCCGCTTCATGATCTCCTCCAGCCGGTAGAGTTTGTTTGACATGACCTGCGTGTCGGGGATCACGTCGTTGATCGCCCGCACCTGCAGGATCGCCCGGTTGCCGTCGTCGATGATGCGCTTCACATCGCCGTCCATCTGCTCACCTGCGGACACGGCTGGCTCACCGCGCATCTGCTGTTTGGCTTCTCTTTCCACACGGGAGGCTTCAGCCGCCTGATACTGTTCATAGGCGCGGTCGGTGAGCATCAGGGTTGTCTTCTTGCGGTCCATTCTGGCTCCGGGAAGAAGATTCCTGCGGATCATCTGCTCCAGATCCCTGGTCAGCTCTTTGGTGGAACGGCCGACCCGGGCCGCGAGGTTCGCAATGTTGAAATACTCGGCGTTGCCGATGGCGGCGCCGTATTCGTAGTAACGCCGGATCAGATTTTTGGTCTTGATTCCGGAACGCATGATGCCGAGAGATATGAAAAACAGGGCGGCAAAAAAGATCCCGCCCCCTGCGGAGGCAACGCCGAAGCCGGCCGCCAGGACATCATTCATCCTGCTGGCGGCAACAGCCGTTCCGAAACAGGTGAGGGAACCGAAGCCGCCGATCAGCGCACCGACGGTTCCGCCGATGATCTGTCCGAGTCCCGTGGCGGGTTTTTGTCTTCTTGCGAGGAAAAAGGAATTGTTCTGCGGCTGCGTATAGGCATAGGGTGCATACCCGGGCCTCTGCATGGCTGCTGTCTGATTGCGCATCTGCGGATGGGCGGACTGCGGGCCACCCTGCGGATGAACGGGCGGCACGCCCTGGCCTGTCTGGCGGGTCTGCGTCTGTACGGTTTGTGCAAACTGCGTTGCCGCGTAGGTCACACGTTCTTTGGTCCGTTCACCGAGGCCGTCATAGTTGCCGGTCTCGATCGCGCGTGTCACATCATTGAGTATGCCGCTTCCGACATTTAGAAGATCGTTGATATTGCCCATAGCCAGTATTTTATCACAACAGGAACGATTGTAAAACAGGTTTTTTCACCCTCCGGTATTTTCCTTCAGGTCGCTTTTCCCGTCATCATGAAGAAGTTCTGCGGGATCGGCATCCGCCGCGGTCGTGGCAAGTCGGTCACATCGCTCGTTTTCCGGATGTCCCGCATGTCCCTTCACCCAGTGCCAGCGGATGTCATGAGGGCCACACGCTTCCAAGAGTCTGAGCCAGAGCGCCTTGTTCTTTACCGGTTCCCTGGCACTCGTCTTCCATCCGTTCTTCTGCCAGTTCATCAGCCACCCCTTTGTCATGGCGTTGACGACATACTGGGAATCCGTCGTCAGATCCACGACACAGGGCTTCGTCAGATGCTCGAGTGCCACAATGACGCCCATCAGTTCCATGCGGTTGTTCGTGGTCCGGTCATAGCCCTGCGAATATTCCCGCTCATGCAGTGTACCGTTCTTGTCCGTATACTGCACCAGTGCGCCGTAGCCGCCGGGGCCGTCGGGATTGCCTCTTGCGGATCCGTCGGTAAATACTGACACATGCATCATAAGGACCACACTCCCGTCTCGATGAACCGGGCGGCCATCTCCTCTGCCCTGCCGGTGATCGAGCTGTCATAGGAGAAACGTTTCAGCAGACCGATCGCGTTGCGCGTTACAGAGGGACCTTCCTTCAGCAGATAGTCAAAATGCACATCATCCGCAAGGAGCTCCCCCTCAAAATGATAATTGTCAAAACGGTCCTTGAGAAGTTCCGTCAGTTCCAGATCATGCGTAGCGGCAAAAAGAAGAACATTTTGCGTGGAAAAATGACTGAGGATCTGCGCGGAAGCGGCGATCCGCTCCACCGTGTTGGTCCCGCGGAGCACCTCATCGATGAAGCACAGCACAGGGGGTTCATCCTTGCACCCGGCCGCCTGCAGAACACGGGACAGGGCTCTGATCTCCACGATATAGTAGCTCTCGCCGTTCTGCAGATTGTCCGAGAGCGCCATGGAGGAATAGATCCTGCAGGCAGGTGCCCGGTAAGCTTTTGCGGTTACGGTATGGATCGTCTGCGCCATGAGAGCGGCAAGGCCCATGGATTTCAACCAGGTGGATTTTCCGGATGCATTGGAGCCTGTGAGGAGAACAGGCCGTTTCACCGTCATGGAATTGGATACGGCTCCCTCTTCCAGCAGTGCGTGACGAAGATCCATGACGGAAAAGGTCGTATCGTCTGAAGGATCGCTGAAATGCGGCAGACAGTAGCCCGTCGATCCGTCCGCATCATGCGGCAAGGAAGCGCGGAAGCAGGCAACGCTGATCCATGCCTCGATCTCTCCCAGCGACGCGATCAGCGTGTCGATCTCTTTTCCGTGTTTGCCGGCCTCTTTTACCATCTGATCAAACTTGATCAGATCGATGTGCGTAAGGATCCGGATGTAGTCCGCGAAGATATCCAGGGGATTTCCGGAACCGCCCATGCGGGAAGAACTCATCAGGACGCCGGATCCCCGTCTGAACTGTGACAATGCCGTGCGACTGTCCTTAAGCCTTTCGGCATGCGAATGAAAAGCATCCCGCACATCGGGATCTGCGCTCATAAGAATCTTTTCCACGCGCTCCGCGCAGAAGATCAGCCGGAGGACATAGGAAAACACGGCAAGATAGGCGTCACACTCTTTTTTCCCGCGAAAATAGGTGACGATCTGAAAGACGGCGCAGCAAAGAAGGCAGAGAAAGCCGGTCGTAAAGGAAAAGATGAGCAGCACAGCCGAAGCGATCAGTGCCGCGATCCCGAGATAATGCGGCAGATTGCTCTTCTGTCTGACCAGTTTCAGAGTGTCCAGATAATCATAGACGGAATACTTCCCGGAGCCGCCGAGACGATGGAACGCAGTCTGCAGGTCGACGCGCACGGACGGATCGGAGGTCAGGACCCGGATCATCCGTTCGCGTGCGTCGAGGACGTCAGTGTCAAAGCAGGGCGTTCGCAGCAGGTGATAGAGCACCTCCTCCCCCGCCGCCGATTGGCAGTAGCTGACCCTTGCGAACAGCTGCCAGACATCCAGATCGTTGGCCGTGATGTCATCGATGACAAAACCGGAGGTATGCTTTTCGAAGAAGCGGGGAATGCGTGCGATCCGCTCCGGTTCATAGATCCTGTCCGGGAGCAGCCCGAACGACCGTGCCAGCTTCTGACGAAAAGCCTGCTCGTCCCTTCTGGCATTGATGACCCCCAGTAAGGAAACCAGCACGAAAAAACCGATAAAGATCACAAAAAACAGGGAAAGGTCATTCATGCGCCGGCCATCTCCCGATCGATGCGCTCTTTGATCTCCGTGGCTTTGGCATAGATGTCATCCGGTGATCCGCCGATGAAGAAGCTGCCGTCTCTGTATTTGACCTTGCCCTCGATCATCGTCAGTTTCACATTGCTCTTGGATCCGCTGTAGACAAGATTCTTGCGGATGTTATTGACCGGCTGCATGTTTGGCGCATGCAGATCGATCAGGATGAGATCCGCCTTCTTTCCCTCAGCGAGCACATCGCAGTCATTCAGTCCCATGGCCCTTGCGCCGTTCACCGTCGCCATTTTCAGGACTTCTGAAGCGTCAACGCTGGACGCGCTGTCATCCTTTAGTTTCGCGAGACCGGTCACCAGGAACATCTCGCGGAACATATCCAGCGCGTTGTTGGATGCGGGACCGTCCGTTCCGATGGCGACGGGCACCCCTGCCGCCAGATACTTTGAGATCGGCGCGATACCGCTGGCAAGCTTTGTATTGGAACCGGGATTCGTCACGACGAACATCCCGCGGTCTTTCAGGATCCGGATGTCCTCATCGGTCACATGTACCAGATGATAGCCCCCGCCTCCGTGCGCGAACATTCCGAGGGAATCCAGAAAAGCGACCGGTGTCATGCCGTAGCGTTCTTTGCAGCCGGCCACCTCGCCTTTTGTTTCCGAGATGTGGGTAAAGACCGGCGCTTTCAGTCTGTCGGCGAGTGCCGCGATCTTTTCCAGGAGTTCCCTGGAGCAGGTATATTCGGCGTGAAAGCCGATGACATAGGAATTGTAAGCATCTTTACCGTTCAATTCCCGGTACATTTCCTCCACGAGCTCCGGAGACTGCGAGAAATTGTTGACCGCGCCCACCTGGACCATGCGGAAACCGGCATCGGACGCGGCACGAGCGATCGAGCGCGGGGTCAGATACATGTCAAAGCAGGCGGTGATCCCGCTTGTCAGGTATTCAAGGAATGCGAGCTTCGTCAGATGATAAATGTCCTCCTCGGTAAGTCTCGCTTCCACCGGGAAGATCTGCTCGTTCAGCCATTGATCGAGCGGCAGGTCATCCGCACGGGATCGCAGCAACGTCATCGCGGAATGTGTGTGCGCATTTTTGAATCCCGGCATCAGAAGATTTCCTTCACAGTCGATCTCATCGGCAAAACGGATGCCGTCCTGCAAAGCAGATTCCCGTTTCTTCCGTTCCGCTTCATCCGCCGTGCCGACAAAAGCGATCCTGGCTCCTTCCGTCCACAGCTCGCCGTCGAACGGATCGCCGTCATCCGACATCGTGAGGATCTTTGCGTTATAGAATCTCGTTGTCATCTCTTTCATTTTTCAAGCACCTTTCCCATCCTGATGATCGATGATGTGACAAGTCGTGAGAACAGCGGCGCCGTCTCGTTGGCGGTCAGATTGACATCGTCTCCAGAAAGCAGTTCCTTGGTCATGCCGGCAGCCGCGTTGGAGATGCAGGAAACGCCGACGACACGAAGTCCGGCATGATGCGCGGCGATCGCCTCGATGACCGTGCTCATCCCGACGGCATCGGCACCCAGCTGACGCAGCATCCTGATCTCCGCGGGCGTCTCAAAGGACGGCCCGGTCAGCTGCACATAGACCCCCTCCTGGAGGGGCACCTTTTCTTCATGCGCCGCTTCTCTGATCTGGTCGCAGAGCTCCTCGTCGTAGACATGCGTCATATCGGGGAAACGCGTGCCGTAACGCTCAAAATTCGGCCCGATGAGCGGATTCGGAACAAAGCAGGACAGATGATCGGTGATCAGCATCAGATCGCCCGCCATAAAGCCGAAATTGATCCCGCCGGACGCATTGGTGAGAAACAGAGCCTTTGCGCCGAGCTCCTTCATCACGCGAAGCGGCATCACCACATCCCAGGGCTCATACCCCTCATAGAGATGCATGCGGCCTTTCATGCAGAGGACCGGCACCCGGTCCAGCGTGCCGAAGATGAAACGCCCGTCGTGCCCCGGGGCCGTGGAGATCGGGAAATCGGGGATCTCATTATAGGGGATCTCCTCTTCGACCGTCAGCTCCGCGGCATACTCTCCGAGACCGCTGCCGAGTGTCAGCGCGACCAGTGGGACGAAGTCGGTTCTGCTTCTGATGAACCGGACTGCTGTGTCGATCCTGCGTGCATAAGGATCTGCGATTTCCGCCATTCTGTTCATGAGGAGACCTCCTTTCTCAATGACCCGAAAACTGTCGGACGGATCGTTGCGTAAGCCAGCATATTCACGGCATTCATGCCGCCGATATCAGAAAACTGTTTGAGGAAGAAACCATCCAGACCGTTTCCCGCCTTCTCCGTGGTGATCATCTTGAGACTGGGAACGATCATTGCGGATCCCGGCGTCTCGTCCAGCCGGACTTCGATCTTTTCCGGTGCGTCCGGAGACATCAGATCCGAGGGTTCCAGATAGATATTGAGGATCCTGGTTGCTGCTTCCTCCACATAGAAGATCTCATTTTTCAGGACTGGCCGGTCATTTTCGTCGGTGGTGAAATCGGACCGCACGGCAATGTCATAGATCTCTCCGTGCATGTCGATCTGCCCGGTCGCGACGCTTCCGTAAAAGCCGCAGGTGATCACATAGATGGCGTTCCCCTCATAAAGATTGATGAGAAAGGTACCGTCCCGTTTTCTTCTGAAACCGATGGAGGATATGCCGTCGGTAAAATTATTGTGAACCACCTGCATCAGAAGGGGAAAAACGCCCACACTCCGGTTGTCGAGATCATAGACGGCACCGTTTAAGCGTTTGAGCAGTTCCCTCCGCAGGTGTTCTTTTTGCCTGATCCAGGCGGAGGCATTACCGGCAAGCCTTGTCCTGTGCCTTGTTTTGGATGAGCGGATCGTGCCCCGGCTGCCGACCGTCAGCTTCGCGGCTGTGTTCTGCCAGCCGCCGGACGAGATCCCGCTGAAGGCCGGTGTCCGTCCGGAAAGACGCCGGCAGAGCATCTTCAGTTCGTTCAGAGCTGGAGTGTTTTCCGGTAAAGGCAGTTCGACTGCCTGAAGCGTCTTCATCTCTTCGCGGATGATCCCGCTCATTTTGCCCTGCTGGAAGATCTCACCGTTTCCGGCACTCGTGCAGATCACCATATCCAGATCCGGATAGCAGAATACATTCTGACCGAGCATGCCGTTAAAGGAATAAGCGTAGACGCCGCGGTCATCATTGATCCAGAGATGGAATCCGTAGAGTTCGCACCGTTCCATTCCGGTGTGGATCTGCACTTTTGTGGATTCCCTGACAAAATCCGGAGGAAGGATCTGCCTGTCCTCCCATTTTCCGCCCTGCAGATAGAGCCTGCCGAGTTTGGCCATGTCCTCGGTGCGGATAAAAAGACCCCAGCCGCCCTTTGTGATCGATTCGGGGCTCATCTCCCAGAAGACACGGTCAATACCGAGCGGCTCCCAGAGTCTGGGACGCAGATATTCCATCATGGTCTCGCCGGTGAGTTTTGTCACCACGGCGGAGAGCATATAGGAGTTCATGCTGTTGTATTCAAAAGCTGTGCCCGGCTCGAAACTGCAGCCGGCCTCCATATAGTCTTTTTTCCAGTTGTTACCGGAGATAGCGCCCGCCTCGTTGAATTTGACACCGCTGGACATCTGCAGCAAATGGCGGATCGTAAGGGTGTCCCGGAGCATCATCATGGCAAGAATGCTGCGATCCCGGAAGATATCCACCAGACGGTCATCCAGGGAAAGCCTGCCCTCTCCGATCAGGAGACCGATGGCCATGGCGGTCACACTTTTGGCAAGCGAATGGGAAACATGCCATTCATCTCTGGGAAATGGTGCGAACGATGTCTCCCCGATCACCCTGTTTCCCCTGAGGACCATGATCCGATGCAGTCCGCTCTCCGGTTCCGCGGCCAGACGCCGGAAGAGATGCGTGAGCCAGGCCGATGAAATGCCGCAGGACTCCGGCGACGAGCGTTCAAAATGCGTCTCGTTAGCGGAGTCCCTGCGATATGCCGGCTTCTGCGGCCTGTAATCCACCCGGCTGATCTCGCCTGTCCTGTGACCGACGAAGTCAAGCATCATCTGGGCGACAAAAATATCTGCTTTCTGCATGATGAGCACCCTTTAACGCTGCAGATCGGAAAGAGCGCCTGCGGTCTAAGCCTGCGCGGTCACTCTCTTGAAGTTCTTCTTGCCGCGTCGCACGACGACACCTTCTCCGGCAAAAACATCTTTGGCAAATACCGCCCTGCTGTCCGTGACTTTGTCATCTCCAAAGGTCACACCGCCCTGTTCGACGGCTCTTCGTGCCTCGCTGTTGGAAGGAACAAGACCGGCTTTCACCAGAACGGTCAGGATACCGATCGTTCCGTCCTCGTTAAAATCTTCGGATGCCAGTGTGACAGCCGGGATGTTAGCGGAATCACCACCGCCGGAAAACAGCGCTTTGGCACCGGCCTCGGCCTTCTTTGCTTCCTCCTCGCCATGCACCAGCTTTGTGAGCTCAAACGCAAGGATCTCTTTCTTCTCGTTGATCCGGGAATCCTCCCATTTCTCCATCGCCAGGATCTCTTCGATCGGCAGGAAGGTCAGCATCTTCAGGCATTTCATGACATCGGCGTCATCGACATTGCGCCAGTACTGGTAAAAGTCGTAGGGCGATGTCTTCTTCGGATCGAGCCACACCGCACCGCTCGCGGTCTTGCCCATCTTCTTCCCCTCGGCGTTTAAGAGGAGCGTGATCGTCATCGCATAGGCATCCTTGCCCAGCTTCTTGCGGATGAGTTCCGTGCCGCCCAGCATGTTGCTCCACTGATCGTCGCCGCCGAACTGCATCTGGCAGCCGTATTTTTCGTAGAGCATCAGGAAATCATAGCTCTGCAGCAGCATGTAGTTGAATTCAAGGAAGGTCAGGCCCTTCTCCATGCGCTGTTTGTAGCATTCCGCGCGCAGCATGTTGTTGACGGAGAAACACGGACCGATATCGCGGATGAACTCCATGTAATTGAGGTTCAGAAGCCAGTCCGCGTTGTTGACCATGATCGCCTTGTCGTCACCGAATTCGATAAACCGGCTCATCTGCTCCTTGAAGCAATCGCAGTTATGCCGGATCGTCTCCTCGGTGAGCACCTGCCGGAGATCACTGCGGCCGGTTGGGTCTCCGATCATGCCGGTTCCGCCGCCCACCAGAGCGATGGGTTTGTTGCCGGCCATCTGGAGTCTCTTCATCAGACACAAAGCCATGAAATGTCCGACATGAAGCGAATCCGCAGTCGGATCAAAGCCGATGTAAAAGGTGGCGCCGCCACGGTTCACGAGATCCCGGATCTCCGCCTCATCGGTCAGCTGTGCGAGCAGACCTCTTGTCTGTAATTCTTCAAAAACCTGCATGGAACAATACCTCCTGTCCGCATTCTAGTTTTTTTGCCGTTTTCTGTCAAATGCACCGGCGGTGGAATGACGGTACGGTGTTTACGGGGTGGTCACCTCCGGCGCTTTGGCAGCCGGATACCAGTAATGATCCACGCCTCTCGCGATCCGCACCGGATCTCCGGAGCCTTTGTAAAGATAGAGGTTCTCGTCTTTGACATAAAGGATCCGTTTGCCGGAGGCATAGGAAAAGCTATAGGTATCGCTGGCGATGCGTTCCTTCTCCCCTTTACTGTTGTAGGAATAGAGCTCCCAGACATTCTGCTCCACATCCTTATCGTATTCACCGTCGGAGAGGGCAAAGACCGCATTGTCATCAAAAATATAAACACGGCCGACATTTTTGGCAATGGTCTCGGCCTTGCCGTTTTTCCAGCAGTAGAGATCCCCCTCGCCGTTGTCATAGTCCTCGGTGTAGTAAACGGCATTCCCGTCGATCTGGTAGCTGTAGCAGTCATTGGAGATCTCGGCATCCTCTTCCAGGGCACCGCCCGTGACTTTATAGGCCATGAGAATGTCGGCATCCTCCTCTTCGTCGTGATACTTCCGGAAAGCAGTCTTTTTGTCCTCGGAAAGACGCAGGTAACCCCATTCATTCTCATAAGTGATCTTCTGTTCCTCGCCTTCACCGATCCGATAGAAGCTCACATGTTCGCCGTCCTCGGAGGCGATCTGGGAAAAACTGTAGGCAAGGCTGGATTTCATGGAATTCACGCCGTTTATGTTTTCGATGTTGACCAGATCATGTAGGTTTTCATCATCGGCGCGCAGATACATGATGAAGCCGTCATAGTACTGCGGTGCGAGGATGTTTTCGGAAATCTTTTCCGATTTTCCGTTGTCGTAAACATACAGATCCTTTGTCTCCAGCTTGAAATCTTCTTTCTTCAATTCTTCGCGCAGACGGACCCGCCGTACTGCTTTGGACCAGTTCTCCTGTGCCTGCTGATAGGCATCCCGGTCGATCTTATAGAATCTCTGCGTGTTGTCGTCGTAGAAGGCGTAGTCACCGAGATTCTCGCTGTAGAATCCGTACATGCCGATCTGACTGTCGATGTAGTAGCGATCTTTGATATAGTCTGCCGTGCGGCCGTTGTAATTGCGGGTGATATACTGCCGCTTGGAATCATCGAGCGCATCGTCGATCGGGATCTCCTGAAGGAAGCTCTTTAACGAAGGCTCCTGCATGCCATCCTCATCCTCCGCGAGCGGGTCGTAGACAAGATCATAGAGGTTGGCTTTCACGGAATTGCCTTTGGTAAAGTAGAACTTTTTGTTCTCATAGTCGATATTGTTGACCGTCAGAACATCCTCCTCAATGTCCACCGGCTCCTTGCCGTTTTCCGTATAGAAGAGGTCATAGGTGTCCTTGCCTGCTTCCTTGCCGAAGATGCAGAGATCTCCGGAACCGTAGTAAATGACATCAACCCCCGTCTCCACTTTGTCTGCTTCGGTAAGCTTCTTCAGTGTCGCGTAATAGATGTCGATCTTTGCATCGTCTTTTTTATTTTCTTTGAAGTAATACAGACCCTTCTCATCCTCGGAGACCGTAAAGCCGGTCACGCCCTTGTCGATCTCCTCGCTGTCTTTGCCGTTATAGTAATACAGTCTGTCGTCATCGCGGATATAGAGGAGATGATTGTTCTTCATCACGTAAATGCCGCTGTCGCCGTAGAGTGCGGAAGAACTCAGCTTGGAATCGATCTCTTCGACATAGCGGTCAAGCTTGTCTTCGCCGCTTTTGAGCTTCGATACCGGAACGCGGCAGAGATTGCCCTTCGTGCCGTTTGCGGTCAGCTTGCTGAAGTAATAAAGATAGGAACCGTCACCGGGAAATCCGACAAGGGCCGGATAGGTCAGTTCGATATTATCCATATCGAGGATCTCGATCGCCTCCGGAGATTTTGCGGCGATATTGTCCATATAATAGACCGTGCCGTTGCGCAGGTAGACGAGCTGATCTTCTGACAGCCCGACATTTCTGTTCAGCATGCCGCGGATCAGGGTCACGACAAGGAAAAGCGCGAGGATGCCGAGGATCGCGGCGGTCGCGATCAGAAGGGGAAGCTTCCATTTGGGAGCCCACGTATCCTCGGCAGAAGCCGCACCGGAAGCATCGTCCGCCGGCATGGGCACGGGATCCGCCACCGGTTCCGATCCGGTCTGCACGGGTTCGGAAGACGGAGCCTGCTGCTCGCCTGAAGAGCCTTCCTCTCTCACAACCCGGGCGCCGCATTCCGGACAGAACATCGCATCTGCCTCCAGCTGTGCACCGCATTGATTACAAAAGATCATCTGCTCCATTTCCATCCTCCTCTTTTTTGTCAAAATATTCGGCAAGTCCCTGCAGGATCCCCTGTACCATCAGATCCTGATAATCTTCGGATGCCATTTTCAGATCCTCCTCGGCATTGGTCATGTAGCCCATCTCGAGGATCGTTACCGGCACCTTGCTCCAGTTGATGCCGCTCATCGTGTCCGTTTCCCAGACTCTTTCGTAACGGGCACCTGTCACTCCGGTGAAACTGTCCAGAATGCAGTCTGCCAGCAGCCTGCTGGATTCATAGATCTCCGGACAGTAGGGATTGTCTTTTGTCGGGCACAGTGTCATGGCGCCGTTGACGGACGGATCATCACTCCCGTTCGCATGGATCCGTAGAAAGGCATCCGCATGGGCTTCATTGGCGACCGCCGCCCGTTCACTGTTGCTGATGTTCACATCATCGGTCGTGCGGGTCATGATCACATCATAGCCTTTATCACGGAGCGCTTTCTCAAGCTTCAATGACACCTGCAGGGTGAGCTCATGTTCCGCGAGTCCGCTGGCTTTACCGGACGTACCGGAGGATACTTTGGGCTTTGTTTTTTTTGCCCCCGGGCCGACGGGTTCCTGTTCGTTATTTCCCTTTGCCTGATGCCCGGCATCGATCACGATGAGCTTCGCTTTTTCCGTTGTCAGGGACGTCTCCGTGTCGGGTTCATCCGTTCCGTTCACGACGGTTCCTGCCGCATTTGTCGCAGCATCGACCGAAACATCAGAAGCATCGTTATCCATTATATCATGAATAGCGGCATCGGTCGCGGAATTTTCCTCCGAAGTGCTTTCCTCCGCTTCCATGCTGTTATTCTCATCGGAAACGGCGCTCTCCCCCGGCTGTTGCGTATGAGAGCGAAGCATCATGAGAGCCGCACCTGCTGACAGCCCTATCAGGAGCACGGCAACGAGGATCGGGATGAGGATCAGTTTTTTTCCGTTCATGTCAGTAAGTGATATCCTGTGCATTGATCGCAGTTTCCACAAGTGTCATATTGGACTGCAGGATCGAGGTGTCCGTCATCGTCTTCATCTGTTCCAGGGCTTTTTTGAGTACCGGTTTGGACAGCGCCAGATCATATTCCGTGAGCTTGATCCGTGAAGCATCGGGATAGATGAGCGATGTTGCCATCAGATCGTCCTCATAGTTTTTGATGAAGGTGACGTTCGCGATCTCCAGCTTGGACAGCGGCGAAGGCTTGATGGCGTCGAAGTCGGCGGGCGTGTATTTCTCCGAAAGGGACAGATACCAGTTCTTTGAATAGAACCATTCATTGAGCTTGTTGTCCTTAAACTGCCTGCCGTGACGGGCAAACACCTCATTCCTTGCGATGCGCAGCTGCGCCAGACTCATGCCGGAAAGATCGGCTTCCGTCACCTCTCTGACGTCGGAATCCGGGATCATATAGTCCATATCCCAGTATTCCGCGGAAAAGCCGCCGTAGATATCAGGTACCGGTTCATAGGCTTTGCGATAGCTGCCGGTGAATCTGCTGTTTTCGGACATGGTCAGTTCGATCGTGCGGGCGCTGTCGATGTTGACCGAATCCTTTGAAGTGTAATCGAACACATAATAATTCTGCTGCTCCCGGTAGATCGTCGTGTAGATCTCCTCCATCAGCGTCTCCATGTTGACCTCGTCGACGGAGTAAAATTCCCCGGAACATGCTTCGGCAAGCCGCTGCAGCACGTCATAGTGGTAGGCTTCGCCAAAGCCGATCAGGAAGACAGGAATACCGGTGCTCACGGCGAGATCCAAGACATCCTGATAGCTGTGGTTCGACGAATTCTCCTCTCCGTCTGTAAAGGCGATGACGCACTTGGCGCCCTCCTGTTCAAAGGTATCCAGGAGCGCGGCATAGAGGGCGTCAAACAGGGCGGTCTGACCGGAGGGAGTCAGACCGTTCACGGCCCGCTCCGCGTCAAATAAGTTGCTGGAGAAACCCTGCTCCAGATAGACAAAGCTGTCAAAGGAAATGATCTCCATCTGATCGCCTGCGGCGACCGTGTTGATAAATGCGTTCGCGGCTGCTTTGGCCTTGTCCATTCTGGATGATCCGGACATGCTGCCGCTCTTGTCCATGACCATATCGATGTTGATCTTTCCCGAATCCATTACCTGGTAGACGCGGTCAACGCCGACCTGCATGAGACTGCCGTCGCTCATGATCTCATTGACGGAGAAGTCGTCCTTTTGCAGGTTTTTGACGACCTCTCCGTTCTCATCACAGACCGTGGCATAGAAGGTGACATGTGGGAAGTTTGCGTTGTCGACCTGACGGACGGTGATCGTAACAGGGTTTTTCTCCTCCGGTTCTACGGCAGGTGTCGTTTCGGGTTGTTCTCCTTCACCGGCATCCGCTTCTTCGGCTTCTTCCCTGTCGTCGTCTTCCTCTTCTTCATCGTCATCATCATCGACAAAGTGACCGCCGATATGCGGATTCTCGCGGTAGTGGCCGGTGATCACATCAAAAACGCCGGAGATCCCCTCATCCTTAAGGATCTCGCGCGCTTCGGCAAAACCGCCGCTGCCGACAAGGAACATTCCGCCGACGACACCGACGAGCAGCACGGCGATGAGGGCGAGAACGAGAAGGATGATAACGATCGGGCTCTTCTTTCCGGCTTTTTCTTTCTTTTTTGGTGCCGGCGAAGTTATGACAGGCTGGTTGCTGGCTGAACTCCCGGTAACACCTGTCACGACGGGAACGGGCGCTCCGGCGTCAGGGGGCAGGATCTGCGTTGTTTCATCGGACGACTGTTGCGGGCCGGCCGAAACCGGCGCTCCGCATTTCTGACAGAATTTCGCATTATCGGGAAGCTTACTTCCGCACTTGCTGCAAAACATGATCAACCTTCCTCTCCGAGAATTCCCTGAACAAATGCCGTGTACTGCCGCATGGGACTGCCGTTCTGCGTCACGCCGGTGATGGAAAAGCGCGTATCGATCACTTCAAATTCGATCGTAAACGGGACGGCGTCCTTTATGCCGGCATAGATCACGCGGACCGTGCCGTTTCCGAGTTCCTCGCCGCTCCAGCTGCCGGGATCGTCGCAATACGCATCAAAGATCTCGCCGACTGTCCTGCCGTTCGGCGAGGTATCAAAAGTCCCCTCACGGACCACCATAATGGCATAGGAAATCGCTTCGCTCTCCTGTGTCGTCTTTTCCGTGCTCTTATTGATCTCTGCAGAGTCGATGGCGGTATTCTGCTCCGATCTGTCTGTGATCGGAGATTTCTTGTCCGCAGAATCGCTTGCATGGTCATTTTTGTTGTCGGATGCATTTGCGCTGTTCTTATCGCTGTCTTTCTTGTCTGTCTCCCCATTCTTTTCGTTCTGTTCACTGACAATGGATGCTTCATCGGATGCGGCATCTTTTTTTCCGGCCCGCATCATGCCGAAGATCAGAAGACAAGACAGAACGATCAGGGAAAGGAGGACGACGAGCAGAACATCTCTTTTCAGCTTATTCTTCCGTACGGCACGCAGTTCTTCCCTGGATATGTAAAGCTCATCGTAAAACTCCTGCATGCTCTGCTGACGTTTTTCCGGCAGCAACGACATGCCGCGCCGGATCACGGAATCGATATATCCGGAGACCTTGACACCGCGGAAGGAACGCATGGGCGCGAGACGGTCGCTGACCTGTCGGTCCACGGCATCCGTCGGCACTTCCCCCGTGATCATGTGATAGATCGTTGCGCTCAGGCTGTAGACGTCTGTCCAGGCACCGTGATCGCCTCTGCGGGAATACTGTTCCAGCGGTGCGTAACCGTGCTTGAGCATGACCGTCATGCTCAGTTCTTCATCCGTGCCGTAATACCGTGCGGCGCCAAAGTCGATCAGACGGACATTGCCGCTGCGGTCGATCATGATATTGTCCGGACTGATGTCGCGATGGAGCAGATTGTCGCTGTGTACGGCGATGAGTGCCCGCACGACCGGTTCCATGATCCGCAGCACTTCGTCACAGGGAATGCGGCCGCCGCGCTCTTTCAGATATTCCTTGAGTGAGATCCCGTCGATGTATTCCATGACCAGATAGGCGGTCTGATTTTCATAAAAGAAATCGCGGACCGACACGACACCCGGCAGATCGGAATAGCGGGCAAGGATACCGGCCTCCCTGACAAACCGTTCGAGCCCGGACTGATAATCTCTTTCCTGCGACTGGGAAATAAGGGTCAGATCATTGCTGCCGCTCACCGTAACATCGCGGGATGCGAGATAACCCGGAAAGAATTCCTTGATCGCGATGCGGGACTGCATGTTGGTGTCCCAGGCAAGATAGGTGATGCCAAAGCCGCCTTCGCCAAGCGTCCGGCCGACCAGATACTTGTCGTTCAACACCGTACCGGGACGCAACACGCGGCTGGACACCGCCGTCGCATCCTGATCATAGCCGCAGGCGGGACAGACAGAGGATGCAGTGGGCACCCACTGCATACAACCGGGACATAAGCGCATTCCATCCTGCATGACGGAGAGATCCCGTTACCTGACGGTTTCCGGGGAAGAAGCTTCCCTTCGCCACACGGACACCGTTCCGTCATCCATTTCGGCGACAGCCAGATCCTGCTCACTGTAGATCGCGCCGTTTTCGGCAAGATGCCCCGCTTCCCGGAAATCTCCTCTGTTGCTCCAGGTATACAGACTGCCGTCCGGATCGGTCAAGAGGATCCTGTCACCGTTGCATGCGATGCCGTTCACGCTGAAATCGGGCCGGACACCGCCGTTATCCGTATCCTCCCAATCGGCGGGATGCTGCGGAAGATAAGAATTGCTGCTTCTGATCACACCGGATGCATCCACATAACAGGCGCCTCCCTGTCCGTCGGGGGCATAGGCAGTCACATCGGAAGCGATCCGCGTGAAACGTTCCTCTGCCAGCGTGTCATAACGATCGGGTACATTGATATACAGATCGCCGTTTTCCGTGAGGACATAGACCGATCTGCCGCAGTTTGATGTCGAAACAGCGGAAGAAAAACGGTCTACCCTGGTCAGCTCCTGTGTGAAGCCGCCGCCGGAATGCCACAGGGATCCGTCACTCATCAGGACATAAAGATTGCCGCTGTTGCCGGAAACGGCAAGCACATCAGCGCCTGTCGTGATCTGCTTCCATCCGCTCTCTGCCGTGCCGCTGCCGTATAAAAGAGCGAACTCTCCGCTCCGGTTTGCGCCGGCGCCCCAGAGATTGCCGGTATCATCAATGACATAGCTGCTGTTGGCGATCGCGTAAACTTTTTTGGGAGAACCGGAAAATGCGGCATCGGACCAGGCATCCGAAGCCTGATCCTGTGCAAAAAGTCCCTGCGACGTGCCCAGCTGACCCAATGTGTTGCTTCCGCGGCCGTTCACCTTGCCGCCGGAAACGGCAAGCGCATGGGAAGTCCCTTCGGAATAGGGATGATCCGTATCAAAGATCTGCTTCAGAAGCTCTGCTTTCCGGCTGTAATAATCATCGCCGTCGGTATAATCGATCATGCTCTGGACAGTCTGCAGCGCCCGGACCGGATTGCCCTGTTCCTCATAAAAGCGGATCAGCCTGCCGGCCACCTCTTCGTCCGGATGGTCAGCACTGGTCATCCCCAAAAGCGTGTTCTCGGCAGAGGAAAAATCCCCCATCCCCTGATAGGCTTCCGCAAGGGAAAACCGGGCGGTCCGGTCACCGGGATCCATGGAGACCGCATCCGTGAATTCCATGACGGCACCGGCATAATTCTGATCGACAAGGTACTGTTTACCGAGCGAGATGTGTCGTGATGGCGTGTCCGTCCGCAGGATCCCGCTGACGGGAATGCTCAGCAATAACACCGCGATCGCCAGAATGATCGGAAAAAGAATATGCCATTTGTGTTCTCTGATCTTTTCCATGGTCTTGCCTCACTCGTTTTCCTTAAGGATGATCCGGATCTGATCCTGATCGCAGGAAAGCTCATAATCACCGACAGCGATACGGTTCCTTCCCTGATTGTCATAGTCGGGATCATCGCCGTTCAGGGTGATCCTGCCGCGGCCGGTGAGCGTTCCGGAGGATCCGCAGGAGATCGCGCCGCCCCGGTAACCGTTTGGATCCTCATCGATCTGACGGATCACGGCCGCATCGGCGGCAAAGGACAGGATCCCCTCCGCACGTGCGGAGAAGGTTTTTTTGTTCTCCTCCTTCTCACAGACAAGATTGACGGCGTTTCCGAAGACCAGCGTGTTGTCCGGAAGGACCAGATACCGGTCGGGACGGAAAGTGAGCGCGCCCAGCGTAAAGTTGCAACCATAATGCATCTCGCCGACACAGATCCGTTCGGGAAGTATCAGAACAGCGCCCTCATCGTTCGAGAGTTCGATATCCTGAAATCCGCCTTTTAAAGGTGCGGACAGCAGGATCTCCAGACGATCCGCATTGGCATCCGCGTTTTCGATCACAGCATCCTGACCGCCGATCCTTGCCTTCGTGAATCCGGAGAGGTTATCCCCTTCGAGCACGATCCTGGTATCACCGGTAAATCCGTTGACATCCAAAAGCGCAGGCTGGACATTGGTGACCGTGATCGCCTTCTCCGGCTGCGTCAGGGAATAAGGGCGCCGGAGACTCATCGCACTGTCATCCGTATGCAGGAAGAAATACCGGTTTACGGTTTCGTCGGTGTTTCCGGCGTGATAGCGGATCTGCACGGCATTTCCGACGATCCCGGCAAGACTCAGGTACACATTGATCAGTTCCGAGGATTCTTCTGCACGGATGTACTGCCCGCCGGTCATTTCGGCGATCTCACGGAGCAGCTCGTCGTTGACATCTCCAAAACCGATCGTGTTGATCACATAGCCCGCATCAGCGGCTTCCTCCACAACGTTCATATCGATACTGCTCTGGCCGTCGGTCATCAGCAGGATCGTGGCGACCCCCACCGTGCTGTCACAATGATCGACCGCCTCCCGGATACCGGCAGTGATGTCTGTTCCCCCGCCGGCATTCAGCGACTCGATCGTCTGTCTGGCGCTGATCCTGTCCGTTGTCATGGGGAGAACGGTCTCCGCCGAACTCTCAAAGGCAACGATCCCCAGCTGAGCGTGATCACCCAATGCACCGACAAAACCGTCCAGCGCGGATTTCAGATCCTCAATGGGTTTGCCGCCCATGCTGCCGCTCCGGTCGACGACGCAGCAGATATTGCTCAGACCGTCCGTGCCGTCAGGCAGGATCACTTCGTAATCCGCGATCGCCTCCCCCGTGTCTTTCAGCACGAGTTTGGCGCTCTTCTGTCTGATCTCATCCAGGATCGTATCCTTGCCGTTGACCGTCACGACGATCTCGGGGAATTTCGATGTATCGATATTGGACGCGTAAAGATTCCGGCCATAGGTCTTCATGTCGTTACTGATATAAACGGAAAACGCTCTGGTCAGTTCACCGGTCGCCACACTGCTCATGGCGGGATGTGCAGAGGAAACCAGGGTTGCCATCGCGTCGATAAATTCCGGCGACTGGGAAGCCGCGTAGTTCGTTCCTTCTTTTTTGGCATCATGAAAGACCTGCATGGCATTCCTGACGTCGGTCCTGGCGGTCAGCCGCGTGACCGGAGACGCCGAAGCCTTTGCAAGCAGATCAACGGCGTCACCGTACCGGTTCATGGCGAAATAGAGTCTTGCGCGCACGATCTGTGCTTCGAACGAATAGATGTCCGCAATACTGTTCAGCGCGCGATAGCAGTAAAGATACTGGATCTGAGATGAGAGCTTTTCCTGTCTGTCGAGGAGCTTCTTCATTTTCTTCGTCAGCGCATCATCCGGTTCATCCAGACGTTCCGCTTTTTCCTGCAGCTGCTCGATATCGATGTTCACGGCATCCAGGGAATCACTGAGTTTTGCGATCTCTCTGGTCCTGTCCTCTGTCTGCTCACCGCTGACGATAAAATCACTCTCCTCGAGTTCGTCTCCGTGATAGGTGGAATCGGCGATCGTTTCGGCCAGGAGCAGACGGTTGTCCGACGAGGGTTTTTCAGACACCAGCGTTGCCGCGTGATGAACGGCGGAACGGTAATTCTGACGATTCATTTCCGCATTGATATCGAGACGGATCCGTTCCGTTTCCTTCAGCGAATCGCGGTATTTCTCGGAGGATTCGTCCCAGTTACCGTTTTCGATCGCGTACTGTGCTTCAGCCTGACGGATCCTTTTATCGGAGTAGCCGCCCCGGTCCGTGAGTTTCTCTGCCACCTCCTGCTGCGTGGACAGATTCCCGGGGTCGATGTCGGAGAGCCAGGAAACCATGGTCTTTTCGCGCTTTTTCTTTGCCGTTGCGGCAAGTCCGTTCTGTTTGAGCTGACCGAGCGTCTCATTGCCGCGCATGTATTCAAAGACGACTTCCGTGCATTTTGCCACGAAGTCCGCGTGCTCCACTTCCTTCAGATAGTAACGGGCGCTGTCCGGATTTCCCTCCTCCAGATATCGAAGCGCAACGAGCGTATTGACCTGATCCTCTGCCCGACGGCCGGCCTCCGTGATCAGGATCAGCGCACTGACGGCACCGAGAAGAACTCCCGCGGCCGCCAATGAGATCCGGACCGCAAGTGTTGTCTTGCTTTTCAACAGGAACGCGGCAAGGATCAGAAGAACACCGGCCGCAAGAACGATCGCGCCAAAGAGGTTCATGCTTCACCCTCCAATCTGGCTCCGCAGTTGGCGCAGAAAACCGAATCCCCGTCCACCTTTTCGCCGCATTTGCCGCAGTATCGGATCAGAACCGGCGCCCTGCCGTCATCGGAAACGGATTCCTGCGGTGCGGCCGGAGCGATCTTTTCCTGAGGCTCATCAGTCACAGGAGATGCGGGCGCGATCTTTCCGGCACCTTCTGCAGACGTCGATACGGCGATCGTTCTCTCATCATCCCTGTTCTTTTCGCTGTCGAGATCATTGGCTGCACTGTCGGATGCATTATCCGCTTCCGACGGCAGTACAGATGCCGTCGCGGTTTTGATCTTTCCCGTTTCCGTCAGCTGCATGTCATCCGTCAGCACGAGTTTCGACTTGGTTTGCCTTCTGTTGATCGCGTGCGTGACGAGAATGACTGTGACGAGGATCAGCAAAAGGGATACCAGCGCCGCCGGCTGCCAGGAACGAGCAAAGACAGCTCCCATGCGAATGCTCAGAAAATAGGTATTCATTCCTCTGTGAAGAAAAAAGGCGATGCACGTGTAGCCGATCACGATGAGATCAACCACAGCCAGTGCGATCCAGCCTTTTGGAGATTTCTTATTCAACGTTTCCCCTCCTGCTCTCATGATCTGTCGTCATAAGCGGCGTTGATCTCGCGCTCCAGTTTCCTGCGCTTCCCATGAAAAACGGCGGCACAGACAATACCGATGAGAGCGAATAAAATGAGGCCGCATGTGCCCGTGATCAGATACGGATTTGTAAACAAACCTTCCGGCACGATACTTCAATCCTTTCCGTTCTTAAAGATCCCAGCCGCCTGCCTGCAGTTCTCCGACAAGCACGTTCAGCTGGTCCATCTCGGTGTCCGGTGTGCCGTTATAGAGCGCCTCGGCGTCTCTCCAGTATGCACCGGTCTTCCGATAGTCTCTCTGCGAACTTTCCTTTTCCCCCTCCGCATAAGCGGTCAGAAGGGCGAGACGCATAGGGATCCGATAATTGTTCGGATAGCGGTCCTTCAGTTCCAGGAGCTTCTCCTCAGCCTGTGAAAACCTGCGGAGCTCCTGCAGGAAGCGTGCCTCATCGAGTCCGTCATCGAGCGTAAAGAGAGCGGCACTGCGGATCCTTTCAAAAACGGGGAGCGCGTCTTCCAGACTGCTATTATCCTCTTCTTTGTCGTAAAGTGCAAGACAGGTCTGTGCGTATTGCCTGTACACGCCGATGGTCTCGCCGGATACCGGGAAACGATCCGTCGCCTCCCGCAGGATCTCCTTCTGTGCGGAAAGGGTCTCCGATCCGAGCATCTGACAACTCATGGCAGCCTGTTCATAGGCACGTGCGGAACCTTCCGTATCCGATGCGCTGCGGGCTGCTTCCAGAAGCCGGTCCCTGGCGTTTTCATAATCACCGGAGGCAAAAGCGATCTCTCCGCGCACGGCGCTGAGGTCCGAAGCGGGTGCACCGAGCGCTTCCAGTCTGTCTGCGGCGTCCCCTGCCATCTCCTCGTTCCCGCATCGGGCGTGACAGATGGCAAGATCGCGGATGTAGGCCGTCTCTTCCGGCAGAAGCTCCGCAGCAAGCTGATAGTTGGTGAGTGCGCTCGAATAATCCTGCTCTTTATAGTAGCAACTTGCGAGAATATAGAAGAGCTGTCCCTGCGATTCTTCAAACGCAGCTTTGTCTGCACCGATCCCGGCCGCCACATCGGTGTTTTCCAGAAGATCGATCGCCTGACGATATTCCCCTCTCTCATAGAGGATCGCCGCGGCACTCAGATAAGCCTCCGCACGACGGTCATTCATTGCGATCGCCTGCGTGAGGAGTTCCAGACTGTCCTCATAAAGACCCTGATCTCGAAGATCCTCAGCCTGAGATACCAGGGAGAGATAAGCACGGGAGTCATCTTTCCTCACATCACGGATCCCGAGGGTGATCAGAAATACGCTGGCGGCAAGACCGAGTCCGATGATAAGAGCCGTGATCCTTTCCGCCCGCATGAGCTTTTTATAGCGGGTATCCAGAACAGGAAGGTGTTCCAGCGCATGAAGCATGGAACGGGCATCGGCATAACGGTTTTTCTGATCCGGCTGCATCGCTTTTTCGATCACGCTCCGGAAGGCATCCCCCAGCCGGATATCATAGCGTTCCAGCGGGATCACGCCGTCTGTCCACATGCGGGGGACATATCCCGTGATCATGTAATAGGCAAGTGCGCCGATCGCATAGATATCCGTGCGGGGGCTGACACTGCCGGCGTTCTGTGCAGCGCGGATGTAGTTGTAAAGCGGATGGGTCGGCTGATAATTCTTCAGCGGGAAATGATACTGTTCCGGTGCTGCGAAACCGGCTGTCGCGCCGATCGCCGTCATCTCCTCCTCGCGGTCCTCCATCTCCAGTGAGGCATTGAAGTCGATCACACAGATGTCACCGGCGGGGGTGATCATCACGTTGTCGGGCTTTAAGTCGCTGTGTATGATCGCCTTTGGCTTCAGGCCGTGCATATAGGCGGTCACCTGCAGAAGTTGACGCACCCAGTGAAAGGTCTGCCTCTGATCGAGCGAGCCTCTTTTACTGACATAACTCTTGAGCGTTTCCCCGGGAATATACTCCATCACGGTGTAGCGATACCCGTCACTCCCGAGTTTCTGATCGAAGATGCGCGGGAGATATTGGTGTCTGAGCGCCGTCATGATACGCGCTTCCTTCTGCTCGTTGATCCGACCTTTTTTGTCGGGCTTCACGCGCTTGATGACGACATCGACATCCAGACCGGTCTTGTGGGCGAGGAACAGATTGCTGAAACCGCCGGATGCGCCGAGCGGCCTGACATTGATCAGGTCATCGCCGAGCACGTCGGCGGGAATGGACAAAGGTGTTTCTTCCGTAGACATGTTTATCACCTATTCATGAACGATCGTCGATCGGACGGAGCCGTCGGCTTCGTAGACGACGGATTTCACAGGTTTGCCGTTTTCGTCCCGCTCGTCGATCTGATAGAACTTCAGCGTCCCGTCATCATCGTAGCAGTCGTAGCGGCACACACGGCCGTTTTCATCAAACTGATAGAGATAGTAATTATGGTTTTCGTACCCAGGCGATATACAGTTATAAGTATCCGTCCGGATGTTCTTCCCATCGGCATCATACTGCATCAGCTCATAGCAGACCAAATCGCCCGTTTCCACGGAATAGGCATCCCTTCTGACGTTGAGACCGTTTTCATAGGTCATGATATTCCGGTTGGCGAGTTTTCCGGAGTCACTCAGCACGCTGTAGGAAACGATGATACGGCCCTCCTCATCAAATTCATTCTGATACTCCGCGACGACGGCGCCCGACGGATCATAATTCGTGGTCGTTCGGATGCCCTCGTCTCCGAGACCGTTGATCGAGTACCAGATCATGGTGCCGTTTGCGTCATAATGCGTGGATTTGACCGGTCGGCCCTTGTTGTCGGTCACCGTGTCGCTCTCCAGCATCTCGATCTTTTCTTTGAGGCGCTGATCTCCTGTTTTGTCAAAGCCTTCTTTGGCCCATTGGAGTGCCTCATCGAGTTTGCCCATGCCGATATAGCACTCTACGATACCGAGATAGGCATCCGCATTGACCGGGTCGATCGCCAGGATGGCCTGATAGACATCGATCGCGTCCTGATATTTCTCTTCATCCAGAAGAGCCTGCGCCTGTTCAAAGAGGCTGCCGGTATCAGCGGAAGCAATTTCCTTCTTAAGATCGTCGAGCTTCTCTTTCAGACGAGCGTCGTCCGTCTTTTCGATCCCCTGTTCCAGCACATCGATCGCCCGTTCCGTGTCGCCGGCAGCGCCAAGGCTTTCCGCCCAGGCGAGATAAGTCTGCACAAGCGCTTCTTTGGCATCCGTGTTGTCCGGATCGATCTTCAGCGCCTCGGTATAGGCAGCGACCGCCTGTTCAAAGTTTAATTCGGTCAGATACCGCTCGCCGAGAGAGAGCTGTTTTTTCATTTTCTGCGCGGGGGAACTCGAATACGCGTTCATTCCGGCGAGTATGGCGATGATGATCGCAGCGACAGCCGCGATCGGAAGCCACAGGGGGAGTTTCTTCCTTACTTTCAGTTTCGGCTGCTGAATCTTATCATTCAGTTCCGTGTGATTCAGTTCCGTGTTATTCTGTTCAGAATAATTTATATCCAAGTCTTTGTTCAGATCATCCATGTTATATTTTGTCTTGTCCTTTCTGTAACAGATATTTGATGATGCGATAAACCACTTTCACAGATCTGAAAACGCCGGTCGGGAACACCTACTGGAAAGCCGCCTTTGCGTCTTCCAGAAGCTTTTTGGCGGTTTCTACGCCGGTATAATCCCGCGTCTCCGCAAAAGGAATGATCGGATTGTTGAAATCGTAGTAGTTTACACGGAATGCGCCCTCCCGCAGGATCGTTTTCAGATCCGGTGTGGTGAAGTTGACCAGCATGTTATCGAGCGAGGTATCTGTTGTGTCATTATAGGCGTCCTCGCTGTTTGAAAAGATGAGTCCCGAGGTTGTCTCACCGTAAAAGCATTGAAAAACCAGCATATTGTCCGGGTTTAAGTACATGTGCACATTGTAACCGAGGGAAGAAGCGTATAAAGCGATCTCTGCGACCTCCTCGGACACATTCGCCGGGATGGCCTTCTTTTTGGCTTCTTCCTCGGCTTTTTTCTTCTCTTCCTCCTCGGCCTTCAGGCGCTCCTCTTCGGCCTTGCGCTTCTCCTCCGCTTCCTTTTCCGCACGGATCCGTTCCTCTTCTTCCTTCTTCAGCCGCTCGGCCTCTTCTTCCTGCCGGATCGTCTCTTCGATGCTGTCAATCTGCTGTTTTACCTGTGCATCTTCGGTAAGCGCATAGCATTCATCGAAAACTTCCAGCGCCCGTTCACGGTCTCCCGATTCCATCAGGGATTCTCCCCAGGCTTTGCATGCCTCGGATAACGCTGCCTGCGCGGCCGGATTCTTAGGATCGATCGCCAGCGCCTCCTTAAACGCAGCAACAGCCTGCTCATAATCCAGTTCCGTCAGATACCGCTCACCGAGCGAGATCTGTTTCTTCGCCAGCTGCGCGGGCGAGCGGGAATAGATCGTGATACCGGTGATGATGACGATGATCAAAAACACCGCGATCGAGACGGGGAGCCAGAGGGGTAAGCGTTTCTTCGCCTTCAGGTTGACGGCTTCCTCTGTGTTATCTGGTTTCTGCCTGTTATTCGGATTATCCATATTCTCTTCCTTTTTTAAATTTTCAGGATCGGATTACAGTTTTTTTTTACCGTTCATTTTTTGCCAATCGATATCCGGGAAGACCGTAAGTATTCTCTGCCATCTCATCAAAGTAGGGCGAAACTACCCCATCATCATTTAGAAACGCATAGGGAGTGGGCGCATCCCCTCCATAATCGCCGGGCTTTAGAACCCCTTCGCTGAACTGACCGGTCAGAGCATCGGTTTCGCCGTTTCTTGTGATGGTCCGGACGACGGCCTGATCCCACAGACCGTTGACGACATTTCCGGTATAGGTTTCAACAGAATTATCATATTGTTCATACCTTAAAAACTCCCCGTTGGGCATATCATTTTCCCACTTACCTTTCCAGTATTCCATGACCAGATGAGAATAATACAGACTGTACCATAAGCCCTCTCCATGTCTGCTGTCACCGGCATAAGGACCGATATAACCATAAAGTACCCGGGCTTCAGGGTCGCCGAGGTTGGGCCGCATCAGGTAGAATCCAAAACGGATGTCGCCGTCTCCGTAGATGTAATGATTTCCGGGTTTTTCCTTATCCAGATGTCGCATCCTGCTCTCGATGGAATCGAACATGTGTGAGTTTTTCTCGATGATCGAATTCACGGCAAGATAATCGCCGGACGCAACAGCTGTGATCATTTCATCAAGTACGGGAGGTTCCTCGGGTTTGAGCTGCAGGCCGTTGATATCAATAATATCGGAATCCTCTGTTTCGGATTCCGTACTGTTTTCCGACGAGTCATCTATATCCGTCGTCGCATCAGCAAGCTGCAGAGCCTGAATTTCTTTCAGCTTTGCTATTAGTCGTTCATCTTCAACCGTTGATCCGGCATCGGTCAAAATACGGATCGCGCCGTCCGGATCGCCGCCGTTAACAAGAGCATCCGCCCAGGAAAGATAAGTCTGTACCAGCGCCTCTCTCGCACCCGCATTCTTCGGATCGATCGTTAAAGCGTTTTTAAATGCCGCGACTGCCTGTTCGTAGTTTAATTCCGTCAGATAACGCTCACCGAGCGAGACCTGCTTCTTCGCCAGCTGTGCCGGCGAACGGGAATAGATCGTGACGCCGGCAAGAACGGCGATGAGGATCACCGCAGCGAAAGCGACCGGAAGCCAGAGAGGGATCTTCTTTTTTTCTTTCAGATGCAGCTGTTCATTCGTTATATTCTGTTCCGTATTCTTGTTCGAATTATCCATTTCGTCCCTTGATTGTTCCCTTCAGATCATTGGAATAATGATCATTCCGCCCTGTTGGCCTTTTCGATCATGATCGTCTGAATGATCCCGTCTTCGGTGGCAAAACGGATCGACTTCCCATGTTCACGATCAAAGGTCTCCACAAGGTATCCGGGATGACCGGGATCGATAAAGAGATACCAGCCGTCGCCGGCAGCCACTTTGTTGTCCGAAGAGGCAACCGTGTTGACCTCGTCCATGGTGATGTCGAACTGTGCGAAGAAATCCTCCATCCGCATGCCAAGAGCGGGATACTTGGCGGAGGGCTGATCGCCGTAGTGATGCAGGCATCGAAACCAGTCCTCCTGCATCTGGCTGTAGGCGCTTTCATCCGGATCGAACACCTCGGCAATATTGTCTGCTGTGTGGATGTCCGCGGACATGCCGTTCAGAAAATAGCTTTCAATCTCCGTCGGTGCGCCGGTGTTCGTGGATTCGCCGTTGGCGCGGATAAAGTCGATATAGGTATCGATCTCCCAGTCAATAAAGGGCTTCCCCATGACGGGATACTGTCCCATTTCCAGGATGGCCTCCTGAGCGGCATGAAACCTGTCCGTATCGGAACTGCCGGAAGAGGTGTCCGCATCCTCCTGATCAACGGCTGTCTGTTCCGATGCGGCCGACTCCGGTTCTTTCGCCAGCCGTTCTTTCATGGAAGCAAGCTTATCCGTGAGCCTTGCGTCCGTGATCTGTCCGATTCCCTGTTCCAGAATTGTGATCGCCTGCTCCGTGTCTCCGGCATCTGCGAGAGCATCCGCCCAGGAAAGATAAGCCTGAACCAGCGCTTCCCCGGCATCCGCATTCTTCGGATCGATCTTCAATGCTTCGGAGAATGCCGCAACAGCCTGCTCATAGTTTAATTCCGTCAGAAACCGCTCGCCGAGAGAGATCTGCTTCTTTGCCTGCTGTGCCGGCGAACGGGAATAGATCGTGACGCCGGCGATGATCGCGATGATGAGCGCCGCAGCGATCGCAACAGGCAGCCACAGGGGGAACTTTTTCTTATCTTTGAGTTCCATGCGGCCTCACTGAAAATGCGTTTTCGCTTCTTCGAGCAGCCTGCGGGAGCTGTCCAGACCCGCATAGGGACGCTTGGCCGCGATCGTCGTGAACATGTGCGCGGGATCGAAATAATTGACAACAGAGGCTTCCTCTTCCGAGATCGTGACGCCGTCGGAGGAAGTAAAGTAAACGCCGACATAGTAAAAGGTTTCCGTATCCGTGGTATCCGCCTGAACTTCGGCCTGAGACCGGAAGATCTTGCCGGATGAAGTGGCACCGTAGGTGCACATAAACTTGCCGTCATAAAGGAACACATTATAGCCCAGAGAGGAAGCATACTGAGCAAGCGCACCGACATCCGTGGAAGTATCCAGCGAGGCTGCGGATGCTGCAGTTTTTTTCTCCTCCGCGGCCTTTTTCTCTTCTTCCGCTTTTTTCTCTTCCTCTTCCTTCTTTTTGGCCTCTTCCTCAGCTTTTTGTTTTTCTTCTTCCTCGGCCTTCAGTCGTTCCTCCTCTTCGGCTTTGCGTTTCTCTTCTGCTTCTTTTTCGGCGCGGATCCTTTCTTCCTCCTCCTTTTTCAGTTTCTCCGCTTCTTCCTCCTGCCGGATCAACTCCTCGATGTTCTCGATCTGTTGTCCGAGCTGTTCATCCGAGGTAAGCGCAAAGCCCTCGCCGAAGACCTCGAGTGCACGGTCGCGGTCCTCCGAATCCATGAGGGAGGTTCCCCAGGCGAGATAAGCTTCTGATAAAGCAGTCTTTGCGTCGGGATTCTTTGGATCGATCTCCAGCGCTTCTTTAAACGCTGCAACGGCCTGTTCGTAGTTTAATTCCGTAAGATAGCGCTCTCCGAGAGAGATCTGCTTCTTTGCCAGCTGCGCGGGCGATCGGGAATAGATCGTGACACCGGCGATGATGGCGATGATGACCACCGCCGCGGCTGTGATCGGGAGCCATACGGGCAGGTGCTTCTTTGTCTTCAGGTTCGGTTTTTTTCCATTGTTATTCTTTTCTTCGTTTTCCCTTGGTTGTTCCATCTTATTCATTCACCCCTTATACGGTTAATATGATCCGGTTCATTTCTTTCTTCGAAGCGATGTTCCGGACTACCCGATCTCCACCTGCAGCTTCACATTGCCGATCTGCAGAATATCTCCGCTCCGGATCTCCTGGGGCGCCATGACCATGACACCGTTGACACGGGTGTGATTGGACGATCCGAGATCGGTCACGTAGAAGTGGCCGCCGGAACGTGTGACCACGCAGTGTTTTCTGGAAACACTCTCGTTGTAGTCGATCACGATATCCGCATGGGAAGCACTTCTGCCGATCACGACTTCATCAAGTGACGGCAGACGGAAGATCTGCCCCGAACGTTCAAGATCCGTGAGCAGAACCTGCCCGCCTGCCGCACTGCCGGATCCGGTGAAACCGCCGACGATAACGGTCTGCTCATCATCATATTTCAGCTCGCGCAGACCGGATCCGTTACCGGGATTCGGGTTGGGATTCATATTCACCGGAGGAGCCTGGACGATCGGCCCGGAGGGTTCTGCGGGTTCGGCCGGAGGGATCACGGGTGCCGCCTGCGCTTTTTTCTTCTTTTTATCACTGATGACCGAATAGACGAGGACGCCGATCAGTGCGATGACAGCACCGAAGATCAGGATCATCCGCGGAGAAAGCCCGGAGGAAGCAGGCTTCGGTTCAGGCGCCGGTTCAGGCTCCGGTTCCGGCTCGGGCTCAGGCTCCGGTTCAGGTTCCGGTTCCGGCTCGGGCTCGGGAACGGGTTCCGGTTCGGGCGCCGGTTCTTCCTTAACTTCTTCTAACGGGTGCGCGTCACCGAAGGGTAATCTCAATCCGCATCGGATCTTTGTTCCGTCCGCGAGTGTCAGCTGACTGTCGGCACTTCCGCCGGCGCGGAGCGCCTCCGGCAGGACCGCCTCAAAAACAGCGACGTTCCGGTCTTCCTCCAGGGTGTCGATGATCGCGTCATGCTCCTTGTCCGCGTAGACCCACCAGGATGCCTGCGTGGCGCGGGAAAGCGAAAACATGTTTTCCAGCTTGTCGGAATTATTCTTCGTGTCGATGCCGATCGTGTAGACAGGGAGCGGCGATTCGGCGAGTTTCTGGGCAACTTCGTCCCGCGTGATCCCGATCGGCTTGTTGTCCACACCGTCAGATATCACGATGATGCGCTGAAATCCCATATAGGGCTCGTCTTCCAGATTGTTCAGTACATCATAAAGAACATCCGTCAGATAGGTGTCCTGATTCAGGAATTCGATCTCTCCGGCCTTCTGCTTCAGCGCGGCGACATCGGTGGAATAGTCGGTCAGGTATTCGATCTCATCGCGAAACGAGGCCAGACGGATCGCATTCTTCTCACCGGCCTTTTCGCAGATCCCTGTAATGAGTTCCAGCACCTCGCCGCGGTTTGCCGACGGGATGGAAAGTGAGTTGTCCAGCATGATCAGCGTCCGGATCGGCGCACTGTCCTCCGATACCGTATGAACGGAGGAGATGTCCACCTGTGTGTTGCCGATCTGATACTGCGCATTGTTTTCGACTGCGGCGTTCTTCACATAGAGACGGATGTTCTCACCGTCACATACGCTCGATAACAGAACGGGCTTTTCCGCCGCCGTGACCGTGACCGACAGAAAAGCGATCGCTGCGATCGACAGAAAACGGCAGATCCATCTTTCCTTTTTTTGCGGAATCATCTTTTTCCTCCCCTGTTTTCGTGTTATACTTCAGATTGATGAGACTTCAGTTGGTACATCTGTTTCTGCATCTTTCCTTTTTTGTGATCGGCGCCTACGCGACCACGGACATCCTGCGTCTGACTGTAAAAGGGACTGTTTCTGTCGCTGATCCGGTCTGTCGTTGTCCAATCTGCAACTCCCGCATTCCGCTGCGTGATCAGATCCCGCTCATTTCGTATATCCTCCGCGGAGGAAAGTGCCGATTCTGCGGGAGCAGGATTCCCATTACGGAACCGCTTGCCGAGTTTTTGATCATTGCCGGCCTTTCACTGATCGCCGTCCTGACCGGCTACCGACCGGTCGGTTTTCCGATCTGCCTTCTCTTTTACGGTCTCTGCAAGGCGACCGCTCTTCTGGTCATCGGTGTGAGAAA
>JAILOV010000031.1 GCA_024690605.1 Lachnospiraceae bacterium | reverse complement strand
AACGATAGAATAGCCCTTATCCAGCCAGGCGCGCTGATCGGCGGCTACATGGCGCAGCATGTAATGGTCGATGTTCGTGATGAATCCGTTCTTTTCAAAGATCGGTATAAAACGTCCGGGCGGTACGATACCGAATTCCGGCGATCTCCATCGTATCAACGCCTCCGCGCCGCGGATCATGCCGGTTTTTGGCTCATATTTTGGCTGATAGTAGACCATGAACTCTTCATTTTCCAGTGCGCGCTGCTGACGGGCCTGTACATCATCCAGCCATTTCTGCTCATCCTTGAGCCTGTCATCAAAGAACGCGATGCCGGAATCCTCGGTCGCACTCAGAGTTTCTCTTGCGGCAGAGGCATTGTTATATTCATTATCGAGATCCAGATCCTTCCGCTTTACCGGCTTGCCGTACTGATCCACTGCCTTCTCGATCAGAGAGACACCGATCTGGAAGGCGAAACGGTGATCCCGATCGGCCGATGCGAGGTTATCGGTCAGGGACTTCAGTCTGTTACGAAGCTCCTCTTCGCTATTGTATCTGAGAAGCAGGGCAAAATTGGAGGATGTGGTGTGCGCACATATCTCCTTTTTATTCAGGGACCGGTTGATCAGCGTGTAGAATCTGCAGAGCAGCTTCTCCCCCTCCGCGATCGAATGACAGACGCAGTAATTGCGATAATTGACAAACATAAGGCTGATGACCGCATACCGGTTTTTGGAACTGCTCCATTTGCGGAGCGCGCGTTCTCCCCTGACAAGAAACCAGGTCCAGTTGTGCCCGTCCGTGACAACATCCGTAAAGAACACGGAGACCATCCTCCGCTGACGGATCACATTTTTGATGGCGGCCCCCAGCATGGTGATCAGAATGACACCTATGAGAGCCACGATCGATATGATGAGGGTCGTGAACATCCGGATATCGCTGCGGTTTGCTTTAAAAAGCGCTTTGGCAACGATGTGCGTGTGCGGATCTGCCGTATCCACGCTGAGCCATATCGGAAGGCTGATCAGCTTGGCATCCTGCGGAGCCTCCAGATCAAAGACCTTTTCTTCCTCCTCCGAATCCTCACTCATCCATTCGCGGAACCGTCGGATATCCAGCATGAGTCGTCCGTTTTTTCCGGGATAGACATAGTCCTTTTCGCTGTCCCTGTAGACCGTGACCTTCTCGTCATAGGCAGTCAGCGTGACCGGTCCGCCGTCAAAGGTGCAGGTATTCTCGCCGTTTTGGTAAAGAATGTTGTTATCATCATCCGTGATGAGATAATCGACCCCCTCCTCATTCATCAGAGAGTAGATCTCACTGCTGTCATGCGTCTGCGAATGTGCGTAGAGTCTGGCGAGCGTATCGATCCTGTCATATTCACCGGCGATCTTCGTGTCGACAACATAGGCCGCCAGATTCTCTATGGCAAAGATGAGCATGAGCGCCGAAACAACCGTAAAGATACAGAATTCAAAAATCGAACTCCAGATATGGGTCCGTTTGATCTTCCGATATCTCTTTTCGCTTTTTCCGGACATCTTATGCCTCCGATTCGGTTTTCTTCTGAAGTTTCAGAAACAGGCCGCGATTACGGATCGAATTTGTAGCCTACGCCCCAGACCGTGCGGATCATTTCGCCGGCGGCCCCCATTTTGCTGCGCAGCTTTTTGACATGCGTATCGATCGTGCGCGCATCTCCGAAATAATCATAGTTCCAGACATGATTGAGGATCTTCTCCCGGCTCAGGGCGATTCCCCGGTTCTCAAGAAAATAATGCAGCAGTTCAAATTCCTTAAAGGAAAGATCAACGGGCGTTCCGTCGATCGTGACCGTGTGCGCCGCATGATCCAGGCGGATCCCTGCGGCCTCGATCACTTCATTCTCTGTACCTGCGCCCGTCCGCCTGAGGATCGCTTCGATCCGGGCGACAAGGATCTTGGGGGAAAACGGTTTGGCGAGATACTCATCGGCACCGGCGGAAAACCCCTGCAGTTCATCGCGTTCCTCACCTTTGGCCGTCAGCATGATGATGGGAACGGAACGGTCATATTGTCTGATCTCCCTGCATACGTCATAACCATCGCGTTTGGGCATCATCACATCCAGCACAACGAGCGAGATCTGTGACTGCTTTTCAAAAAAGATATCGAGTGCTTCTTCACCGTCAGAAGCTTCGATCACGGAGAAATCATTTTTGATCAGGAAATCACGGACCAGCTTGCGCATCCGCGCCTCGTCATCCACAACGAGGATCGTCTGTTTCTCTGTCATGTCACTCTCCCGCCCGGCTGCCCGAACCGCTTTCATTGCCTTCTTCCACGTTGACCGGAAGGCCCTCTGTCGTGATCCCGAGTTCGCGTTCCTTTTTCCTCACCTCACGCTCTCTTTTCGTGAGATCTTCCGACCAGGATGCGTATTCGTTGGTCACATTGCGACGGTAATTCAGGATGTTGTCGGTCTTGCTCGTGCTGGCAATGATGAACATCACAATCACAAGGAGAGCCAGCACGATATTGATGATGACTGATGTTTTCAGAGACAGCGACGGCGGATCCTGCCGGGTCTCCTCGATCCTCTCTTTTGTCCGGTAATCACCGGGCAGCCGTCTTCTGGTCACGGGAACACTGATGGGGATCGGTTCGATCGCATCGGCATCCACCCCCTGATCGATCATCATGCCGCGCAGTTCCTGCAGGTATTCCCATCCGACCGGTGTGGAAAAGATGCGGTTCTGAATGGATTTTTCATAGAGCGGACGAACATTGCTGCCCTTCGCGCTTTTCAGATATTTGTTCAGATGTTCAATGCGGACAAGATCCGTGCGGGCAGCTTCCGCGTCCTCCTCAATGAGAAAACGGTAACCGCGAACCGTCAACAGCGCCTCGGTGTCGGCGCCGTTCTCTCCGATAAAAGCCGCGTTAGCGTTTTCATTGGCGGTGGCAGCCCGGGAAGCGTCATCTTTGGATATGATATCTTCGTTCATCGAATCACCTCCGAACCGGTCATACTCCGTGCACATCTCCGGCTGTAAGAACAACGACGCTGCGAGCGGTCAGATGTATCTGGTCTTCCATGATAAGCTTCGGGACACGGCGGAAATACCGCTCATTCGCAGCACCTGTATCAACGGCAAGAAACCATCGCTGCGTTCCCGGCAGGGACGGAAGCACAAAATCCGTCTCCTCCCAATAGACATTCATCAGCAGGAGCACAATATCATCACGGTCTTTGACCGCGTCATATCCTGCATACCCGATGCCGATCTGTCTTGCCTCCGATGTAATGACTGTCGGCTTTCCGTCGATGCCCAGGACAGCCGTCGGCGGCAGTCCGCAGTGTGCGGGCGGAAGTTCTTTTCTGATGGCCGGATGCCGCCTCCGGAAATGGATCACATTGCGATAGAAATCAAAGAAATCTCTGTTTTTCTCCAGATCATTCCAATTGAGCCAGGAGATCTCGTTATCCTGACAGTAGGCATTGTTGTTGCCGAACTGCGTGTTGCAGAACTCATCCCCCGCGAGGATCATCGGCGTCCCGCGGCTGCACATGAGCGTCGTGATCGCGTTGCGCATGAGTCTCCGGCGAAGGGACCGGATCTCAGGATCATCGGTATCACCTTCCGCGCCGCAGTTCCAGGAATTGTTGTCATTCGCGCCGTCGGTATTGTTCCAGCCGTTTGCTTCGTTATGCTTCTCCTGATAGGAATAAAGGTCGTTGAGCGTGAAGCCGTCATGACAGGTGATGAAATTGACCGACGAATTGTAGCCGGCGTAGCGCGTGTGATACATGTCCGTCGATCCGGTAATGCGCTTGACCGCTTCCGGTGCCACCCAATAGTCTCCCTTCAGATATCTGCGCAGATCGTCCCTGTATTTCCCGTTCCACTCCGCCCAGCGATTCCACGCGGGGAAGGATCCGACCTGATACATGCCGCCCGCATCCCATGCTTCCGCAATGAGCTTGACGTTACCCAGTAGCGGGTCATAGGCCAGACGCTGCAGAAGCGGCGGATTTTCCATCGGGGAACCGTCCTCGTTGCGCCCCAGGATGCTCGCGAGATCAAAGCGGAAGCCGTCGACGCGGTATTCCTCCACCCAGTAGCGCAGGCATCTGACGATCAGTTCCTGCACGAGCGGCTGGTTGCAGTTCATCGTGTTGCCGCATCCGCTGAAATTGTAGTACTGTCCTTCCGGTGTGAGGATATAGTAGATGTTGTTGTCAAAGCCCTTGAAGGAAATAAACGGTCCCATCTCATTTCCTTCCGCCGTGTGATTGAACACGACATCCAGAATGATCTCCATGTCATTCTCATGAAGCATACGGATCAGTTCCTTCAGTTCCACGCCTTCCAGATTCAGATCATCCTGTGCGGCATAGCTCGTGTTGGGCGCAAAAAAGCTGACCGTATTATAACCCCAGTAATCGAGAAGTCGCCTGCCGTTATACTCTCTTGCGTCCTTTGCCTCGTCAAATTCAAAGATCGGCATGAGTTCCAGGGCGGTCACACCAAGTTGCTTCAGGTGATCGAGTTTCTCCATGATCCCGTGAAAGGTGCCGGGACACTTCACACCGGAGGACGGATCGATCGTGAAGCCGCGCACATGCATCTCATAGATGACCGTATCCTCCATGGGAATATTGGGCGCTGCCGCGGCATTCCATTCGAAATTGTTCTGTACAACGCGGGCGCGGTAGCCAAGCTCGTTCGGGTTGCCGGGCTCTCCCCAATTACGCTGCCCCGCAACGGCCCGTGCATAGGGGTCCAGAAGAAGGTTCTTTTTGTTGAACAAAAGTCCCCGTGAGGGATCCCACGGTCCGTCCACCTGATAATTGTATTCCAGGTCACGGATGTCCAATCCGAACACGATCATGGAAAACACTTTGCCTATACGGTAGCTGGCAGGAAACGGGATCGTCCCGTAGGGCCGCTTTTCTCCGCGATGATACAGAAGCAGCGTGATCTTCGTGGCGCCGTTGGAATAGACCGTGAAATTCACACCGTCTGTCAGGACCGTTGCGCCGTTGATATCATACATGCCGGGGCGCACACGAAAGCCGTTGATCACATCAAGCGCAAGCACCTGGCGCGGTTTGCCGTTATTGATGATCTTCTCGCCGCGATGCTCTCCGATGGAATGGTTGTCGGCTTCTTCCGACATCATGTGTTCATGCAGTTCTTCCGATCGCTTTTCTTCCATGCTGACTGACCTTTCCGGAAAAATACACAGATTTCGTTATATTATATCACAAATCCTTGAATGATGCTTATACTACTCTGTATGCGACAGGTTCCCTAAGCGGAGCCTGTCGCATGAGAAGCCTGTCATGACAAAGAAAAAGCCCCGTGCATCTGCACGGGGCTTCACTGTTGATCCGGATGAGACGCTTTGATCAGGCGAGACCGGCCTGCTTGGCGACCTCTTCGGCGAAGTTCTCGTTCTTCTTCTCGATGCCTTCACCGGTTTCAAAACGGACAAAGCGTTTGACGGAGAGGTTTGCACCGTTGGCCTTGCCGACCTGGGCGATATACTGCGCCACGGTCTGCTTGCCGTCCTCGGCCTTGACATAGACCTGCTCGTTAAGGCAGATCTCCTTAAGTTCCTTCTGCAGACGGCCGATCAGCATCTTCTCGATGATCTGCTGCGGCTTTCTCTTCTCCTCGGGAAGCTCCTCGTTTTCCTTCATGGCCTGTGCGAGGAGGATCTCATTCTCATGATCGCGGTATTCCTGCGGCACATCGTTCATGTCGATGTAACGGGCATTGAGCGCCGCGATCTGCATCGCGATATTCTTGACCGCTTCCTTGATATCGTCATTGACCACATCGGTGTCAGCCTCAACGAGAACGGAGATGCGGCCGCCGCCGTGGACATAGGGAACAACGATACCGTGAGAAGCCGTGACCTTTTCGAAACGACGGATGCTGATCTTCTCGCTGATGACAGCTGTGATCTCGACCAGTGCTTCCTGCACGGTCTTGGAAGAATCCTCGATCCACTTCTCGGCCATGAACGCATCCATGTCCGCAGCGTCGGAATTCACTGCCTGCTTCGCAACCGTCTCGACATAGGTCTGGAATTTCTCGTTCTGTGCGACGAAATCGGTCTCGGAGTTGACCTCGACAACCGCCGCTGTCTGATCATCCTTGACCGCGACACGGGTCAGGCCCTCGGCCGCGATGCGGCTTGCCTTCTTCTCGGCCTTCATCTGTCCGTTCTTTCGCAGATATTCGACCGCTTCCTCCATATTGCCGTTCGTCTCGGTCAGCGCCTTTTTGCAATCCATCATGCCGGCGCCCGTGGACTCACGAAGCTCTTTCACCATTGCTGCTGTGATCGCCATAAATTTATCCTCCTGTAAACATTCCTGCGCATCCGATCGCACTAAATTCGACTTCGCATTTCATGCTCGTCTCATTAAGTGCGCCTGTATGGCAGGCTCTAATCTCTACTTTAAGCTTCCTCTGCTTCCTCGCCTGCTGCGGACTCACTAACAGCCGGTGCATCCTCTTTCGGTTCGGTGCTCATCTCTTTGCCTTCCTTGGCTTCAATGACGGCATCCGCCATACGGCCGACCAGGAGCTTGACGGCACGGATCGCGTCATCGTTGCCAGGGATCACATAGTTGAGCTCTTCGGGATCACAGTTGGTGTCGACGATACCGATCAGGGTGATGCCCAGCGCCTGCGCTTCGTTGACGCAGATCTTTTCCTTCTTGGGATCGACAACGAAGATCGCATCGGGAATGCGCTTCATGTCACGGATACCGCCGAGGTTCTTGTTCAGCTTTTCGTATTCCTTTTTGAGACCGGCAACTTCTTTCTTGGGAAGAACTTCAAAGGTACCGTCGAACTGCATCCGCTCGATCTCCTTGAGTCTGCCGATGCGGGACTGGATCGTCGTGAAGTTGGTCAGCATACCGCCGAGCCATCTCTCGTTCACATAGAACATGCCGCAGCGCTCAGCCTCTGCCTTGACGGCATCCTGCGCCTGCTTCTTGGTGCCGACGAACATGATCGTGCCGCCCTGCTCGGCGATCTCGAACACTGCCTTGTAGGCTTCGTCAACCTTGCCCACCGTCTGCTGCAGATCGATGATGTGGATGCCGTTTCTCTCCGTGAAGATGTACGGTGCCATCTTGGGGTTCCAGCGCTTGGTCTGATGACCGAAGTGCACACCCGCCTCCAGCAGCTGTCTCATGCTTACTACACTCATTTTTACCCTCCGTTTCGGTTGTTCTTCCGCGTGCGCTGTTCAATCAGGAACCTCTGTCCGCACCGAAATCCCGCACGCGTGCAGTTTGGGGCCATCGCCCGGTGACAATAAAATGCGGCCTGCGTGTCCGCAGACCGCGAATCAAAATATTAACATATCTTCACAGAAAATGCAAGCGGAATATCCGCCGATCTATTCGGCAAACCACGAGAAGATCTCGGCGGCGATGGCCGCTCTGTTCGACCATTTCTTCACGCTTTCCGCAGCATTGCTGAGTCCCTCGCTTTCAAAGGAATCAGCCAGCGCGCCGATCGTTTCGGCTTTTTCCGATAGATCCGAAAAGGTTTCCGAAGCTTTTTGCAGATCTTTTTTGGTAACCTTCCCGTTCGAGGAGGATCCGGAAGAGGTATTCTGCGAAGCGTTCTTGATCGCGTTATTGACGACCTCCAAATTGGACGTTCCCTTTTCACTGCCGGCAAGCGATGCCTGCTTAAACCAGTACTGTGCCTGCTTTAAATCTTTTTTAACACCATAACCGTTGTAGTACATGACGCCCAGATTGTTCATGGAATCCGGATCATTCTTGTCGGCCGCTATCTCATAATATGCTTTTGCCTTGTCATAATTCTGATAAACAATGTCTTTGCCGGAATAATACATATTTCCCAGTCTGGCCATCGCAGGCACATAACCGAGATCTGCCGCTTTTTCATAGCAGTTGAGCGCCTTCTGATTGTTCTTTTCTACTTCCTTATACAATCTGGCCATGTCCATATAGCACTGGTACCACCCGTTTTCCGCAGCCAATTTATAGTAATGATACGCAGAATTGCCGCTTTTTTCGACACCCTCCCCATTTTCATAGCACAGGCCGACATTTCTCATCGAATTAAAATTGCCCTTTTGTGCAGCCTCTTTAAAAAGCTTAACAGCTTTGCTGCTGTCCTTGGTAACACCTGTGCCGTTGTAATACATCACACCCATACCGTTAATGGCTGGTGCACTTTTATATTCCATCCCTTTCTGAAAACATGCCACTGCGTTTTTATAGTCTTTGGCTTCTTTATACATCTGCCCCAATCCGGCCAGCCCGTCCGGATCCCCGTTTTTGCAGGCCATATTAAACAGTTCCGCGGCCGTATTCCAATCCGTTTTTACGCCTCGACCATATACATACAGAAGCCCCATTCGATACATCGCCTTGGTGGACCCGCCCTTGATCGCATTCTGGTAACACGATAAGGCAGACTGATAATCCCCCCTGCGGTCATATTCATCCCCGGCCTTATACATCTTCCCCGCCGTTACGGCTGCATTATTGGAATTACTGTTCCCGGAAGCATTGACAGGAACCGAAAAGGAACAGAACGTGAGAAACAGAAGAAGAACCGACAGAATAATCGAATTGAAAATCACGGATGTCTTTTTCATTTGCGTTCTCCTCAGATGTTGAATGTGCTGTATCTTTAGTGATCAGATCAAATACCGTCAATTGAACTCTTGATTATTGCTTCATCATATCATCACCTTGTCAGGATCCCCGCGATCTGCTCCCAGGTAGCTCCCTCGGGGATCGTTTTGGTGCCGCTCCGGAGGATCCTGTCAACATGGCTGTCGCAGAGATATTTGTCAAAGGATGAAGCGGAATCGATAAGCCCCTCCCGCTCCAGGATCGCCGCGACCGTCTCGGAACCGACACCGCCGGGGATCATGACCGTCTTGCCGCCTGTAACAACGGATTCCTGTGCGGGTTCCGTCGTCTTCGAAGCGCTTGTATCAGCAGTCGTTGACGTACTTGAAGGAGTCGTCACATTCTGTGAAGACGAGGCCGATGCTGCTTTTGTTGAGGCTGCGGCGGAAGAATCCGATTCCTGCGCTTTTGACGAAACCGAAGTATCGGAAGAAGCAGCACTGTTTGTCGATGCTTCATTAGCGGAGCTGTTTACGATAACCGCAGCCGCTTCAGCGGATGAACCGACAGAGGAACCAACGGACGAAACAACAGACAGGGAGGGCTCACTGCCGGTCGAAGAGGCACCGGTGCCTGCTGTATTTCCCGAGGCCGATGCAGAGGATATCGAAGAAGACGTTGCGGAAGAGGAAGCTTTCAGAGAAGCATCCGCAGATCTGCCGCTGGCTCCGCCGGTCGTATCGCTGCCGCTTCCCGTGCCTGCATCTGTATGATCCTTGGGCTCCACAGGCTCAAAGACCACGCGGTGGGATGCCGCATCTCCGGACTGCGTGACGCTTTTGACGGAAACGCCTGCGCTTCCGTCGGCCGCGTTGCCGTTTTCCCCCGTTCCGCCGAGAAGTTCACCGGAGCTTCCCTGGGCGGCGTAATCGGACAGAACTGTCGCATCGATCATGCCAAGTTCTCTGGCTCTTGCCATGATCTCCGCATCGGACAGCGTTTCCTTCCGGCCGCGGAGTGCGATCCCCATGATGATAGCGGTAAGGATGATCCCGATGCCCATACCGCGCAGATAGTACTTCAGCTTCATTTTCTGCTCTCTTATTTGTTCTGTTTTTTGGAAAGATCGATCACCAGACGCACCTCACCGATCCCGAGTCCCAGTTCTCTGGCGATCACCATGTTGGACTTCCCGGCGTTATGCATCTCAAGGATCTGTCTGTTCTGTGACATCGGTTCGCCGGCTCCGGCCCGTTTCACGGCAGGTTTGACCGTATTGGGTGTGTTTGCGGTTCGAACCCCCTGTTCCGTTCCCGCGTTTGTGCCGGATTCTCCGCTTTCCGTCTGCCCGGCATTTCCGGCTTGCGCAGTCTCCGCGATCACCGCAGCTTCCTGATCTTCGGAAACATGCGGCAGATCCGGAAAGATCGAACTGAAACGGTCACCGTCCGCGTCATGCTCATCAGTCTGAACGGCTGTTGCCGGATCCGGAACAGTTTCTTCTGCAGCCGGCGTGGCAGGCTTTGTGACACTTTCCTGACGGGCTTTTTCCATGCGCTGTTCCGCCTGCGCAGCCTTTGCCCTTGCCGTCACGGCATCAAGCGTTGCCGCCGCATCCCTGGCATCCCTGGCGGTCAGCTCCGCATCCCGCACGGTCTGCTTCGCATTCTCCGCCGTGCGGGTCATTTCGCTGACCGTGCTGGTCAGATTCTTGTGCTTGTCATTGAGCATGTCATACATGAAGACCACTTCGTCATGGTTTTTCTTGATGTCATCCATGACCGTACCGGCATATTCACTGATCTCCATCACTTTTTCGTTGGAGATCCGCGAAAGATCGAGCTTGTTGTCATCGATCGCGTCGGATACGGCGTCTCTCGCCATGCCATCGATCTGACGGCGCACAGAATCATTCAGAGACTGGTCCAGTCGGTCCTGTACCAGCTCGGCGACCTCTTCGGGATCGACATGTGCATCGCCTTTGCCGGCCGGAAGCACATAGCCCAGCACGACGATCACGAATCCCGCGATGATTAAGATGATTTCCGTTACGCTGATCATGTTCAGATCTTCAGATCAAAGGATGCGTGCCTTACACCCGTATAATTCATCGGCTTTCCGTCCGGACCGATGATCACGCCGTCGGGATCCGGCAACATCTCTTCCTCCCTCTTTTTCTTCGTTTTTCCTCTTTTTGCGTTATTCAGCAGATGCTTGTTTTTACCTTCCTCACTCGCATCATATTTTTCGTCACCGCGCTCATAAGCTTCGGTCTGCGTGACGGCAATGTGATTTTCCTCCGCTTCCTGCTCAAACTGGGAAGCGAGCCGTGTCATATCCGCATAGGTACGGTTTTCCTCTTCCTGCCGGACCTGTGCCACATCCTGCCGGATAAAGGTCCCCTGCACATCCACACGATTGATCGACATCCTCTTCCTCCACCCCGGATCTTCGGAACCGTCTACAGGGCAGTGTAACGGACATCGCCGCCGTCACTGAAGAATTTGCCGTATTTGTACTCTTTTTTCAGCGTCTGCGACAGTGAACCGATCATGATCTGCACACCGGGATAAGCCGTGCCCGTAAACTTGACGCTCGCTTTCTTCACATCCTGAAGCTGTGCGCTGAGTTCCTCGATCTCCTTGTTCTTCTCTTCGAGCTGCTTATGAAGGATCTTTGCCGTTTCGGAGAGTTTTTTCACATAAGACATCTGATCCGGCGTCGGCTTGAATCCCTTGCGAAGCTTGTCCGTGAAACCGGCGACCGTGGGCTCGATCGTCTGCAGGTTCTTGGTGGCAGTGGCGATCTCCTGCTCAACATCCTTGATCTGCGCGCGAAGGCCGGGATTCACGCCGACTTCAACGATCGTGGTCGTGCCCATTTCGGAGCCGATCGTCTTGGCGGAGATCTGTTCGGTCGCGGTCACATGACCGGCAGTGATGTTGCCGCGCTTGCCGCTCACATCGATGCTGGTCCCCGCGGTGACCCTGCCCTGGATGATCGATTCCGCCGTGATGCTGCCGGTAGCGTTCACCTCGGCGTTTTCGATGAACTTGGTGATGATGTTCCTGCCCGCCTTGATCACGCCGTGCCCCATGCCGTTGATCCCGCGCTCGAGGATCACGTCACCGCCCGCCTCGATCACTGCGCCTTCAACGATGCCCTTCACGACGATATTGCCCTTGCATTTGACCTCAAAGTTGGAGGAAACAACACCTTTGACCTCAACACTTCCGTCATATTCGATATTGCCCGTGGAGGTGTCGACATTTTCCACACTCATGACGTCGGAAACCGAAACATGATCGCCTTCCATGATCACATGGCCGGTTTTTGTCGCGAACAGATGCTGCTTATCTTCCGAAAGCCTCGTGTTCTTGCCGGGATGCAGCACGAGCACACGGACCTTGCGGGGTCTCACCGGATCCGCGTAGATGTTCATGCCGTTATCGCCGGGATCCTCGGGGGTGAGCGTCGCGAGTTCATCGCCGTCCTGGCAGTGATTGATAAGATTCAGATGGAAATAGTCCACCGTTCCGTCCGCGTTCATCGTCGGCTTCGCGTGCAGGTCCGTGTTGAAATGATAACCGATCTCCGCATCCGAGCCGTGACGGGGATCCTTGCCGCGAGCGATCTCGATCTCCGTGCAGTACTGACGGTGATCAAAATAGGCCTTGATGTTGTCTTTTTTGATCCCAAAGAGGATCTTCTTGAGTTTGAGATCACCCAGCAGCTCTTCCGCATCCATGGACTGCGCGCCTTCCATCGGCGGATAGAAAAAGGCCGTGGCGCTCATCTTGTCGTCGGATACCGTCAGCCGATAGGTCTCGCAGATCGGGTGCACCTTGTCGGAAGAGAGTCGCACCGGCTGTCCGTCCGAAGCACGGACTGCCTTATCGACAATGACCGATTCCCCCTTCAGTTTCTGTTTGTCCAGATACTCGAGCACCATCGGCGTCGTGACCGGAGTTCCGCCGTCCGTCGGTGCAAACACCTTAAGAAACACGCCGTCCGAATTGGCAACTAACTGAAAATATCCGTTCATTGATCGCTTCCTCCTTGTCCCCCTGTGTAATCAAGATATTTCGGATAAAAAGCCCATGTAGACGCCCATCTTCTGCTTCATTTTCGAAAGTGCACGCGTGTGCAGCTGCGAGATCCGGGATTCCGTGACCTCGAGCACTGCCGCGATCTCCTTAAGCGTCATCTCCTCGTAGTAGTACATGACGATGACTCTTTTTTCCTTGTCTGTCAGGATCTCGAGTGCCTCTGCGAGTTTTTTCTTCAGCTCTTCCTTTTCGACAGCGTCCTCGGGGCGCACAAAACGCGCGTTGTCACTGCCGCTTTCCTCGGGAATGTCACTGCCGCTCTCCATGAATTCATTGAGCGAGATGACACCGGTGACTTTCATCTGATTCTGCCACTCGTAGTATTCGTCCTCCGAGATCTCCATTCGTGCGGCGATTTCGGCATCCGTTGCCACATGCCCGGTCTCCGCTTCGATCTCCCGGATGGCCGTATCGATCTTGCGCTGCCGCTGTCTGACCGTGCGCGGGATCCAGTCCATCTTGCGGATCTGGTCCAGGATTGCGCCGCGGATCCTGAGACTTGCATAAGTCTCAAATTTGACATCCTTCATGGTGTCATATTTATCGATCGCATCGATGAGTCCGAAGATCCCGTACCCCACCAGATCGTCATATTCCACATTAAAGCCCAGATACATAGAAAGACGCCCTGCGACAAGCTTTACAAGCGGCGCGTATTCCAGAATCAGCTGCTCGCGAAGCTCAGGCGTCCTCGTAGCCGTATATGACTTCCAGAGTTCTGTCCTTGCGGTTTCGTCCATCTCAATCTACTCACTGATCAGGCGGCAGATCACTGATCGGATTCTCCTCCTCTTTGGTATTTCCCTCCTGTGCGGATAATTCAGCTTCTCTTGCTTCTTTCTCGGCAAGTTCCTTTCTTTCGTTGGCTCCCACGAAGTATTCGATGATCTGTCTGAGCACCTCTCCGATGAAGAGAAACAGCAGCATGACACCGAATACAAGGATCAGCCAGTTCCCGAAAGGAAAATCCCGCAGATAGGTGACAACAGCTACGGCAGCGGTTGCCGCGAGCATCACGAACGGCGGGATCAGTTTGGTTTGTTTCATATCGTCTTTTCCGGTTTCCCGACGGTTTTGATCACATAGTCACCGGTCTCAGGGAAAAACACAACCGTGCGTCCGTAGGAATCACCCGTATCCTCGGCAAGAAGGCGGATGCCCATCTCCTTGAGTTTTTTCTTTACGGCGATGACATTGCGCTCCCCGACCTTCATCGTGTTGCTGTTCTTGTTCATCGCAAACATCTGCGCACCGCCGGCGATCTTGGCCACGAGTCTCGCACGGCCGGCACCGGCCGCGACCACCTTTTTCACCAGCTCTTCGATACCGGTATCGGCAAACTTCGGCACATGTGAGATCCCGCTGATCTCCTTGGAGTCAGGCAGCATGATATGTGCCAGCCCGCCAATCTTGGTTCCGGGATCCCTGATCGCGATCCCGACGCAGGAGCCGAGGCCAAGCGTCGTGATGCTGTCAGGAGCTGTACATACATTCAAATCGGCCATTCCGACAAGAATTGATTTACCCATGTGGATCGATCTCCTTATTCAGTCATTCGTCAACCTACGCTGATGCCAAGCGAGGAAAGGATCTTGGCATAGGAATCGAGATCGGGAAGCAGAATGAAATAGCCGTTCATCTGCGTCTCGTCATTAAACTGCGTTTCGATCAGAAGGATGTTGTCGCCGATCAGACCGAATTCGATCGCAGGTACGGAGAGGATCGCTCCTGCCATATCCACGGCGACCGCCGGTACGGTCGGGATCATCTTCAGGTTGGTCAGAGCTGAAAGGGAGTTCAGATAAGAACCCGTGATGATGTTGCCGACCTCTTTGAGTGCGGACAGCTCGATCTCGGAGAACATCTCACCCTGCGGCTCCTGCATCATCAGTTTGCTGACCAGATGCCTGGCACTCTCCATGCCGAGCAGGAACATCATGCTTCCGGTGATATCACCCTCAACGCCGAGATAGATGCCGGCCATGATCTGATCAGCACCGCCCATCAGATCACCGACTTCCTTGAATTCCAGAAGACGCACCTGCGGTACGGACATATCCAGTTTGCCGCCCAGCATCTGTGCAAGTGCCGTCGTCGCATTGCCGGCACCGATGTTGCCCAGTTCCTTAAGGATGTCATAGTATTGACTGGACAGCTGCTCCATGCTTAACTCAGCCATGTTCTCCCCTTTCTTGATCTTCGTTCATTGATCCCGAAATCCGCGGATCACTCATTCACGGCGATCAGCTGTTTTTCGCGTTCTCTGTCACGGCCTTCCAGACTCTCCAGCTCCAGCGTGTTCAGATCCAGAATGGAGACGAGACCGCCCTCATATTTGCCGACACCGGAGAGGAATTCACCGTGTCTTCTGTCATCGCCGCGGCGCACATTCTCAACATTGTTGGAATCCAGCGTCAGCACATGTGCCACCTGATCGACAATGAAGCCAACAAGGCTGCCGCCGCTCATCTTGACGATGATGATCCTCGTCTTGCCGGTGAGCTCATCCTCATTCATTTCCATAATGAGGCGAAGGCTCATGACGGGCACGATATCACCGCGGATATTGATGACACCCTTGATATAATGCTGCACCTTGGGCACGCGCGTGATCTGCTGCATGCGGACGATATTATCGACATAGCGGATATCGATACCGAACTGCTCTTCGCCCAGACGGATCACAATATACTGGATCAGTTCGCCTAAGCTTTCCTTATCGCTTAAATCGTTCATATCTGTGCTCCTTTCTTATATCAGACGAGTGCGTTCGTGTCGAGGATCAGGGCGATCTCGCCGTCGCCCAGGATCGTCGCGCCGCTGATGAACTTGCACTTGTTGGACAGCTTGCCGAGCGGTTTGATAACGATCTCCAGCTGTCCGATCATCTCGTCGATCACAAGACCGGCCTGCTGCTCACCCTTCTTAACGATAACGACGACCATATTGGCGTCCTCGGGCTGCGTGCTCTCTACCTCGAGAGACTTGGAGAGACGGATGAGCGGCGTGACCGAACCGCGGAGGTTGATGACCTCTTTGTTCTGCACCAGTTTGATCTCCGAAGGAGACACATCCTCGATGATCTGAATGGAATCCAGCGGAATCGCATAGGTCTCACCGCCGACCTTGACCATGAGAGCCTGAATGATCGCCATCGTGACAGGCAGGCGGATGATCCACGTGCTGCCCTCGCCGAGCTTGGTACGGACATCGACCTCACCGTTCAGGGATTCCACTTTGGACTTGACAACATCAAGACCGACGCCGCGGCCGGAAATCTCGGAAACGACCTTGGCCGTTGAGAAACCTGCGTTGAACAGGAGGCCGATGATGGCCTTTTCGCTCATCGCCTCGCCCTGCTCCGGCGTGATGATGCCGCGCTCGATCCCCTTGCGCTTGACGGCTTCCACATCGATGCCCTTACCGTCATCACCGACCTCGATGACGACATTGTTGCCGTCCTGATAGGCATGCAGGAAGATCTGCCCCGTTTCCGGCTTGCCGGCCGCCACACGCTCTGCCGGCGGCTCGATACCGTGATCCGCGCTGTTTCTGAGCAGATGCATCAGCGGATCACCGATCTCATCCACAACGGTGCGATCCATTTCTGTGTCTTCACCGGTCATGGTCAGCTCCATGGGCTTGCCGAGCGAACGGTTCAGATCACGGATCATACGAGGGAATTTCTGCGTGACGGAGTCGATCGGGACCATGCGGACCTTCATGACAGACTCATGCAGATTGGTTGTGACGCTTTCCAGATACTCGATCTGTTCGTTGACACTGCCGCCGTCGGATTTTTCCGAGGTTGCAGCGGAGATCAGGGAGTTCTTCGCAATGATCAGCTCACTGACCAGATTCATCAGAACATCAAGTTTATCGATATCCACGCGGACCGTGCGTGCGATCGCGGGCTTGCCGGCAGGTTTCTTGCCGCTCTTTTCGGCGCCCTTCTCGTTCTTTGCCTGTGCTTCCGCAGCAGGTGCCGCGGCGGCTGCCGGTGCTGCCACCTCAGCGGTTGCCGGCTTCTCTTCGGCCTTGGGTGCGGCGGCATCACCGTCGCCTTCACTGCCGGCAAGGGAGAGATCATAAGGTCCGCAATCAACGGACTCGATCTCGGAGACGTGATTGATGATCTCCTCAACCTTTTCTTTGGATTCCTCCGTGACGATGATCATGCTGAAGGAGAGATCAAACTTCTCATCCTCGATATCCTGTGTCGAAGGATCGGAGAAAGCGACCTCACCGATCTCTTCGAGACCCTTGAAAACGAGGAAAGCACGAGCGGCTTTCAGAATGCAGGATTCCTGAATATTGACCGTCGCACCGAAGATATTCTTGCCTTCGTTCTTCGCCTCTTCGATGGACTCTCTGGCGGACTTGTCAGGTTTGATGCTCTTCCATGCAGGGCCGCTTTCCTCGGACTTGCCGGCATCCGCTGAGGCTGCCTCCTCAGGAGCATCGGCCTGTGCGGCAGGAGCGGCATCGCCCGCGGCCTTGCCGGTGCGGATCGCATTGAGCGCATCAATGATATCCTGATGCTCGTCGGTGCCCTCGTCCTGTGTATCGGAGATCAGGGTCACATAGCCTTCCAGCGCGTCCAGACATTTGAACAGCTGGTCGATCATGTCACCGTTGACCTTGAGCTGACCGGCGCGGACATCGGAGAAGACATCCTCCATATGGTGCGTGAGCTCCTGCATGCGCTTGAAGCCCATCGTACCGGCCATGCCCTTCAGGGAATGCGCAGCACGGAAGATCTCATTGATGCAATTCTCGTCTGCGGGATCCTGCTCCAGAGCCATGATATTGTCGTTCAAGCCCTGCAGATGCTCCTTGGATTCATCCAAAAAGACGCCCAGATACTGACCTACATCCATAGTCCTTTCCCTCCAATGAATCTATATAAAGTGTAAGTGCATTTGTTATCTGACACCGACGCGGAGAATGATCTCCTGCGCGATCTCGTCCAGCGGAACCACCACATCGGAGAGGCCTGCGGTCGCAACACTCTTTGGCATGCCGTAAACGGTGCAGGTGTCGGCATCCTGAGAGATGACGTGGATCTTTTTCTTTTCCTTCAGGTTGCGGATCCCCTCCGTGCCGTCTGCCCCCATGCCGGTCATGACCACACACACCACCTCATCATAGGAACAGTCGCATAAAGATTCGTACATATAGTTGGCGCAGGGCTTGACGCCTTCTCTTGTCGGCTCGTCCGTGTAGTGGATGATACTCTTGCCGTGATGCGTCACGACATTCATGTGCGCACCGCCCTTGGAAAGATACACATGCCCGTCCTCGAGCAAGTCGCCCTCGGCCGCTTCCTTGATCTGCAGCTCACTCAGATTGTTCAGGCGCTCCGCCAGGGAAGCCGTAAATCCCACCGGCATATGCTGCACAAGAACGATCGGTGCTTTGAGCTTGCCGGGCAGGAGCGGGATCACCGACTGTAATGCTCTCGGTCCGCCCGTTGATGAAGCGATCGCCACGATCCTGCGTCCCGTGATCCGTGCGGCATGCTTTTCCGCAAGTTTCGAGACCGCATCCGCCGATTTCAGTGAATCTGCGGTAAAGACTCTGCTGTCGGGTGCCTTGGCTTCGGTAACCGCCGCAAGTGTGTCGATAAAGGTCTTTGTAAAGTCTTCCGACCGGCAATCCGAGGTGTTGTCCGGTTTGTGGACGAAATCCATCGCCCCCAGTTCCAGACAGTCCATGGTGATCTGTGCGCCCTCTTTGGTGTCGGTAGACGCGATCATCACCTTGGCATGGATCTTCTCCTTCTGCAGTGACTTCAGCAGGTCAAGACCGCTCATTCTCGGCATGTTGATATCCAGCACCACGCCGTCATAGGTATTTTTCCGAAGAAGCTCCAGCGCCTCCACGCCGTCAACAGCGCGATCCTCCACATGGAATCTCGCGTCGCTGTTAATGATACCACTCAGTACACTTCTTATAAGTGCAGAGTCATCGACGATCAGGATTTTTTTTGCCATTTTTCCTCCTTATGTCCCTTCCTGCTTCTTTCTGTTCTTTCTCTCTTCTTCGAAGATGAAGCGGATGATCTCCTCTCTGGCCTCATCGTCGATATCGACATATTTAGCGCGGTGTTCGAACAGTCCCGGGTGATCCTCTTTTTCCTTGACCTCGAGGATCTTGCTCACGATCTTGTATTCCTTTTCCTCGCCATTGTCCATGCGCAGCCGATAGATGCACAGGATCATGCTGCCCGGTTCATAGCAGTAATTGCCGACAAAGCGGAGGCCGCCGCCGCTGATGTCCATGATGACACTGGATTCCAGCGGCTGTGTGGGCGATTGCGGGATGTCGAGACGCTCATCCATATCCAGCAGATGCACTTCATCGTCATCGAGAATTCGTGAAGAGAGCTGCAGCATGCAGCTGAAGCGGAAATACTCCCGCCGCTGGAATCTGCGGAGATTGCTCGTCATATCCATCGCGAGGATATAGACATTGCCTGTGCGGTAGCGGTCAACCACGCGGGAGATCGCCTGATAAAGCGTGTTGTTCGAGAAAAAGGTCAGGTTGTATTCGGCCCCCTGCGGCAGAAGCACAAGTTTCTGCTTCTCCATGGGCATCATGATCTCGATCCGTTCGTCGCTCTTGATATCGTAGACCTGGGAGACATAAATCTTTTCTTCCTTGTCACGCAGGGAGCGATTGACCTCGACCATCTCGACGCGGTCTCCCGGATTGATGTAGTCCCCGATCATTGTCCGTTTCGGTTTACTGCCAAACAGCGCCATTGCGACCTCCTATGATATGTGAGAAAAATGCCGCCATTCCGCGGCGTGAATTCTTCAGTTCCTCATTGCCGACAAGCTCCCCCACGATCCGCTCAAAGGCGCGGGTGGATTTCGCCGTTGGATTGGCCATCGAAACCGGCGTCTGCTGCATGACCGCGTTGGCCAGCGCCTGATCTCTGGGGATCGCACCGAGATAGGTCAGCGGAAGCTTCAGAAAACGGGCCACCACGGCATTGAGCTTGTTGAACAGGATCTGTCCCTCGTTGTCCGAGGAAACAAGATTTGCCACCACCTTGATGACCGTATTCTCCCTGGAAAAGCGCGTGTGCTGGTTCAGCGCCTTTAAAAGGGAATAGGAATCCGTGATCGAAGTAGGCTCCGGCGTCGTGACCAGAATGATCTCTCCGCTCGCGACCAGGAACTCCATGACCGAATCCGCGATCCCGGCGCCCGTGTCAATGATCACCGTATCGGCGATCGCATCAAGCTCCGCAAGGTTTGTGATGATATAGGTCAGATACTCGCGGTCCAGCTGGCTCATCCGCGTGATGCCGGAACCGCCGGAGATAAATCCGACCTCCATCGGTCCCCAGGTGATGATCTCCCGGATGTTCTTGCCCTGATAGATCAGGTCACTCAGGTTATGCTTCGGCACCGTACCGAACATGATCTCAATGTTTGCGAGCCCCAGATCCGCATCCAGGATGATCACGCGCTGTCCGAGCTTGCGCAGCTGGATCGCCAGGTTGATCGCGACATTGGATTTGCCGACGCCGCCTTTGCCGCTCGTCACCGTGATCACACGGGCGCGCGGACGGTTTACGCCCTGACTCTGCATGATATTTCTGAGCTGTGTCGCCTGGTCAGCCATAGATCAAGACTCCTGCCGGTTGCTGTTCATGCCGGTAAGACCGTTCTTGCCGCCCAGCAGTCCCTTCACGATCCCCTGTGCGTCAAAAACCGCGATATCATCAGGGACATTCTGGCCGTTCGTGATATAGGACATCGGTGCGCCGGTGTGCAGCTTTATATTATAAAGATTGCCCGCGCAGCCCGTCTCATCCATCTTTGTAAAGATCAGGCGATAAGGGACCATCGCGGTATAGGTGTCCGCAATATCGATCAGGTCGCGGTACTTTGTCGTTGCGGACAGCACGAGGAACGCCTCGCTGGGGACCATGTCATCGAGTGCATGAAGAAAACTGCTGATGCTCTCCCGCTGCTCCTCGTTGTGCATGGAATGTCCCGGCGTGTCGACGAGCAGAAAGTCGTAGTCACGAAGATCCTGCGCGGCTTTCTGCATCTCTTCGACGGAATAGATGACACGGCAGGGGATCTCCATGATGGAGGCATAGGTCTTGAGCTGCTCGGCGGCCGCAATGCGATAGGTGTCCACCGTCAAGAGCGCGACCTTTTTGTGCTGCATCACGTAGAGATCCGAGGCGATCTTGGCGATCGTCGTGGTCTTGCCGACACCCGTGGGGCCGATGAAAAAAACAGCCTTGGGTCCGTTATCCGCCGGCGTGATCGTCTCCGATTTGCCGAATTTGAGAACCATCTTCTGGTAGACATTGGCCAGCACATATTCCAGTGGAAGATTGGGCTTGTTCATCTTCTCCACTTCGTCCGTCAGCTGGTTGGCATAGATCTCATCCACCTCATTGGAGATGAGCGTGTTGTAGAGAAGCTTCACAAAGGTGAGCATCTCACCGGAAACATCGCTTTCCGCTCTGTCTTCCTCGTGTTTCTTTTCTTCGGACGGACGTTCTTTGCTGCCCGAGGATCCGATCCGCTCTTCCAGCAGCGAATGCAGACTGTCGAGTTTCTCCTCGAGCACACCGACATCGGCACCGTGCCGCGCAGGCTCACGAGGATCATCGACCGCAACGGAGAAGCCGCCGCCAGGAAGTGTCTCCACGCGCGAAGACTGTGTCGCTCTGGCAACCTGTTCCATACCGGTCGAAGCGGGTGTTCTCGCCGGGATCCCGCCCTGCGGCGCACCTCCCTGCACGGCGGAGCCTCCCGCAACAGCCGTTGATGTACCGGCATTTTTCCCCATCCCCACACGAAGCGGCGGGATCGTTCCGTTCTGCGTAGCCCTGACCAGTTGCTCGGTCTGCGAAACAACCGGCGGCTTGTTCTGCGGCGTTACCTGTCTGGCGTTCTGCGGCTCCGTCTGACGGCGTTCCCTCTCCCGCTCCCTGGCAGCATTCCCTGCAGGAACTCTGGAGAGAGGCACGTCTTCCGGCTCATCCTCCAGAGCGACCGTCACCTCGACCCTGGGCGGACGCAGAAAAGCAAGAAATCCCTCCTGCTTCACCGGACGGACATTCATGATGACAATGCCCTGACCGAGCTCGCGTCTGGCCTCTTCCGTTGCCTCTTTTTCCGTTTTAGCGACAAATTTCTTGATGATCATATTACACTCACGCGTTTACCTTTAGGCGGTAATCATGCCGACCGACTGCAGCTCCACATTCGGTTCCACTTCGTTGTAGGAAATAACGATCAGTTCCCGGTAATAGTCCTCCGTCATCCGCTTGAAATACATGCGCACGATGGGCGACGTCATGACGATCGGATTCTTGCCGGCCTCTTCGAGTTTTCTTGCTTCCCTGCCTGCCGCCTCGATGATCGCCCGGCTCCGTTCGGGATCAAGTGTCAGGAACGCGCCGGTCTCGGTCTGCTTGACGCTTCCCATGATCTCCTGCTCAATGGAGGGATCCAGTGTCACCACGCTCGTCGTCTCGCCGGGCGGGAAATACCGGCCGGATATCGCGCGCTTCAAAGCCTGACGGACATACTCGGTTAGGATGTCCGGATCATGCGTCGACGGCGCATAATCGGCAAGCGTTTCGAAGATCGAAACCAGATCACGAATGGAGATGCCCTCACGCAGCAGGTTCTGCAGCACCTTTTCGATCTCGCCAAGGCCCATGAGCTTGGGATACAGCTCCTCCACAAGCGCCTGATTGTTGTTTTTCAGGTTGTTGACCAGATTCTGCACATCCTGTCGGGTGAGAAGCTCGGCAATATGCTCTCTGATCACCTCCGTCAGATGTGTCGCGATGATGGACGGCGGATCGACCACCGTGTAGCCGTAACTCTCGGCCCGCTCTCTCTGACTTTCCGTGATCCAGATCGCAGGCAGATTAAAGGAAGGCTCTCTGGTCTCGATACCGGTGATCTCCTCCTCCACGTGGCCGGGGTTCATGGCCATGTAGTGATCGAACATGATCTCGCCTTCGCTGATCTGGATTCCCTTGATCTTGATGATATACTGGTTCGGATTGAGCTGGATGTTGTCACGCAGGCGGATGATCGGCACCACGGTACCCAGTTCCAGCGCGATCTGCCGGCGGATCATGACCACACGGTCAAGCAGGTCGCCACCCTGGTTGACATCGGCCAGCGGGATGATGCCATAGCCGAATTCCAGCTCGATCGGATCAACCTGCAGGAGCGAATTGACATTTTCCGGCTGTCTGATCTCCTCGGCCGAAGTCTCCTCCTGTTCCGTTTCCGCCTCGATCCTCGCAGTCTCCAGTGAACCGCTCATCACACGGCCGATAATGATAAAGAAGGCGCCGATCGAAACATAGACGACATCGGGAAGCGGTGTCGCGATCCCGAGAAATGCCACGATGCCGCCGACGAGATACATCGCCTTGGACATCGAGAAGAGCTGGTTCATCATCGTCTGCCCGAAGTCCGCCTCCTTGGCGCCCTTGGTCACCAGGATACCGGTGGCAAGCGAGATGAGCAGCGACGGGATCGAACTCACCAGGCCGTCACCGATCGTCAGGATCGTGTAATGATCGAGCGCTTCGGCGATGGGCATGCCCTGCCTGAGAACACCCAGCGCGATGCCTCCGACGATGTTGATCGCCGTGATGATCAGACCGGCCGTGGTGTCGCCCTTGACATATTTCACGGCACCGTCCATGGAACCGAAGAAGCTTGCCTCATCCTGCAGCTTCTGCCTGCGTTCCGCTGCTTCCTGATCGGTGATCGCGCCGGTATTGAGATCCGCGTCGATCGCCATCTGTTTACCGGGCATCGCATCCAGCGTGAATCGGGCGGTGACCTCGGAAACACGCTCGGAACCTTTGTTGATGACCATCAGCTGCACGATCAGCAGGATGATGTAGACCACGACACCGATGACCAGATCACCGCCGCCGACAAATTCACCGAACACACGGATGACATTGCCGGCGTTTCCGGTCGTCAGGATCATACGTGTCGAAGAAACGTTAAGACCAACACGGAATATCGTTCCTATCAGCAGGATCGTCGGATAATTGGAGAGTTCGAGCACCTCGCGCACATACATGGCGTTGAACAGGATCGCGAAAGCAAGTGCCATGTCAACGGCGAGGAGAATGTCCAGCAGCCAGTCGGTCAGCGGGATGATGAGCATGACGAAAGCGAACACGACATACAGCGCAACGCCATAATCAAAGATACGCGCGCGGATCCGCTCTCTGTTCACCGGCCTGGCCTCCTTTCCACATAAAAAATCACAGTAAAGTATAACACAAGATCGGGCACTCGTCACGCCCGATCGTACAAAAACACTGAACGAGATTTCGTTAAAAATGTATCAGCCAGCCCTTATACTTTGCCTTTGATGCGGTAGACGAATGCCAGCACATTAGCGACCGCCTCGTAGAGCTCCGCGGGGATCTCGGCGCCGATCGGCACGTTGGCATAGAGCATACGGGCAAGCGGCTTGTCCTCCACAATCTCGATATCATGCTCCTTCGCAACTTCCCGGATCTTGGCCGCCAGATGGTCGGCGCCCTTGGCGATCACGATCGGCGCGCGGAAATGGTCCTGATCATAGCGCAGCGCGACGGCGTAATGCGTCGGGTTGGTGATGACGACATCGGCCTGCGGCAGGGCGCTCATCATGCGGCGCCTGGAAGCCTCCATCATGCGCTGACGCTGTTTGCTCTTGATCTGCGGATCACCTTCCTGATTCTTGTATTCGTCCTTGACCTCCTGCTTGGTCATCTTCATGTCTTCGTGGAACTTGTGTTTCTGATAGATATAATCAACAGCGGCGATGATCATGTAGACCAGCGCGATCCGTGTGCCCACCCCGACCACGATGTCAAACATCGCTGCGAGTCCCTGTCTGAGCGGCATGTCATAGAGCAGATAGATGGACTCCTTTCTTCCGCGCAGGTAAAAGTATACGACAAGCCCCAGCACGGCCAGTTTTGCAATGGCCTTGGCAAGCTCAAACAGCTTCTGCACGGAGAAGATCTTCTTCACACCGGAGATCGGATTCAGCTTGGAAAGCTTGGGCTTGAGAGGTTTTGTGGAAACATGCCACTTCACCTGGATGAGATTGGTCAGAAAGGCGATCGCGAAACCGGCGATAAAGAACGGCGAACAGAACAGCAGCACATTGAGCAGCGCTTTGGTAATCAGCCCGAGGATCGCGCGCAGGGGAATCATGCCGTCATACATCTGAATGGTCGACGGGATGTCCTCGTAGACCACCATGATGAAATTGCGGAAATGCAGCCCCAGCCAGCCGATCAGAAACCGGATGAGCAGAAACAGTGCCAGAAGCGAAAACGCCTGATTGATCTCCTGGCTTTTCGCGACATTGCCCTCATCGCGCGCTTCATTGAGGCGTTTGGCGGTGGGTTCTTCGGTCTTCTCGCCGCCCGGGCCTTCCTTGGCAAAAAACTGCAGATCCAGTGGAACGGCAAGCGGGATCATCTGTTCGGGAAGCATGATTTCCGGGAAAAATGCCGTCGTCATGGCATCATCGCCTTTGTAAAGCCGTTCACCATCTCCTGCATATACCGGAACACAAAATTGGATGCGTCACCGAGCATCCGGCAGGTGAGGTACATGACCCCGAGACCGACCAGCATCTTGATTTGGATACCGACCGCGAACATGTTCATCTGCGGGGAGACCTTGGCAAGCACACCCAGCACGATATTGATGACAAACGTGATGATAAAGACCGGCAGACAGATGCGGAATCCGATCACGATGTAGTTGGTGAAATAGGTCATCACCTGCGCGAGCAGACGATCCGTGTGGATCACCGCGCCGTTGACGGGGATCAGCGTAAAGGAATCCGTGAGCGCGCTGAGAATAAACCGGTACATGCCGCTGATCAGCATCATGGCGAGCAGCGTGTACTGGTAGAGCGAGCCGGAAACCGTCACCTGGTTGCGGGAAACCGGATCAAACAGCGAGACCATCGAGAGGCCCACCTGCATATCGACGAGATTGCCGGCAAAAGCCGTGATCGTGGTCACGATCTGCGCCGCCAGTCCAAGAAAGATCCCGACCGCCACCTCCTTGATGACAATGATCGCATAGCCGAACACCGTGTCATAGGAAAGCGGCACCATCGGCACCGTACCGTAGAGCAGAATGGAGATCAGGAGTGCCGTCATGATCTTGACACGGTTGGGCGGCACGCCCTGCATGCCGAAGACCGGTGCGACGGCGATGAAACTCGCCACCCGCATGAGGATGAGCAGGAAATATTCAAGATCGCCGTAGCTGAAAGAATAGTCGATCATGATCGCTTACGCTAACGGATATAGAGACTCAAATTCCCCCAGAGTCCGTTGATGTAATCAGTCAGTGAGGTCGCCATCCAGTTGCCCAGAAGAATGATCGTCACGAATGTGAGGATGATCTTGGGGATCGAGGTCAGCGTCTGCTCCTGGATCGAGGTGACCGTCTGAAAGATGGAGATCGCCAGACCGACGACGAGTGATACCAGAAGCGGCGGTGCCGCCAGCCGGATCACAAGGAACAGCGCATCCTGTATGATCATGTCGACATCATTGACTGACATGGTCTCTCCTTAGTAAAACGTCTTCACAAGGCCGCCGATCACGAGATTCCAACCGTCGGCCAAAACAAAGAGCAGGATCTTGAAAGGCATCGATATCGTTGTGGGCGGCAGCATCATCATGCCCATGCTCATCAGGACACTGGCAACCACCATATCGATCACGATGAACGGCACATAGATGATGAAACCGATGATAAATCCGGTACGGAGCTCACTCACCACGAAACTCGGGATCAGGATGATGTTGGGGATGTCCTCCAGTTCCCCGTTCCACTCCGTGTTCGAAATGTCCATGAACATGCGCACATCCTTGGTCTGCGTCTGCCGGTACATGAACGTGCGAAACGGCTGCATCGCCGTCTCGAAAAAGACCTGCTGATCCATCTCTCCGTTCTCGAAAGGGATCACCGCGTCATTGTAGGCCTGCGTCAGCGTAGGCTCCATGATAAAGAGCGTCAGAAACAGCGTCAGCCCCATGATGACCATATTGGGCGGCGCCGTCTGCGTCGCCAGCGCCTGTCTCGTGAAATGCATGACCACGATGATGCGCGTAAACGACGTCATCATCATGAGAAGCAGCGGTGTCAGGGAGATCAGTGTCAGGGTGATGAGGATCCGGAGCGCACCGTTCAGCGTTCCGTTTCCGTTATCATAGGTGAGCGTCACCGTGTTGGCGATATTCAGCTCCGCAAGATCCTCGGGGGATTCCGCCGTGCCCGGTTCGCTGATGTTGGTCCGGTCAGCCATGGAGCCGGTCGCAGGAGGATCCGTATCCACCGTCGGATCCGTCGTCTGGTTCTCGATGACACGGGTCCTGGGATCATAGACAGCGGCATGCGCAGTCAGCGGCTTTGCGGAGATCCCGAAGAAAAGAAAGACAAGAAATGCGAAAAAAGCGGCCGCGACGACCGCCCTTCTCCCGCGCATGTGCTTAGCGATGCCCTGCGCAGTTCTATGATCTTTCCGATGATTCCGAATTCTTCTTTGCATGTTTTTCCAGCAGTTCCCGAAAAACGGAAGGGCGGGTCATCCCCTCTCCTGCGCCGCCTGCGGGATTTTCAAGATGCAGTTCGTCCTGGCCCCATTCACCGAGCTTCTCTACCTGATCTTTGGACACGGCAATGGCGATATAACGGTCTCCGATCCGCAGGATCTCAACAACCTGCGTCGTGCTGATCCGAAAAGCTTCCACAAGTTCCATGTTGCCGTGCGAAGAAGCACCGGCCCGGTTGTAATGCGCCAGGATCTTCGCGGAGCCCCATGCCAGCAGGAGCACCAGAACAAAGATCGACAGGATCGTGAGAAGCTGGGATACCGAGCCCAGTCTTGTCGCCTGTGAGAGAACCATTCCTGCCGTGTCAGTGCCCTCCGTTATTTCACGATCTCCGTCACGCGGACACCGAAGCTCTCCTCGATGACCACGACCTCGCCCTTGGCGACAAGCTTCCCGTTGACCAGCACATCGACCGGTTCGCCGGCGATCTTGTCCAGTTCCACGATCGTGCCGGGTGCAAAATCAAGGATATCCGAGATCGGTCGTCTGGTGCGTCCCAGCTCGACCGTCACCTCAAGCGGCACATCCTGGATCAGATTGATGTTCTCCGCGCCGGGGATCGTCGAGATATCCGTCGGGAAGCTCTGGAACTGCGCCGACTGATAGTCCTGCGGCATCATCTGCATCGGCTGCATCATCGGCATCATGGGCTGCATCATCGGCATGCCCATCTGCGGCATCTGCTGCATCTGCGGCTGCATCTGCGGCTGCTGCATGGACATGTCGGGGGCCGGTGCCATCTGCGGCATCGGTGCCGGCGCGGGCGCAGGAGCCGGTGCCGGTGCGGGGGCAGGTGCCGGTGCAGGCGCGGCGGGAGCTTCCGCGGCCGAGGCCTGCGTGGAATTGATGAAGGTGTCATAAAGCGTCCGGGCAAAATCGATCGGATACAGCTGCATCAGTGCCGAATCGATCAGATCACCGATCTGCATGCGGAAGGTGATCTTGACAAATGTGCCCGCAAGGAACGGCGAGATCGAAGCCGGATCCTGCTCGGTCAGATCAAGAAGCGTCGACTCCGGCGGAGAGATATCGATCTTCTCCCCCAGCATGGTGGAGAGCGAAGTTGCCGCCGCCCCCATCATCTGGTTCATCGCCTCGGAGATCGCTGAGAGCTCCAGATCGCCGAGCTCCTTGTTTTCCACATTGGTGCCGTCTCCGCCCATCATCAGATCGGTGATGATCAGCACGTCCTTTTCCTTGAGGATGAGGATGTTGCTGCCGTCAAGACCGACCGTGTACTTGATGACGGTGAACACGCAGGGTCTCGCGTAATCCTCGAGGACATTTTTCCAGGTGGCGAGTTCCACCTGCGGTGTCGTGATGTTGACCTTAAGATTGAGCAGCGAATAAAGCGTCGTAGCGGAGGATCCCATCGAGATGTTTGCCACCTCGCCGATCGCATCCTTTTCGACGTCGGACAGCTCCTCGCTGCCATCGGAAACACCTGCACCGGAAACGCCGGCGCCCTCCAGGGGACTTCCGCCGTCGTCACCGCCGCCTGTAGCGTCCATGCCGTTCAGGAGAGCGTTTATCTCATCCTGTGATAGCATCCCGTCCATGCTCTTCCTCCTCTTCTCTGATGACCGTCGTCACGCGGATCGCGTAGTTATCCCTGACTGTTCCCGGCAATGCGTCAAATTTGTAGATACTTCCGACAAAGATCTTGAGATCGCCGTCCGGCCGGTTGTTGAGCCGGATGATATCCCCCCGCTGCAGGTGGATGAAGTCATTGACCGACACCTGACAGCTTCCCAGAACCGCCTTGAGCGGTACATCCACTCTGCGGATCAAAGCTTCCAGATACTCTTCGTAGTGCTCATCGCCGGAGCGCTGCATCGAGGAGTACCAGTACTTGGTATTGAGCCTGTCCATGACACTCTCAAGCGTGAAGTACGGAAGGCAGACATTCATCAGACCCTCCACATCGCCCATCTTGATATTGAGCGTCACGATCGCGATCATGTCCGTGGGCGAGATCACCTGCGCAAACTGCGGGTTTGTCTCGATCCTGTTCATGACCGGCGCGATATCCAGCACGTTCTGCCAGGGCTCCACCAGCAGGTTCATGCAGATCTCCAGAAAGCGGCCGATCAGCGGCATCTCGATATCCGTAAAGGGCCTTGCCTTCTCGATCGGTGTTCCCTCGCCGCCGAGCATCCGGTCAATGAACGCGAAGCCCAGATTCGACTGGATCTCCAGCAGGATCGTGCCCTGCAACGGCTGAAAATCCACGATCCCCAGAATGACCGGGTTGGACAACGCATTGCTGAACTCGGAAAAGGTGACCGTTTCCGAGTTGGCCACCGCCACCGTGACGTTTTTGCGCACATAGAGCGGCAGTGTCGTGGATATCAGACGGCCGTAGTGCTCATGAATGATCTCCAGCGTGCGCAGATGCTCCTTGGAGAACTTGGCAGGACGGGCGAAATCATAGTCCTTGACCTTTTTCTCGTCCGTCTGCTGCAGCTCCGTCGCATCCAGTTCACCGCTGGACAGACCGTTTAAGAGCGCATCGATCTCGCTTTGCGATAATACATCAGCCAAAAGTGTTCTCCTTAAGCATAAGTGATCGAGGAGAAGTTCACTTTAAAAATAAAGTCGGAGTCAAACAGCTCCTGCAGCGCTTCAAGGATCTGCTGCTGCACGACCGATTCGTTGCCGCGGCACTCATCGACCGTGTAACCCGACATGATCTCGAGGATCTTGGACTTGATCACGCTCTTTCTGCTGTCCATGTCGCCGCCAAAGGTCTTGTAGCCGTCACTGTCGGAATTCATGAGGAGCACGACCTCCACCTGTCCGTAATGCGTCTCACCGTCATCACCGGGCCGGAACGCGATCGTCATCTTGTCCTCGCCTGCAATATCATAAGTGACGGTCTTGTCCATCGGCACGTTGACCGGTGCGCCCACACCGCCGCCCTCCGCCGGCAGGATCGTCGTATTGTCAATATTGACCGCCGCAGCCACATCGGCGATGAGCTTGACCGTTTTGGAGTTTGTGTTCATCACGGTCAGCATCATAAAGGCGCTCATCGCAAGGTTCACGACACTCACAGCCAGAATGATGATCGCCAGCATGTTTCTTTTCATTGCTATCCTCCTTGCCTATGTCAATAGATCGGCGACAGCGGGTTGTAGATCCTGATCTCCACGCGCCGGTTCTTGGCTCTTCCCTCAGGCGTCTCGTTCGTCGCGACCGGGATGTACTCTCCGCGGCCCGTGTGCATGATCCTCGCCGGATCGAGTGTGGTGTTCTCCACCAGATAATTGAACACGGAAAGCGCACGCCCTGCCGAAAGCTCATCGTTGTTGGAGTACTTGGCGCCCGACATCGGGACATTGTCCGTATGCCCCTCGATCTCGATCGTGCCGCCGGCGTAACGCTCTAAAATCGCACCGATCTTCGTGAGGATCGGGATCGCCTCCTCCTTGATATCTACTTTACCGGAGTCAAACAGGATCGAACCCTGCAGCGTCAGCTGCACATACTGACTGGTAAAGTTGAGTTCCACCTGATCCGTGATCCCGGCAGCCTCCAGCGCTTCGGCGATCTGCTCTGCAAGCTTTTCGGAAGCCTCCAGCTGTTCCTGCAGTGCCTCCTCCTGCTTGTCATAATCCTCATCGTGTTCCTTGTCCTTGGTCTTGTCCTTCTGCTGCTCCTCCGAGGTTCCCATGGAATCGATGAAGATATTGAGCTCGTTGAGCTGCGACACACCGTCACCGATGAGAGCGCCCTCACCGAGCGACATCTCACCGCCGTCAAAAATGTTGAACGCCTGCGAAAATGAGGCGGCAACCGCTTCAAACTTCTCTTTCTCGATCGAGGACATCGAGAACAGAAGCACGAAGAAGCACAGCAGCAGATTCATCAGATCCGCGAAGGTTGATTGCCAGGCTGGTGCTCCCTTCGGGGGTTCTTCCGGTTTCTTTGCCATTCGTTACTCCAAAGGTGGTTTATTCCTCACCACCGCCACCGCCTTCGCCACCGCCGCCGTTGGCCGCCTCAAAGGCCGCCTTATCGGCGGGCGACAGGAAGGACTTGAGCTTTTCTTCCGTCACACGGGGGTTCTCACCTGCCTGAATGGAGAGAATGCCCTCGATCATGATACTCTTGGTCGTGTATTCGTCATTGTTCAGATGCTTCAGCTTTGTTGCGGTCGGCGCGCACAGCCAGTTTGCGATAACGGAGCCGTACAGCGTCGTGATCAGAGCGACCGCCATGTTCGGGCCGATCGCGGAAGGATCATCCATAGCCTGCAGCATGTTGACCAGACCGAGCAGTGTTCCGATCATACCCCAGGCAGGGCCCATCGAGCCGATGTCCTCCCAGACCGAGATCCGCATCTTGTGCCGGGAATCGACCGCGTCCATTTCCGCTTCCAGAATACTCTTGACCAGCTCGGGGTCCGTACCGTCAACAATGAGGAGCAGACCCTTCTTCAGGAATTCATCCTCGATATTGCCGGCCGCCTCTTCCAGTGCGAGCAGACCCTCTTTTCTCGCGGTGTTGGACAGTGCGATGATCTGCCGGATGTTCTCCGAGACATTGTTGGCCGGCAGTTTGAAGATCAGCTTGATGGACTTTAATCCGGCAAGGAAGTCCGGCATCGTGTTGGACGCCAGCACGCACATAAACGCACCGACAACCGTAACGAAGAAGGAAGGAATATCGACGAAATTCTTGAACGCGCCCACACCGCCGGATGTGATGATACCGACGATCATGGCGATAAAGCACATGAGAAGTCCGATGAGTGACGCTATATCCACTGAAGCTGCTCCTTACACACAAAAACCCGGAAACCCCGCATCATTTCGTCAATCCGAAATGCCTGCGAGAATCCCTTTTTTATAGGCTTTTACCTCTTCTATGATCTCCTGCCTGCTCTCTTTCACCAGAAGCTTCTGTCCGGATGTAAAGGTGAGCAGGGTATCAGGCGTTTCTTCCACCGTGAGGATCAGGTCGCTGTTCACCGTGATCTTCATGCCGTTCATCCTGGTGACCTCGATCATGCGCCCCATACCCCCACGATAAAATAATCTTAAATATCATAGCACGATTTCAGCTTTCGGTAAAGAAAGAATGTGAACGAAATATTGATCACAAATCAACGTAATAAACAGAGCCCCCCGGTGAATATGCACCGGGGGGCTTATGTCATTGTGCTTATCTCTTCAGGTTTGTGAGTTCCTCAAGCAGTGTGTCCGAAACGGTGATGATACGGCTGTTGGCCTGGAAGCCTCGCTGCGTGGTGATCATCGTCGTGAACTCGCTGGAGAGGTCGACATTGGACATTTCCAGCACACCGGTGTTCATCTTGCCGCCGTCGACGGTGATATCCTGGATCGTCGCCTCACCGGAGTTGTTGGTCGCCCGGTACAGGTTGTCGCCGCCCTTCTCCAGACCGGAGGCGTTGGCGAACTCCGCCGATGCGATCTGGCCCAGGAGTTTTGACTGGCCGTTCGAGTAGGAGGCGTAGATCTTGCCGGAGACCTCGACCGAAATCCCGTTCATCTCGCCCAGCATACGGCCGGTGTTCTGTCCTTCCTTGTCGCCCTTGGTCGCCTTAAAGGTCGAGGAGCCGTTCGTGTTGACGTTGGTCAGGCTGGAAGCATCCACCGCGATGTTCTGGAAGCTCTCCATGCCGGAAGGTGCCTTGTTGTCAAACTTGATCGTGAGCGAGCCGCCGCTCGTGAGAGCACCCGTGTCGGGATCAAAGGAGATGATGTTCGTCTTGCCGTTGGTGCTGATCGTCAGTTTTGCAGTCGCTGCATCATAGGTATAGGTGGCATCCTTGCCGTAACTGTCGATGACCGCATCGGAGAGTTCGAAATACTCACCGGCGACACCGGCCAGAGGGGAAGCGGTCTTGCCGTCCGCCGCTTTGGCGGTGGATTTGAGGTCCTGAAGGGGATGGGATCCGCCGCCGGCAAAGGTCGCATAATCCGTTCCCAGAGCCGTCTGAAGACCGGCATCCGTCTTGGACTCGGTCATGCCCTTTTCATAGCTGCGGCTCTCACCGAAGGTCACACTGTTGGCAAGCTTGGCGGCACCGATGGAAACATTGTTGGCATCCAGGATATCCGTCAGGGTGATGGTGTAGAGCGGGCGGTTGTTCTCATCCGTAGCCGATGCACCGGAAGCATCCTTATATTCAGTGCTGGACGATGTCATCGGCGTGCCGTCCGCGTTCTTCATCTGCTTGACGGCGAACTTGGCTGTATAGAGATAGCCGCGGTCGTCATAGAATTCCAGTGTCATGACGCGTCCTGCGTCCGAGCGCACATTGGAATCGTTGGCGTCGACGTTGCCGCTCATGACGGCTGCCGTGGAGGCGGCCGGCGGATAGGTAAGGTTGTCGGGATTCATGATCTGGAGCTTGCCGATGCCGGAGTTGATGTCCACGGTCTGTCCGTCCGAGGATTTCCATCCCTGCACGAGATAACCGGTGGCCTGCATCGCGAGGTTGCCTGCGCCGTCCACATAGAACGTGCCGTCACGGGTGTAGAGCTGCTCGGTGCCGTTGTTGACCACAAAGAACGCATCACCGGAGATCATGATATCGAACGGGTTGTTCGTCGTCTGGGAAGCGCCCTGCTGCTCGATCGCCGTGGAGATCGCGCTGGTCTTGACACCGAGACCGATCTGACGGGCGTTCACACCGCCGGTACGCTCGGAAGCGCCGGAGGCGTTCTGGGTCGTCTGGTACATGATATCGGAAAAGGTCATGCTCTGCGATTTGTAGGCGGTGGTGTTGACATTGGCGATGTTGTTACCGATGACATCCATTCTCGTCTGGTGGGTTTTCAGTCCGGCGACGCCGGAGAACAGTGAACGCATCATAAGGCATTTCCTCCGTTTCTGTATGTGATCTGTGCTTCCTGTAAGCCTCTATATCCTGTATCGGTCTCCCTGCGGCAAATCCTTACAGGATTTCCTCAGGTTTTCTCTTATCAGGTCTGTGCCTGCGCTTCGGCGGCTTCTCTTTCCGTCTCCGTGTTGTCCGCGGAATCATCGGTCTGCTCCTGTGCGGCCGCTGCGGTCTTTGCCGCTTCCTCGGCTGCTGCTTCCGCCGCGATCCTGGCGTTCTCCGCCTCCACCTCAAGCAGGCTCTCGATCCGGCTCACATAGTTGTTAAGCTTTGTGACATAGGCAGGCTCCATGAGTGCCTTGGTCTCTGCTGAGAATGCCTGATAGATACTGTTCAGGCCGTTGATCGTCGACTGATTCTCCAGGGAGATCTCGTTGATATTGGGCAGTTTGTCGATCTCTTCGGCGAGCATCTCGATCGCCTCTACCGCTGTGGCGTAGTCATCGCTCATCACCTGCGTCACATCATTTGCGGAGAAGGTTCTGCCGCCCACCGAGATGTAGGCCTTGTTGCCGGAATAGGTCACCGCGTCCACCTGTCCCTGCAGCTCGCTTGTCAGCATGTTGTCCTCGGTCGGGCTGATGACCACGAGCTTGCCGACCAGCTCACTCGCACGGGAGAGTTCCAGAGACTTGGACATGTTCTGCATCTGCTCAAGCTCGGAGAAGGTCGCGTACTGTGAGATGTACTCCGTGTTCGAGGTCGGCTGCAGGGGATCCTGGTACTTCATCTGCGCGACCAGCAGAGTCATGAACTGATCCTTGTCAACATTGGAGGATGAGCTCTTCTGATCCTTGCTCATCGCCGATTCCATGTTGGCGATCTTGCCGTCGGTAACTACTGCGCTGACTCCCATAACTTTCCTTTCCGAAAACTCCGTTCTCTTCGCCTCTGCGATCTCCGACCGCGTGATCCTAAGCCGTGTAGTCGACTGTGTTCCCGTTTGCCGCCATCATCTCCGCTGCGATCCGTTCTTCCTCGGTCTGCTCCTCCTCGGGATCCAGATCCGTGAGATCGATGCGTCTCGTCCCTCTGGGACCGGATGCGCGCATCTGCGCTTCGCGCTGTTCATCCGCCTGCTCACCGCTCTGCTGTCCGTTCAGGCTGCTTTCAAAGCCATGGCTCGCGAGGGTGATCTCGATCGCTTCGATCCTGGTGCCCTGTGCGTCAAGCCGCTGCTGCAGCTGTGCCACCTGACTCTCGATCGCCTGCCGCACGGTCTCGCTTTCCACCGCGAACTGGGCGACCAGCCGTCCCTGCGCATCCTGCGCGACCGTGAGCTGCACATTGCCGAGGCTCGCCGGATGAAGGGTGAGTTCCATGCTCGTCACATCAGGAGTGATGGTGACACGGATCTGCTCGGTGATCTGCCGGACGATCTCAACCATCTGCTGGGTATCCGTTCCGGTGACCTGTTCCTGCGGCAGCACATCATTAAATTCCACCTGCTGCTCCGCCATGTGACCGGCGATCTCATTCACGACATGCTCGGCCATCTCACGATGATCGATCTCCTGATGTCTGCCGCGGTTTCCGCGGTCTTCGTCCTGTCCGTGCTCCGGCGCTTCCTGGTTGACGTGCTCAGCCACCACATTGCCGTTCTCCATGGTGACCTGCACATCCACCGCGTTGCCTTCCGCATCCGTCTGCGTCGTGTGCACCTGAACCGGCGCTTCTTCAGCCGCCGCGTTAAAGGTCTGTGCAAAGGTCTCCGCCTTTTGTGCTGTGACCGGCGCTTCATCCGTGACGAGCCGCTGCACATCCTCAGGGGAAATTCCGGCTTCCATGCCGATCTCTTTCGCTGTTTCCATCAGCTCCTGAAAGGTCTGATAAAGCTCCGCGTCGGTAACCAGAACCATCGGATCGCTCTCACCGGAAAGCTCCGTCAGAAGAGCCGTGAGATTGGCGGGATCCAGCAGTTCCATCGCGGAAAGCCCCAGCGTCTCCATCGCCAGCTCAACATCCGCTTCATCGATGTCGAGTTTTTCCGCTACCTCGGAAATAATTTTACGCCCGGCGTCATCGGCTGCTTCCTGGAGATCCTTCCCCGTTTTCGCATTGTCATCCGTGACCCGAGCGTTATTCTGACTGTCGTCCTGACTGATCTTCTGTTTGTTTTCCTGTTTCGGCTTTGTCGCCTGATCCCTTACGGGACTCTGCTTCTGTGCGGCGCCGATCTGCATGATGTCCGTTTCGGTGCCGCCTCTGCCGTTTCCGGCAAGTCCGGCCGGTGCATCTCCGGCACCTCTCGCAAGCTTTGCCGCTTCCAGCACGCCTGCGGCCTGTTCCATCAGATCTCCGAAATCACCTTCGCCGTTCTTTGCAGCCTTCTGCAGCTGCTGCATCTGCATGATCGGGTCGAAACCCTGCACTTTGATATCTGCCATGTAGACTCCTTTTGTTGACACGATCACCTGCTATTTTATTTATCGACAGGTCGGCGAAGAACTTTAGTGTGATTTCAAATATTTCTGCCGGGACGATCAGTTCCCTCGCGGGAGCGGGCCCGCGTGGGAACCTGTTGCCCCGGCCAAATAGATGTTACTCCCCCAGCGCCGGCAACGTTTCGGGCTCCAGCAGTTCCGTCAGCACACCCGCAACCTCGGCGTCCATGACGGCCAGGATCGCCCCGCGGTCATCACTCGTCATCTGCTGCAGGATGCGCGCGGCCAGATCGGCGTCATTCTTGTTGTTGACCAGATCCTCAAAGATACCGGCCGCCTTTTTGGCCTTCATCGAGGAATAGGTCTGCGCGTACTTCTGCACCTCCTCGGTATCGAGCATGGTACGGATCGCCTCCTGATAGAGCTGCTGTGCCAGTTCCGGGTTGATGCCCTCATAGTATTTGGCATAATCCTCGGGACCCGGTCCGTTCTCCGCGTAGATGACCTGCTCATAGAAGTCCGCCTTCACGCGCTCAAATTCGGCCTGCTCCTGCTCAAACGGCTGGAGCCTTCCGAGCTCCGCCTGCTGCTCGGCGATCGTCTGCGCATATTCGTTATTGCGCTGCTGCGCCTGCGCAAGTTCTCCCTCCAGCTGACGGATGTAGGCACTGGTGCTCTCATTACCGACCGGGAGGCCGCCTGCGGGTGATCCCGATGTCGTGTCCGTTCCGGGAAGCACCACCGGGGAAACGCCGTCGGCACCTTCGGCGCCCTCCGTACCTGCTGTTCCGGCCGCACCGCCTGCAGGTTCCTGCGTGATCGAACCCTCCGGCAGGATGCGGTTGACCACAGGCACCTTGCCCAGAACCGGGGCGAGCACCTGCGAGCCGAACCCGCCGACATCCAGACGGATGAGCAGCGCCATAATGGCGAGCCACATCAGAATGATCAGCACGGTGATGACAAACGTCGCAAAACCGGAACCCACATCCTCGGCATCCAGATCCGCTTCGCGATGGGCGAGCTCCTTGCGCTTTGCTTTCCGCGCCTTCGCGTTTGCCTTCGCCTCGGCCTTTAACTGCTTCTTTTCTTCTTTAATGCGCCTTCGCTGTTCTTTTTCGTCGTAGGCGCTGTAATCTGCGCTCTCTGCCGCCATTCTCTTCCTCCGTCAGTCGGATGTCTTCTGTCCGTAGATAAAACTGGAACGCTCGTCGTTGATCACTGTTTCCTCGCGGATCTCTTCCCTGCGGAATTTCTCCAGCGCTTTTTCCTTGAGCTTCTCATGCATCTTGCGTTCCTGTATGGCCGTCGTCAGCTTCTGCCGCTCCAGCTCCACATTTTTCTCGGCTCTGGCCACATTGGACCGCTGGCTCGTGATCATGTCATCCATCACACTGACCGCATGATTGTTGGCCATGATATCCAGCACCGACAATGCCTCAGTCCGCATCGCCCGTCCTTCCTCGCGATAGCCCGCACGGCGTTCCTTCAGGTTTTCCAGCTTCTCCTCCTCCTCCGAGAGCCTGATCTGCGCCTCGGCGAACGCGGTCTTCTGCTGTTCCTCCTGCTGCAGTTTGATGTTCAGGATATTCTGCATGCGATATCGAAAGCGGGCCATCTTATTCCTCGAAGATCTTCTCCAGCATCTCGACCTCTTCATCAAAAGCGAAGCGGTCTTCGGTTGACTGCATCAGAAAATCGTTGACCGCATCGATCTTGGAGATCGCGTAGTCGATGCGCGGGTTTGCCCCAGCCTTGTAGGCACCGATATTGATCAGATCCTCCGCGTCATTATAGGTCGCGAGCACCGTTTTCAGCTTGCCGGCTGCCTGTTTGTGCTCGGATGTCGCGATCGAAGCCATGCACCTGGAGATCGAGGCGAGCACATCGATCGCCGGATAGTGATTCCTGGCCACCAGATTCCTGTTCAGGAAAATGTGTCCGTCCAGGATCCCGCGTGCCGTATCGGTGATCGGCTCATTGAAATCATCGCCGTCCACGAGCACCGCGTAGAGTCCCGTGATCGAACCGGTCTCCGAACGTCCCGCGCGTTCCAGAAGCTTTGGCATCTCCGCGTAGACACTGGGCGGATAGCCTCGCGAAACGGGCGGTTCTCCGTTTGCCAGACCGATCTCTCTCTGCGCCATCGAAAACCGCGTCAGGTTGTCCATCATCAGGAGCACATCCTTGCCGCGGTCACGGAAATACTCCGCGATCGCCGTAGCGGTCTTGGCGGCCTTCATGCGCTCGAGCGCAGGCTTGTCGGAGGTGGCGATGACCACGACCGATCGCTTCATGCCCTCGGGACCCAGATCCCTCTCGATGAATTCGCGCACCTCACGTCCGCGCTCACCGATCAGCGCAACGACATTGATGTCCGCGTTCGTGTTGCGGGCAAACATTCCCATGAGTGTCGATTTGCCGACACCGGAACCGGCAAAGATCCCGATCCGCTGTCCCTTGCCGATCGTAAGCAACCCGTCAACAGCCTTGACGCCCAGCGTCAGCACATCGGTGATCGGCGGTCTCGTCATCGCATCCGGCGGCGTCCCCTCTACGGATCGCGGCGTTCCGCCTTCGATGTGTCCGCCAGGATCCTCCGAAGAGGTATCAAACCTGCCGAAGCCGTCCAGTGTCCTGCCGATCAGATCGTCACCCACATAGACCTGCAGGGACTCGTCGGTATTCTCAACGATCGACCCCTCACCGATCCCCAAGGTGTTCTCATAGGGCATGAGCAGCACCCGGCCGTTTTTGAAGCCGACAACCTCGGAAAGCGCCGGTTCGCCGCTCATCGCGCCCTCGCCGTCCTTGTCTTTGGGATAGATCCTGCAGATATCTCCCATGCGTGCCACAGGCCCCGCCGATTCGATCGTGAGGCCGACCACATTGATGACCTTGCCGCGCATCTTGAAATAGGTGCCGGTCTCCGCCTTCTGATATTTGGAAAAATCGATGTTTAGGGTATCCATGACTCTAAATATTATAAGTCATTGGTCGCGATTCTGCCACGAAAGAAGTTTCAGTTTTTTGGTCAGCTCGGAGAGCTGTGTTCCGACACCGCAGTCAAAGACACCGCCGTCGGTCTCGATCATACACTCGTTTTCTTTGAGAAACGTGTCCTCTACGATCTCGAGGTTGCAGTTCGGATTGGGGATCGACTCGCGGAGTTCCTCCCTGGAATCGAGCAGTGTGTCATAGTCCGCGCTGGAAGCATGGATGAGAAAATCACCGGTCGGTTCCGCATGAGAAAGTGTCTGCTGCAAAAGGTGCAGGATCACGGATTTGTCGCCCGCAAGCCGCACACCGAAGACATGCTCATAGATCCTGGTCAGCACATCGACCATCTCGGGCTCGGCGTCCTCGATCATGCGGCGGCAGTTCTCCTGCAGTTCCTTTTCCTTTTGCTGGAAGGTCGCCTCCATGATCACCTGCGCATGGGTGGCCTCTTCATAGCCCTTATTGTAGCCATCGTCATGACCGAGTCTCGCCGCATTGGCGCGGATCTCTTCGGCCTGCTGCTCCGCCTGCGCAATGATCTGATCCGCCTGCTCCTGCACCGCCGCAAGCGCTTCCTGAGCCGCCTGTGCGGAGACAAGCTCCTCACCGGCTTCCGCCATGGGCAGACCCTCCTGGAAGGATCCGTCCTCTTCGGCGGCCTCACGCATCAGATCCTGATCCGCTGTCAGCTGCTCCAGCTGATCGGGATCAAGCTGTTCAAACTCTTCCTCGGAGACGGGTCCCGTCTGCCTCGGCCTCGCAAGTGCCCTGAGTTCCTCTAACTGTTTTTTCTCCTCGAGCCGTTTCTCAAAAAGATCATTGGCATCAATGATGACCGAGCCCTTCTCTTCCCTGCTGATAAACGCGCCTTTATACAGATTAGACAACTAGCTCATCACCTCCGCCTCTGGAGATCACGATCTCGCCCGAATCCTCGAGCTTCCGGATGATGCCGACGATCTTCTGCTGTGCCTCCTCGACATCCTTCATGCGGACAGGTCCCATGAAGTCCATATCCTCCTTGATCATGACAGCCAGACGCTTGGACAGATTGTTAAAGATCGCCGCCTGCACCTGCTCATTGGAGCCCTTGCAGGCCAGAGCCAGGTCATTGTTCTCAACATCACGCAGCACGCGCTGGATCGCACGGTCGTCCAGAAGCAGGATATCCTCGAAGACGAACATCTTCTTGCGGATCTCGTCGGCAAGCTCGGGCTCTTCGATCTCCAACGTCTCCATGATGTGCTTTTCTGTCGCACGGTCGACGGTATTGAGGATATTGACCACGGCGTCGACACCGCCGACGATCGTGTAGTCCTGATTGACAAGGCTCGAAAGCTTGGATTCCAGCACGCGTTCCACCTCTTTGATCGTGTCCGGACTGGTGCGGTCCATCAGCGCGATACGGCGCGCCACATCGGTCTGCCGGTCCGGTGAGAGCGCCGACAGGATCAGGGCACTCTGCGAAGGCGACATATAGGACAGGATGAGCGCGATCGTCTGCGGATGCTCGTCCTGAATGAACGTGAGGATCTGCGACGGATCGGTCTTGCGAATGAACTCGAACGGCTTGACCTGGAGCGAAGCCGTGAGCTTGCCGATGACGTCCATGGCCTTGTCCTCACCCAGCGCCTTTTCCAGAAGCTCCTTGGCGTAGTTGATACCGCCTTCCGCGATATACTGCTGTGCGAGACAAACCTGATAGAACTCGGCGATGACTGCTTCCTTGATCTGCGGCGTGACGCTCCTGGTGTTCGCGATCTCAAGGGTCAGCTGCTCGATCTCGTCTTCCTTGAGATGTTTGAAAAGCGCGGAGGATTTCTCCGGTCCCAGCGCGATCAGCAGGATCGCGGATTTCTGCAGGCCGGTAACATTCTCCAGTATGCTGGGATCAAATCCCCCTTCTGTTCCTTCTTCAATCGGCATTATGCAAAGTCCTCACTCAGCCAGTTGCGCAGCAGATTCGCCGCTGCTTCCGGATTGTCCTCGATAAACTGTTCGATCAGGCGCTTGAGCTCGCTCCCCTCATTGACCTCGATGTTCTCAAGCATCTCCTCCTCAGGCTGTGACTCAAGAAGCTGCTCCACGGAAAGCTCCTCAGGCTGCTGCTCTTCGGCCTCACCCTTGGCGACACGCATGCTCCGCAGGATCACGAAGGCAAGCAGGCCCAGGATCAGGATGATCAGGATGATCTGCAGGATGTCGGTCAGACCGACGATACCGCCCTCTCTGTCGATGAACACGTTTTCACGATAGGCGACCAGCGCGATGTTCATCTCCGGAATGCCTGTCGCCTGCGCGGCAAGACGCACCATATCGGGATCCAGTTCCATCCGCACACGCTCACTGTTGGCCGCTTTATACTCCTCCCAGGTCGTGTCGTCCAGAAGTCCGCGGTTCTTTGCATCATCCTCGGAGATCACGTTGTAGTCGATCGCCGCTACCGAAAGCGTGGACTTGTCATAGTCGATGTTGCCCGCCGTGGAATAGGTCTTCGTGATCGATTCGTTGGGCAGATAGTCCTTGTTCATCTCCTCAACGGTCTGATAGGTGATCTCATTATCCTGCAGGACATAGGTCGTGTCGGAGTTGGTGTCCGTTCCCGGGATGTCGCCGGGGCCGTTGCGCGTCTCGGATTCGTAGCTGTCCTCATGGGAAAGAACGCCCTGCGTCGCGCCTTCCGGCGGATAGTATTCATGCGTCGTGTTCTCCTTGTTGGAGAAATCCATGGCCAGATTGACGGCCACCTCGACATTGTCATAGATGCTCGTGCCCAGGAGCACATTCTTGACTTCGCTCTTCACCATCTGCTCGGCCTTCTGCTTGACCGAGAGGGTCGTGCTGGCCAGCCCCGATGCCGTCGAATCCGTGCCGCCGGCAAAGAGCATGTTGCCGTCGGTATCCATGATGACGATGTTGTCCGTCGTCTCATTGCCGATCGCCGTCGCGATGAACCGAGCGAGGAATGCCGCGTTGTCCGCGTCAAAGCTTGCGTTCTTGACGAGTTTGAGTGTGACGCTGGCGTTGGATTCCTGATTGGCGTTCAGGAGCGTTCCGTCGTTCTCCGGCAGATGAAGCTTGACGATCGCCGTTTCCACCGCGTCGAGCGCCTCGATATCCGTCTTCAGCTCTCCCTGCAGATAAACGACATATTTTTTCTGTTTGTCGGATTCCGTGGTGGAGAAGCTGCCGTTCGTGACATTGTCGATCGTGTAGGCCGTGGACTGGATTGCGTTGGCGCCCAGAAGAAGCCTTGCCTGTGAGACCTGTTCCTCGAGCACCCGGTAGTCCAGCGCGTCATCCGAGAGCTGGTAGTTGATCCCGTTCTCATCAAAGAGAGTCTTGATCTCCGAGGACTGGGTCGTGTCTTCCGCCGTGAGCAGGAACACATAGTGCGGCTGGTTCAGGAGATTGATGACCAGCACGATGGCGACCACGGCCACGGCGGCCGAGATCACGATGATGGTCTTCTGCCTCGTGGTGAAGCGGTTCCACCACTCCTTGACCTTCTCGAGAATTTCTTTCAGTTTCTCGACAATGTTGTTCATCTTCTCCTCCCGTTTTTAGTGCGTTATACCTGCATCTGCATGATCTGGTTATATGCCTGCATCACGCGATCGCGGATCGCCACGGTGTACTGCAGCGCCGTGGAGGCCTTCTGCAGTGCGACGGACAGATCATGCGTGTTGTTGGTCTGTCCCAGTGCCCACTTGATCTCCTCATTTTCCGCGTCCGACAGATAGGCGTTGGTCGTGTTGATATTGTCGACCGCCTTTGTCAGCAGATCCTGAAAGGTGTAGTCTCCGTTGTCCGTATCGAAGATCGAATACGGCTTCTCGTTGTATGCTTTTTCCGCGCTGCGGATGTCCCTTGCCCGGACATTGCGCAGACTGTCGATCAGAATATCCGCCATCTCACATGCCCTCCGTTATCGAGAATGTGCGCCCTCTGTGCCGTCTATCAACCGCCCTGTCCCAGCTGCAGGCCCTGCGTTGCGATGGACTTGGAGGCGTTGAACGCCGTCGCGTTGGCTTCATAGCCGCGGCTGGCATCGATCAGGTTGGTCATCTCCGTGATCGTGTTCACATTGGGATAGGTCACATAGCCGTTCTCGTCGGCGTCGGGATGCGACGGGTCATAGACCATGTTGGGCTGTGTCCAGGTGTCGTCCTGCACGGTAGAGACCCGGACTCCCTTTCCGGAATAGCTGTCGGTCTTCAAGTGCAGAATGCGCGAAAACGGCGTGTTGCTCTGCTTCTCCTGAAAGGTCACCACCTTGCGCACATAGGGCGTTCCGTCCTCGGTGCGCGTCGTGTTCGCGTTGGCAATGTTCTCGGCGATGATGTCCATGCGGAAACGCTCCGCGGTCATGCCGGATGAATTGATATTAAAGGAATTGAATATGCTCATGATACCCTCCTTACGAAATCCCGCTTATCAGGTGCTCTTCATCACGGACTGCAGGTTGTTGAACTCGCTCTTGATCCCGGCGATGATCCCCTGATACTTGAGCTGGTTGGCCGCGAGCTCCATGTTCTCCGTGTCGATGTCCACATTGTTGCCGTCAAGACGGTAGGAATAGTTGATGTGGTCATAGTAGAGACGCGGGCGCAGGTCATCCTTTAAGGAATTGCGCACCTTGGTGTCCATCGAGATGTAGCGCGAGTCGCCGAGCGACTGCCGCAGCTGCGTCTCGAAATCAATGTCCTGCCGCTTGTAACCCGGTGTGTTGACATTGGCGATGTTGTTGCCGATGACCTCATTCCTCGTCCAGGACGCGTCCGCGGTCCTGTCCAGGATGTTGATGTAATCATAGGCATTGGAATTGATCATGTCCTCTCCTTTCCTCCGGCTCACACCGAAATATAGTTTATTCGTTTTCAGTACAAAATACAAGAGTATTTGGATAAAAAAATACAATATCTAGTGGTTTTTGTTTTATCGTAAAAAAATACGGATCTATCACGCGATAAATCCGTTTATCGACAGTTCCGCCCGCGATCCCTGCAGACGCCCGCCGCCATCCGTTGCGCTCACTGACTGCCATCCGTTGCGCTTATCATATTTGAACTATTATCGGCAAAAAAACACGGGATCTTAACCGTCGAAAAGAAAGAACATAAATTCCGTCAATATCAGAACGCCCTGTTGGCAATGATCCTTTCGAGCACTCTGTCATAGATCACGACACCGAGTCCGTCGAAGGCGTTAAACTGTTCCTGTCCGTCCATGTTCACGGAATAGGACAGCTCACTGTCCGTCGCCGGTTCGATATGCAGCGTGTGCAGCGCATCGATGTCGAGCGTGAGATCCTCCGCCTTCGCGGGGGTGAGAAAACCGGCGAGGGCGCCGTCATCGATCACGACACAGCCGCCGTTTTCAAAGAACGCCTCCCGTACGCCGATCTGCGACACCGCCTTCGGCAGATCAAATTCCGAAGCGCCGTAGTCACCGCTCAGGACCAGCACGACCACCAGATCATCGACACCGGCGATCCCGGAAAACCATGCGGCGGGGCCGTCAATCTTGGACAGCTTATCCTCCAGGTAAAGGTGCTCCGCATAGGCAAGGCTCTCGTCCCACTGGTGATAGGCGGGATCTCCGCGGTGATCTGCCGGCGCGTAATGCTCGATCAGCCACGCCCCCAGCACGCCGGTCAGCTTCTCGCCGCCCGCCGCGTTCAGATGCCCCTGATCCATATAGTCGGTGGCCGTGTTCAGCTGCGCCATGCCGATGAGTTCATCGGCTGTCAGGAGTGTCTGACCGGCATCCGTCAGATAGGCGAGCACGCCGTTATAGATCCTCTTCTCCTCGGGGACCACCTCATGCGGGATCTGCAGATATACGAGGGAGAAACCCTCTTTTTCCGCAAGCGCGTCAAGCTCGGCAAACCATCGCAGATTGGCGTCGGATACCGGCTCCGCCTCCGTGATCTCATCAAGCTGCACATCGTGCAGATAGGGTTCCGCGGCAAACCGGTAGCAATACCCCCGCCCGTAAAGACTGTAGGGATTCTGCACAAAATCATGCGCGGCGAGCTCTCTGTAACGCGTGTGCACGATCGGCCACTTGAGGACATAGTCTTTGCGCGCCCTGTCATCGTCCTGCGCCTCGGCACGCGCCAGATCGATCTGGTTGGGCGACGTGCGCATGGAGAGGACATTCCGCCAGGTATTGCTCTCAACCCCCTCATCATAGAGCGTCGCGAGCAGATCCACGACCACGACCGACGGCGACTGCGTCTTCAATGCCTCTTTGATGTAATGGATCGCGGAATCGCGATCCTGTCCGGAGATCGCCATATCAAATGCCGCAATCCCGTGATCCCGCCAGAGCATATCGGGATTGACGCCCGCATAGCAGTGGCTGCTCCCGACAAACAGCACGTCGATGAGATCCTTTTTCGTCGCATAGAGCTGCTGAGCACTGGAGACATAGGATCCCATGGTGTCCTTCCAGGAAAGCACGCGATAGCTTCCCGCGATCACCGCTGATGCGAGCGCGATAAAGACTGCTGTCCGGATCACCTTTTTCGTCGTTTCCTTCATCCCGTGCACCGCCTAAAACCGGAAATAGATAAACTGTGCCGAATCGAACTGCGCTCCGTAAACACCGTAAACCAGGATTCCCAGGAGAAGTGCGAGCATGACTCCCCAGCGAAACCAGAGATTCTGCCGGACAAGGAGATCCCACAGTTCCTCTTTCCGGAAATAGCGGAGCAGATCGACCATCAAGAGCAGGATCAGCGCGGCAAACAGCACATGTGCCTCAAAATGGTCAAGTCCCAGCGTGTAAACACTCCCATTGAACAGATTCCACGGATCGATGTGCGTAAACATCCGCCGGATGAAACTCACGGCATCCGTCAGACTCTCCGCACGGAAGAAGATCCATGCCAGCGTGACGAGAGCAAAGGTGCATGCCATCCGCAGGAGCTTGCGGCTCTTCGCCGTGACATTGACGTGAAGAAGTGCCTCCAGACGTCCGAAAGGCTTTTTCAGAAGATCCTCCAGGATCTGCAGGATGCCGTGCAGCCCGCCCCATGCGACAAAAGTCCAGGCAGCTCCGTGCCACAGCCCGCTGACCAGGAACGTGATGAGGAGATTGAGATAACGGCGAACCCTCCCCTTGCGGTTGCCGCCCAGCGGGATATACAGATAATCCCGGAACCAGGTGGAAAGGGAAATGTGCCAACGGCGCCAGAAATCGGAAATGCCCGTCGCGAAATACGGCGTGTCAAAATTGTTCATGAGGCGAAAGCCCATGACGCGCGCGGCTCCCACGGCAATATTGGAATAAGCGCCGAAATCGCAGTAGATCTGAACGGAAAACGCGCAGGCGCCGAGAATGAGCGCTGTGGCGCCGTATCTCCAGGGGGATCCGAAGACCGTATCGGCAACGATCGCGATCCGGTCGGCGATCACAACTTTTTGAAAAAGTCCCCAGAGCATCAGCGCGAGTCCGGAGACGATATCATCGTAATTATATATATTTTTGTTTTCAATATCGTTAATCTGTGTCAGGAGGTTTTGGGAGCGCTCGATGGGGCCGGCGACGAGCTGCGGAAAAAAGGAGACAAACAGCGCATAGCGCAGGAGGTTCCTCTCGGCGCGCATGTCGCCGCGATAGACATCCACGCAGTATCCGAGAGCCTGAAAGGTGTAAAACGAGATGCCGACAGGCAGGAGCACATGAAGCGCCGCGTCGACGGGAGCCACGTGGACCAGGGAAAGCGCGCGGTTCAGCGTGGCGACCGCAAAGTCATAATATTTAAATAAAAAAAGAATGCCCAGATTGACCGCAAAGACCGCGATGAGTGCGAGTTTCCGCTCAAAGATCGCCCGCGTCTTATCCAGAAACAGCGCGCCGGCCCAGGTGACCAGCGTGGAGATGAAGATCAGGATCGCGTATTTCGCGTTCCAGCTCATGTAGAAATAATAGCTTGCGATCAGAAGCCAGACGGCACGAAGCTTTCGCGGGATCAACGCATAGATGATCACGACGACGGGAAAAAAGATGAGAAAGGAAACGGAATTAAACAGCATGGCGCTCCTCTTCGGACGTCACTGGCGTTTTTTCAGCTGTGTTTTCAGCTTCTTCGTCTCCGCAAAGGCGACATCATTGAGAACCTTGATATAGGTGCCCTTCATGCCCGAGGATCTGGTCTCGATCACGCCGGCACTTTCAAATTTCCGGAGCGCATTGACGATGACGCTTCGGGTGATCCCCACACGGTCAGCGACACGGCTCGCGACGAGCACGCCTTCGCCGTCCGTAAGCTCCTCGAAGATCTCAACGATCGCCTCCATCTCGGAATAGGAAAGCGTCTTGATGGCAGATTCCATGACCTGATGCTTGCGCTCCTCTTCCGCGTTCTCCTCGCTCTCCGCGCGCAGCATCTCCAGGCCCACGACCGTCGTCGCATATTCGCACAGAATGATATCGTCGATCTCATAGGCCTCATCGATCTTGTAGATAAAGATCGTGCCGAGGCGGTCACCGGCGATCTCAACCGGCGCGGCGATCGCGGTATAGCGCTTTGTATCGATGTTCGTAAAACCGAGGGTCTCCAGATTGACATTTTCCTTGGTGGAGAGCACGGAGAGAAAACGCTCGTTCAAAAGCGGATCGATGAACACACCGACCTCGGAAGGGATGAGTTCCTCGATCCGGGGAACCCTGTCGATCTCACCGATCCCGAGAAGCTTGCCCTTTCTTGACACGACCAGGATATCGGACAAGAGGGTGTCCGACAGGATCCGGCAGATATCATTGAACACGACCTTGCCGTCATTGACCTCATGAAGCAGACGGCCGATCCGGCGTGTCTTGTCCAGAAGTTCCACACTGCTCATGCGTCTTCCTCGTCCTTGGGCTTCTCCGTAACATAGCCGCACTCGGTGTTGGTGCAGGAAAGCTTGTTCCCCCGCTCGACCATGAGGGAAGCGCACTGCGGGCAGGGCGTTGCGGAAGGCTTCTGCCAGCTCATGAAATCACAGTTCGGGTTGTCGACACAGCCATAGTAGACACGGCCCTTGCGCGTTTTCTTGCGGACGATATCCTTGCCGCATTTCGGACAGGCGACGCCGATCTTTTCAAAATACGGTTTGGTGTTGCGGCATTCCGGGAAGCCGGGGCACGCGAGGAATTTTCCGTGGGGACCGTATTTGATCACCATGTGCCTGCCGCATTTCTCACAGACCTCCTCGGATTCCTCATCCGCGATCGTCACCTGTTCCAGCTCCTTTTCCGCCTTTTTGATGGCTTCATCCAGATCCGGCCAGAAGTTCTCAACGATCGTCTTCCAGCGCACGCTCCCCTCTTCCACGCCGTCCAGAAGCTTCTCCATATTGGCGGTGAAGTTGACGTCGACGATCGAAGGGAACGCTTCCTTCATCATCCGGTTGACCGCTTCTCCCAGCTCCGTCACATAAAGGTTCTTGCCTTCACGGGTGATATAGTGACGTGCCATGATCGTGGAGATCGTGGGCGCATAGGTGGAAGGTCTGCCGATCCCCAGCGCCTCCAGGTCATGCACGAGAGAAGCCTCCGTATAATGCGCGGGGCCAGTGGCGAAATGCTGTTTGTCCTCAAAACTTTCCAGTTTCAGGACCGCGCCCTTTTCCAGGCTCCTGGACAGCGTCTGCTTCTCGATCCGGTCTTCCTCATCCGTATAGACATTAAGGAAGCCGTCAAAGACCGTGCGGGATGCAGACAGCGTAAACCGCGCATCCCCAGCGGCGATCTTCACCGTGGTCGTCTCATAGCGGGCCGCAGCCATCTGAGAAGCCATGAACCTGCGCCAGATCAGCTGATAGAGCCTGAACTGCTCGCGGGAAAGCTCATCCTTGACCATGACCGGCGTGATCGTCACATCCGCGGGGCGGATCGCTTCATGTGCATCCTGGATCTTCGCGCCCGACTTCGCTTCCTTGACGCCCTCGGCGAGATTATCCGCGCCGAAATTCTCCCGGATATAATCTGCGGCAGCGGCTTTGGCTTCATCGGAGACACGTGTCGAATCTGTACGGAGATAGGTGATCAGTCCGACCGTCCCGCGGCCCTTGAGATCCACACCCTCATAAAGCTGCTGTGCGATCCGCATGGTCTTCTGCGTGCCGAAATTCAGGGATTTTGAAGCTTCCTGCTGCAGTGTCGAAGTCGTGAACGGAAGCGGTGCCTTCTTGGTCCGCTCGCCCTTTTTCACTTCCTCGACGACATATTTCTTTCCTTTGAGAGAGGCAATGAGTGCTTTCGTCTCCTCCTCGCTCTTTAATTCCCGCTTGCCGTTTCCGTCGCCGTAGTAGTGTGCGACGATCGGCTTTTTCTCGCCCGGTGCGAGGAGCATCGCATCCAGTGTCCAGTATTCCTCGGGGATGAAGGCCGCGATCTCCTCCTCGCGGTCGCAGATGATGCGCAGCGCCACCGACTGCACACGGCCGGCGGAAAGGCCGCGCTTGATCTTGGCCCAGAGAAGCGGCGAGATCTGATAGCCCACAAGACGATCCAGCACGCGTCTTGCCTGCTGTGCGTCCACCAGATGCATATCGATCGCACGCGCGTGCGAAAAACTGTCCTTGACCGCTTTTTTGGTGATCTCGTTAAAGGTGATCCGCTCGACCTTTTTGCCGATCTCGTCCAGCTTTAATGCCTTGGTGAGATGCCAGCTGATCGCCTCGCCCTCGCGGTCCGGGTCAGTCGCGAGATAGATCCGGTCCGCCTTTTTGACCCGTTTTCTGAGATCCGCCAGGAGGTCTCCCTTGCCGCGGATCGTGATGTACTTGGGTTCAAAGTCGTGCGTCACGTCAACGCCCATCTGCGAGCGCGGCAGATCGCGCACATGTCCCTGGCTTGCCGCCACATCATAGTTGGAACCGAGAAAACGCTTGATCGCCTTGACCTTGGTCGGCGACTCAACGATCAACAGATTCTTTACCGCCATAACAATACCCGTCCTTTTTCGAAGATTCAGGATAGCCTGTGCGGGTCGCACCCGCTTTCAAAGAATGGACTATACAACAAATCTTTCACGGTTGCAAGTTTTCCTTTTTATCGACGCCGAAGATGCCCGGAAATCTGCCGAAAGCCATCGGATAAATCCCAAGCACGACAAATGTCGCGAGCGTATAACGCAGCGTGCGTACAAGATGGGAAGCGAGACTGCCGTTATCAAGAAAATCCGCGGAAAACGGAAGTTTCATCACCCTGTTCATCACAAAAAACAGCAGGGCCCCGAAAAAGATCCGAACGATGCAGCGGACCGGTTCCCTCGTTCCGCTGAATCGAACAAAACGCGCCTCAAAAAAGATCGCCGCATAGAATCCGAGGAGCAGCCCCATGCTGCTGAAATAATCGTCACTGGAACAATAGAAAAACCCGGAGGCCGCAAACAGCAGGATCACGATCGTGAAGAGGCCGTCACCCAGCCGTTTGTGCAGGAACGGGATCAGAAAAACACACCCAACGCCCAGCACCCATCCGCAGATCACATCCGTCGGATAATGAACGCCGACGACGACGCGGGAGAAACCGACCAGAAACGGCAGGAAAAGCACGGCTGCCTGGATCAGGCGCCTGATCTTTAAGGACAGGATCCGTTTCCCGCGGTCCGAAGCGCCGTAATGCGCGATCGCCCCCATGGTCGCGAAGGAATTTGTCGCGTGACCGCTCGGAAAGGAAAAGCCCTGCGCGGCGATATCCATGATATCCGCGTCCTTGTCAACGGGCCTGAAGACCCGGATCCCTTCATGATCAAAATAGGGACGTCTGCGCACGAAGATGTTCTTGATCATCGTGTTGCATACATTGGCAAACAGGACCGTCCGGCCGACAGCGATGCCGAACTCCTTGTCGATGCACCAGTAGAGCAGACCGACGGCAAAGATCAGAAAGATCTGTTCACCGAAAAACGAAAGATGGGATAGCACATGGATCGCCGATTCTCCGAGGGTCTCCTGCAGACCGGCCATAAACGGTGCTTCCCAGGTAAATGAAAAAGTCTGTCCCATGATCAGAACCTCCTGTTGAATAACGCGCTGTACACTCTGATCGAATCGCGAACGGGATGAAAGTGCGTGCTGTGATGCTCTGTCATGAATAAAGTATCACCTTTCTGTCGATCATCTCATCGATCCGGTCCAGATACTGCGTCAGTTCCCGCACATTCTCCGCGCGGTTCACCGCATCGCCGCTCACGCGCTTGGAGACCGCGCCCGCGCCGCAGGCGGCGATCGAGTGGACGTCGGAATTGATCAGGATATTGTAGAGACCGATCGCATCCTCACGGGCATACCCCGTGTTCTCGAAGTTGCCAGCGATATTCTTCTGTCTGTAGAGATAGTAGGGCTTGAGCCCCATACCGCGCGCTCTTTTCTGCGCGAGTTCCGTGGCGGCCTCGATGTCCCGGAACGCCGGGAAGGAAGCCTTCCCGCTCTCCAGGAGCGCCTGCATCCGGGAACCCCGCTTCACAGCGAGCGCATGCAGTGTCAGATCGTCAGGCGCAAGCGCCTCGATCCTGTCCATGGTTTCCGACACATCGGCGGCATTCTCTCCCGGCAGACCCAGGATCAGATCCATGTTGATGGAAAAGCATCCGAAGCTTCTGGCCAGTGCAAAGGCCCGCACCACATCGTCCACGGAATGGCGTCTCCCGATCAGATCCAGCGTCCGCTGCTGCATGGTCTGCGGATTGATGGACAGTCGCGTCACACCGTGTGCCTTCAAGGTCTGCAGTTTTTCCTCCGTTACCGAATCGGGGCGTCCGGCTTCCACCGTGATCTCACGCACATGGCTCAGATCAAAGAGTGTCTCGATCGCTGTGAGGAGTCTGTCCGACTGGGCCGGAGAAAGCGTGGTCGGTGTTCCCCCGCCGATATAGACCGTGCAGAGACGACGACCCTGAAACAGCTCCGACACCGCACGAAGTTCACGGATCAGCGCATCGAGATAGGCATCGATCCTGTCCGCCCAGGCACCTGCCGGATAGGACGGAAACGAACAGTACAGACAGGTCGTCGGGCAGAACGGAATGCCGGCATAGAGACTGTAGCCGTCCGCGAAGGCGTCCCCTGACAGCACCTCCCGCTCCCTTTTGGCGATCTCCAGCGCGAGTGCCGCTTTTTCCGAAGATACATGATAGGTGTCCGCCAGTTCCTTAAGGATCGTAGCGTCGTCCCGTCCCGCCTGAAGAAGCGTGGCAGGGATGTGCGTCGGACGGATGCCCGTGAGGGATCCCCAGGGAAGCTGTTTCCCCGTCTGCCCGGAAAGCATCCGGTACAGCAGGCGCTTCAAGGCGTTCTTCGCGTTGTAGAGGCGCTCTCCCCGCTCATCAAAAACAGGAGAAAGATCGATGCTGGATGTCCTCCCACCATCTTTTTCAGGAAGACAGGTAATACTCTCCGAGATTATATCGGTTCCCGTCAAGCCGAAACCGGTCTGTATCTTTTCTTCCTTTATACCTTTCGTGCCTTCAGGCACAGACCAGCCTTCTCTGCCCTGCGAAAGGCTGACAAAGATCTCCCCTTTTTCCTCCGCCAGATCTACGGAAAGCGCAATGCTCCCCTCCGAAGAACGGACATCCTTCGTTCCGCGCACGAAACAGGCAACCTCTTCCTCGGGGTAAAAGGCTTTGACCAGTGAGTGGATATCATAGAAGAATCTGTCTTTATTAACGGAAACAGCGATCATTCCCGCCCCTGTACATATGGATTATACTGCTTCTCATCACCGATCGTCGTCTCGCCGCCGTGTCCCGGGAGCACGAGCACATCATCCGGCAGAACATAAAGACGTTCTCTGACGGAACGCACAAGCGTGCCCATGGAGCCGGTCGGCAGATCGGTGCGTCCGACGCTCCCTTCAAAAAGCGTGTCACCCGCGAAAAGCACCGACGCCTCCTCGCAGTAATAGCAGCATCCGCCGACCGTGTGGCCAGGCGTCGCGATCACGGTCAGTTTTACATCGGCTGCTTCGATGACATCGCCGTCCTCGAGCCATTTGTCGATCGATACGGTGACCCCGTGTCCGTCCATGGACAGGGAACAGTTGAGTTCCGCACTCTCGCAGAGCGGACGCTCCCCGGAAAGGCAGGCGACCGGCACATGCCCTGCGGGCACCATGGTCTCAGCCCTTCGCTCGATCCCCGCCACGCCGCCGATATGGTCAAAATGCGCGTGCGTCAGCAGGATGCCGTCAATAAAAAAACCGCGCTCCGAAAGCGCGTCCCAGATCCTCTCGCCCGCATCCGGCGGATCGATGAAAAGCACCGGCGTCTTTGCCGTTCTTTCTTGACTGTCCTCCCGACCGGATTCTCTGAAAATGTAGTAGCAGTTCGTCGCCACCGGCCCAAGGGTCATCCTGCCGACCTTTATGCTGCCGTCTGCCTGTCCGGAAACAGCCATATCAACCTCCGCTCGTCCGTTCGATATCGATGACGTTTTCCACCTGACGCAGTCTTTCGGTCACATTCAGGAGTTCATCGCGGCTGGACACCTGGAAGGAAGTTTCCAGCGTTGCCAGTCCCTGCTTGCTGGTCCTTGTGTGCATGGAAAGAATGCTGATATTTTTCTCCGTGAGCGTCCGTGAGATGTCCGCGAGCAGACCCGGACGGTCATTGGCAAAGATCTTGATATCGGCGACATATTTCTCTTCATCGCCGATGCCCTCTTCCCACTCGGCGTCAATGAGCCTCGTCCGGTCCTCCTTGCTCATCGTCCGCACATTGATGCAGTCACGCCGGTGCACGGTCACACCGCGCCCCCTGGTCACAAACCCGACGATATCGTCTCCCGGTACGGGATTGCAGCACTTGGAAAAGCGCACGGCCACATCGTGGACACCCTTGACGAGAATGGCGTTACCGGACTGCGAGATCCGGGGCACGATGCCGTCCGCGACCGCCGCAAGGACCTCTTCATCCGTCAGGCTCTGGTGATGCTCTTTATCGGACAGTTCCAGCAGTTTGTTGACAACCTGTCCTTCCTTGAGTCCCCCGTGTCCGACGGCAGCCAGGACCGAATCCCAGTCATGAAATCCGTATCGTCTCGTGATGATGTCCTGATATTCGCCCTTGTTGATGTCACCGGGATCAAGACCCTTGGTTCTGCAGAAGGCCTGCAGGAGTTCCTTGCCCTTCTGGATGTTTTCATCCTTGAGTTCATGCCGGAAGAACTGATTGATCTTGTTCTTGGCCGACGTACTCTTCGCGATCGAGAGCCAGTCCCTGCTGGGTCCCGTGGAATTGGCGCTGGTCAGCACCTCGATCCTGTCACCGTTCTGGATCTTGTAGTCGATCGGCACAAGCTTTCCGTTGACCTTGGCCCCAATCATTTTGTTGCCGATCGCACTGTGGATGCTGTATGCAAAGTCGATCGGCGTCGATCCCGCTGGAAGATTCTTGACCTCACCGTTGGGCGTAAAGCAGTAGACATCATCGGAAAAGAGGTTCAGGTCGCTCTTTAACAGGTTCATGAACTCCTGATTGTCGCTCATCTCCTGTTGCCATTCGAGGATCTGTCTCAGCCAGGCAAGCTTGGCCTCCTCACGGTTGTCTCCCTGTCCGTCCTCTGCCGTTGAACCGGTCTCCTTGTAGCGCCAGTGCGCCGCGATACCGTATTCGGCTGCCCTGTGCATATCGCTCGTGCGGATCTGGATCTCAAACGGGAGCCCCAGCGGCCCCATGAGCGTCGTGTGCAGCGACTGATAGTTGTTGGCCTTGGGCATCGCGATATAATCCTTGAAACGGCCGGGAATCGGCTTGTACATCTCATGGATGATACCAAGTGCCGCATAGCAGTCCTTGACGTTGTCGACGATGATGCGCACCGCGAACAGATCATAGATCTGATCCAGCGTCTTGCCCTGGTTGCGCATCTTCTTGTAAATGGAGAAATAATGCTTGACGCGCCCGTCGACGCTTCCCTTGATACCGGCGGCGGCGATGTGCTGGCGCACGTCCTCGACGATCTCGAAGACATAGTTCTCGCGCTCGTGCTTTCTGGCCTCGACCTTTTCGACAAGATCCGCGTAGACCTCGGGCTTCAGATATTTCAGGGACAGATCGTCAAGCTCGACCTTGATACGGGAAATGCCCAGCCTCTCCGCGATCGGCGAGTAGATGTCCAGTGTTTCCTGCGCGATGCGGCGCTGGCTCTCCGGTTTCTGATATTTCAAGGTCCGCATGTTATGCAGACGGTCCGCAAGCTTGATCAGGATCACGCGGATGTCCTTGGCCATGGCGAGGAACATCTTGCGCAGGTTGGTGCCCTGAACCTCTAGCTGCGCCGCCGTCTTGTCGCTGTAATGATTGGCGAGATGAAGACTTGTCAGTTTGGTCACGCCGTCAACCAGTCCCGCCACATCGCCTCCGAAAGCGCGTGCGATCTGATCGGTCGTCATCACGGTGTCCTCGACGATGTCATGCAGAAGTCCCGCGATGATCGTTTCCTTGTCAAGTTCCAGATCCGCAAGGATGATCGCCACACAGAGCGGATGGATCACATAAGGCTCCCCGGATTTGCGCATCTGATCGCGATGTGCATCGCAGGCAGTCTGATATGCCTTCTCGATCAGCGTGATGTCATCGGAGGGATGGTATTTCTGGACGCGCAGGATCAGATCCGAATAGAGTTTCTCCGGACTCTGGAATTCCTGGATCTCATCGATGACTCTGCTGTCGAAATGTGCCATTATTTCCCTTCATAGGCGATCGCGCTGTCCAGACGATAGCCGGAAAGAAACTCTCTGCCGTTTAATCCCTTGAGCTCCATGAGCACGAGAACGCCGGCGACCACGCCGCCGCAGCGCTCAACAAGATCGATCATCGCCTTGATCGTGCCGCCCGTGGCAATGAGATCGTCGACGATCAGCACCTTCTGCCCCTTTTTGATCGCATCCTTGTGCATCTCGATCGTCGCGGTGCCATATTCCAGATCATAGGTGGCTTCCACCGTTTCGCAGGGAAGCTTTCCCTTCTTGCGGATCAGAACAAACGGCTTGTGCCTGTTATAGGCGATCACCGTACCGAAGATGAACCCGCGCGCTTCTGCTCCGGCGACCACATCGTAGTCAAGATCCTCCACAAGATCCTGCATGGAATCGATCGCGAGCTTCAGTCCGTCCGCATCCTGCACGACACTCGTCACATCGCGGAACATGATCCCCGGCTGCGGAAAATCCGGGATCGTACGCACATAATCTTTGAGTTCCTTCATGTCTGTCCTCCTTGTCTGGTCCCCGTTTCCTCAAACCTTGGGCAGCTTTGCCCAGCTCTGTTCCAGTTCCTCATCCGTCGGGATGTAATCGGACATTTTCCCGTCATGGAATTTCTCATAGGCCACCATGTCGAAGTATCCCGTTCCCGTAAGGCCGAAGACAATGGTCTTCGCCTCCCCGGTCTCCTTGCATTTGAGCGCCTCATCGATCGCAACGCGGATCGCGTGCGAGCTCTCCGGCGCGGGCAGGATCCCCTCAACGCGGGCAAACTGTTCCGCCGCTTCAAAGACATCGGTCTGTTTGACCGAAGTAGCCTCCATAAAGCCGTCCGCGTAGAGCTGGGACAGCGTGGAACTCATGCCGTGATAGCGCAGACCGCCTGCGTGATTCGGCGCCGGAATGAAATCGCAGCCCAGCGTATACATCTTGGCAAGCGGGCACACCATACCGGTATCGCAGAAATCATAGGCGTAACGCCCTCTGGTAAAGCTCGGGCAGGAAGCGGGCTCCACGGCGATGATGCGATAATCGGCCTCCCCTCTTAACTTCTCTCCCATGAACGGAGCGATCAGACCGCCCAGATTGGAACCGCCGCCGGCGCAGCCGATGATCATGTCCGGTTTGATCCCGTATTTATCCAACGCCGCCTTGGTCTCCAGACCGATCACGGACTGATGGAGGAGCACCTGGTTCAGGACGCTGCCAAGCACATAGCGGTAACCCTCGGTACCCACCGCGACCTCGACTGCCTCGGAGATCGCACAGCCGAGACTTCCCGTGGTGCCTGGATGCTCCGCGAGGATCTTTTTCCCGATCTGCGTGGTCTCGGACGGCGAAGGAGTCACGGACGCGCCATAGGTGCGCATGACTTCGCGTCGGAAGGGCTTCTGCTCATAACTGACCTTGACCATATAGACCTTGCAGTCCAGACCGAAGAACGAGCATGCCATCGAGAGCGCGGTTCCCCACTGTCCTGCGCCGGTCTCCGTGGTCACACCTTTCAGTCCCTGCTTCTTTGCGTAATAGGCCTGTGCGATCGCGGAATTCAATTTGTGCGAACCGCTGGTGTTGTTGCCTTCGAACTTGTAATAGATCTTTGCCGGCGTATCCAGCTGCTTCTCGAGGAAATAGGCACGCACGAGCGGTGACGGCCGGTACATCTTATAGAAATCCAGGATCTCCTGCGGAATGGCGATCTCGGCATGGTCATTGTCGAGCTCCTGCTTCACAAGCTCTTCACAGAAGACTGCCTCCAGTTCCGATGCCTGCATCGGCTGCAGGGTGCCGGGATTCAACAGCGGCGCCGGTTTGTTCTTCATGTCCGCCCGCATGTTATACCAGCTTGTCGGAAGCTCCGACTCCTCAAGATAGATTTTGTAAGGTATTTCTCTTTCCGCCATGACGCATCCCCCTTTACAATCCTATATGCTTTATTGCCTGAACATTTTTTCAGTTTAGCACAATTTCCGACAGGAAAAAAGAAGTTTTTTCAGATGTGCTTTGCGATCGCCTCCCGGATCTGGGCGAGACGGACACCGCTCAGCTTCGGGTAGCGGAAATTCTTGACTCTGCGAAGAGCCACCTGATGGGCACGGTTCATGGAGTTCTGGACATCCTCGACCAGCATGTCCATCCGGTCATTGAAGCTGCTCTCCGCCTGTGCCACGCGGTGTTCAAAATCCGTCAGCGCAGCAACCGTGAGCGCGGCATCCGCCGCGGCCAGCGCAACAGCAAAAAGGGACAGCAGCTCCATAAGAAGCGGCGGGATCATGTCCGCCAGATGTTCGAACGGCGGCGCGATAAAACACACAACGAGCGGACCCGCAACGCCAAAGCCGAGGGAAGTGAACAGACTGATCCTGCCGTGCAGATTGAAAGGCAGATTGCTGTAGTCCCACCAGACCGCATGAAACAGCTTCTCCAGCGTCCAGGAGGTGGCATATTCCAGCACCATGCTCCCCAGCCATGCGATCAGAAAGATCCGGAAGACGACAAGTGCCACGGGATCGGCGGCATCGGCCGGGATCGCAGAGGCGATCAGCGAGATCGATACGGCGCCGCAGCCGTAGATCGGACACACCGGTCCGAACAGAAATCCCCGGTTTTCCCACTTCTTCGTGGTGACCGTGCAAAAGGTCGATTCATAGATCCATCCCAGCACACTATAAAGGAAGAAAAGACACACGTATCTCGAAACCCACATATTCTCTCACCTTTTAAGGACCGTTTCCTCAAATGAGACCAGTTTGTCCGCTATGCACAGGATCCACGCTTCCCTTGTCCTGGGCAGGCGCGTGATGTTTAACGGCCACATGTGCGACCAGATCGCCATCTGCTCCGTTTCGCCGATATGAAAAAAGCGTTTTGCGTTCTCCATCGCCTGATCCGCATGCCGGTAACCGTGCAGCGGATGTGTCCCGTCATTGTCATGCCAGTCGTAGAGATAAAAATCATGCAGCATGGCTGCCCTCAGGAGCACCTTTTCATCGGCCTTCAGATGCAGCCGTCTGTTGATCCTGTAGCTGGCGAGAGCGACCTCCTCACAGTGCGCATAGGTGGATATGCGCCCGTGCTGGATGTAACGCTTCATCTCAAGCACGTGCTCATCGGTTGTAAGATCCTGCAGCTGTGCTGCGACCTGCGTTCTTTCCCGGTTTCTCTTCCGTTTTCTGTCTTCCCTTGTCTGCATAACGGAATGTATTATACCATGAAAAAGAGCGACGGGAAAACGCCGCTCTTTTGGATCCATATCCTGTTCTGTGATCTGCCGAAGACTCAGCCCGTCGGCTCGTCGTTTTTCGCGATCACCTTGCCGCCGTTGGTGATGGCGGTCTTCTGCATCATCAGGATCGCCTCGACCGCCACCTGATAGTAGAGTGCGGCGTTTCGTGCCGCGGTATCGGTATCGGCCAGGCGCTCGTTCTTTTTCTTTGCTGCGCGGAAGAACTCCAGCGCCTCATCGACGGAGGTCTTGCTGATGATGTAACCCTGGCAGTAAAGCGTGCCGGTCGATACATCGTAACGGGACTCCTCGTATTTCGTGGAAGAATAGTTGTTCTGCCCCATCGCCGCTGCCAGCGCGCCGATAAGATCTTCTCTGTTCAGACCGGAATTAGCCATTACGGATTCTCCTTTATTCTAGATCTCGGATCATGATGAATGAAAATATTATAATTCATATGGCGGAAAAAGCAAGTTGAAACATGTTCGGGGTTGCTTTTTTTCCGGATCCGTGTTAAACTTCATTTTGTTCGTCCGGAAACGGTCAGGGAGCATAGCTCAGCTGGGAGAGCGTCCGCCTCACACGCGGGAGGTCACGGGTTCGAGCCCCGTTGCGCCCACTCATTATTATAATAAAAGAAGTGCAGTTCATCTGCACTTCTTTTTTCATCCCTCGTCTTCCTCTTCCGCCCCTTCCGGTGTCTCATTGCCGTCCGCCGGCTCGAATTTCTTCGGACGCTTGCGCATGTTGTAATGCATCTGAAAATCCTCGATCGTCATGTTGAGCCGGTCCGCACCCGTTTCCTCATCAAGAAGTCCGTCGGCGACCAGTTCCATGATCGTGGTGATGCGCCCCTCCCGTTTTCCCTCAAGAAAAAGGCGCATGGTCTGTGCGTTGAGGATATAATTGTTCATCG
>JAILOV010000023.1 GCA_024690605.1 Lachnospiraceae bacterium | reverse complement strand
TGGTCGAACGGCAGGGTGTTGTCATGGAAGAAGTTCTGCGTGACGCGGGTGCCCTGTGCCTGCCAGTCCAGCCACATGCCGCGCGTGCAGTGATGGATGTGGTTTCTCCGGTAGACACAGTCGATCGCCGCATGCATCTTGTTGCCGCCGATCTCCGCGCCGGCGAGGTTCTGCTTGTTGTTGATGTGGTGGATGTGATTGTCCTCGATGAGGGAGAACACACCGCCCAGATGTCCCACGATGCCGGTCTGGCCGCAGTCATGGATCTCGCAGCGCCGGATGATGTGGGAGCCGATCCGTTCCTTGGTCCAGCCCTCGCGCTGCGCCTGGCAGATGCAGTCGCGCTCGGTCTGCGTGCCGTCCTTGTACTTTTGTTTCAGCCACTTGTTGTCATTCTCCGGCTGCAGATATTTGCCGAGGGAGATGCCGCTGCACTTGGAATTGCTGATCTCACAGTCCTCGATGATCCAGCCTTTGGACCAGTGCGGGCCGACCATGCCCTCCTGATAGGCGGTCGGCGGTGCCCACTGCGTGGCCGCTTTCTCGATCTTGAATCCGGAGAGCGTGATGTAGTTCCTGCCCTCGGCCGTCGGATAGAAGCACGCACGGCGCACGTTGATCTCCACCTTTTCCCTGTTGGGATCAAACTTGTGGAAATTCGCCCAGATCACGGTCTCATTTTTCTTCTCGTCCTGCTCGGCATACCAGGTGTAGACGGAAAAGTCCGGATCCCAGGAGGTCCTGCTCTTCACGGGCTTCTTGACCTTGTCGAGGCTCGTGACCTCGTAGAGGGATTTGTCGTTCAGATAGACTTCGCCGATGTGTGCGATCATGGACGCGATGAACCAGTCGCCCCGGACTAACGTTGTGAACGGATTACAGTCTCCGAAGACCGCGTTGTCCACACGTGCCTTCCACACGGTGGTCTTCCCCTGACGCTCCCAGTTCTTCACGGGCTCCGCGCCGGTGATGACCGCGCCGCCCTTCTTCTCCGAGCGGTAAACGATGCGCTTCTCTTCCGTTCCGCCGATGGCGGGATCCACATGTTCTCTGTAGATGCCGGGCGCGACGATCACCTCATCGCCGGGCTCCGCGATCCGCGCCGCTTCCGAGATCGTGCGGAAGGGCTTCTTCTGACTGCCGTCACCGGTAAATGCTGCTTTGGCACTGACGTAGATTTTCATACCTTTTCCTCTCTGTGTGAATGGACCTGACCTTGATCTCTGTCTCTGTGATCTGTTCCGGTTTTCTGCGGTTTGTTCTCTGCTTATGATATCTTTATTACCGCTTTGATCAGATCGGTCTTGTTGCGAACCGCTTCGTTGTAGGCTTCTTCGATGTCGTCGAAGGCATATTCATGGGTGACCAGACCTTTTACATCGATCGCACCGCTTGCCACCGCGGCGACTGCCTTGGGGAAGATGTTGCGGTAGCGGAAGACACTTTTGATCGTCGCTTCCTTGTCCATGATCTGAGCAAAATTATAATTGATTTCCTCGACAGCGGCAATCCCCACCAGCACGATGGTGCCGCCCCGTTTCACCACATGCGGGGTCTGCGCGATCGTGACGGGGGACCCGGCGGTCTCGAACACCACGTCCGCGCCCTGCCCTCCGGTGAGCTCCCGGATCCTGGCGAGCGGATCCTCCGCTTTGCTGTTGATGATCTCCGTCGCACCGAGTTCCGAAGCCTTCTTCAGCTTGGCATCCACGAGATCCGCCACGATGATCCGGCCCGCGCCGTGCGCCTTGCAGGACAACAGGGTCGTCAGGCCGATCGTCCCGGCGCCCAGGATCACCACGGTGTCGCCGACGCCGACGCCGCCCTGATTGGCCGCGTGGAAGCCCACGGACAGCGGCTCGATGAGCGCACCCTCTTTGGTGGACACATTCTCCGGGAGTTTGAAGCACATGTTCTCCGGGAAGGCGATATATTCCTCGTTGCAGCCCTGCACCGGCGGTGTCGCGAGAAACACGACATCCGGGCAGAGGTTGTATTTCCCGGACTTGCAGAATGCACACTGTCCGCAGGTGATGCCGGGCTCAAGGCACACGGGGTCCCCGACCGCAAGGCTTGTCACGCCCTCGCCCAGTGCCGCGACGGTACCGGCGCACTCATGTCCCAGCATGAAGTCTTCGTTCAGGTCCACCTCGTAGGAACCGCATTTTCCGCTGTGATAGTAGTGCACATCGGAGCCGCAGATCCCGACATACTCGAGTTTCACGAGCACCTCGCCCGCCTTCGGCTCCGGCCGCTCGATCTCCTTGATGATCATGTGGTCCGTGCCGCGCATGAAGGCGCCCTTCTGCATGATTTTTTCCGCCACCAGGAATCCCCCCTTTCTGATGCTTGTCAAAGCCGTTCGACAAATTCATTTCTCCTTAAATCCAACCGCCAGTTCCGCCAGCTTCTGCCCGATCGGTTCCTTCTCGTGCGGATGCAGATCGTTGTCGCAGCCGAGCCCCATGCCTTCCACCATGCCGGACCGCGGTTCGCTCAGGCAGGCGCGCTGTTTCTCGCGGATCACTGCCCACTGTTTTATACCGGTTTCGTCCAGGTCGACTTCAAAATTTGGAAGTTGCACGTAGAGGAACGGCAGCGTCTCAGCGTCAGTTGCCTGCTCACTGTTGCTGTGCCACAGCTTCCGCCATCCGCGCATCAGACGCCGCTGCAGGTCTTCATAGTCCTCAAGCGGTGCTTCCTTGCTGCTCTCCTCTTCGGACAGGCGCACAAAATCCGCGTTGGCCTCGCCCTGATACCACAGGAAACCGCCGATCGTGTAGAAAACACACGGCGCCGCCATCCCATTGAAGAGTCCCGTCGGATGCCAGTTCACAAAATCCGTCGGCGGGATCGGCGCATCCATGCGGGCGAGGATCCGGTACGCCCATTCTCCGGACAGGTCCACATCCCAGTAGATGACGGAATCTTCTTTGATCTCCCGTCCGTCCGTGTCTCTTTCCGTTTTAGCGTTAATATCTTCACAGAATATCGCAAATTTCTTCCCCGGTGTGAGACGACCCTGCCCGGTCTCCACCACCAGACGGATCTCCACTTCATTCTCTCCGGGATGCAGGGCGGAAAGCGGCACGTCATACTTGCGGGGCGGATACTGATAGCCGGTTTCACCGACCTTGACGCCGTTGACGAAGACCTCGTCGCGGTCGACCATCGTGCCGAGGAAGAGGCGGATGCGGGCATGATCGGCCGCTCTCCGCAACATTTCTTCTGTG
>JAILOV010000047.1 GCA_024690605.1 Lachnospiraceae bacterium | reverse complement strand
ACAAAGACCGGCTGATCGCCATGCAGTGCCGCGTAATCTTCTTTGTGCCGAAACCCGGACAACCGGATCAGTCGCTCGCAGCCCCCTGGGACAAGCTCTACCGACGGGCATTTCTTGAGAAAAACCATCTTCGGTTTCCGGAGCGTCTCAAAGTGCTGGAGGATATGTCCTTCAATTTCCATGTCTTCGGCAGGGCGGAGCGCATCGGCTATCTGCACAGACGGCTTTATCACTACATTTTCCTCACCCAGTCGATCACCCATGCCTACCGGGCCGACCGGCACGCCGAGGACTGCCGGGTGTACCGCCATCTCCGGCGCTGTATCGAAGAACAGGAGAGAAGGGAACGGCCGGGTGACGCTTCTGCGTGGCAGAGGCATCGCAGGAAGCTCACGATGGCCCTTTACGGACGCATGGGCAAGTCGACGGCGGTGGAGATCAAGAGCCTGGCGCTTGCCGCGATCGACCGGATGAAGGAGAAACGGGCATGAGGCTCCAGACGATCCAGACGCCGGATCCCTCGTTTCGCCAAACGGAGGAACTCTATGTTCACCGGCAGGAAGGCCGGCTGGATTTTGACGGCTATTTCAATCTTTTCTACATCACAAAACACCGGAAATACACCACATGTAAATCTCTTTCTCTGGATCTGACCGTGCGCGGCCGGACGGTCCTCATTCTGATGCATGACCGCGAGGAGATCCGCCGGGTGGAGATCCCGGCAGCACCCGATGAGGAGGTGCGTGGCACTTATCCCTTCCCCTATGCGGATCATGAGGAGGGAGTCTTCTGGTTTGCGTTGGAGGCGGAGAGTGAAGCTTCGCCCTTCGTGCGCGGAAGCTTCGTGGGAGAGGCGGAGAATGCGCGGGAAGTTTCGCTGGCGGTCGCGATCACGACCTTTCGCCGGGAACCCTATGTGCTGCGGAATCTGAAAATGATGGAGCGCCTCCCGGCGGATGTGTGGGAGCAACTGCACGTCCTGCTCATCGATAACGGAAAAACGCTGCGGGATCACGCGGAGATCATGCCGCTCATCGAATCGATGAACAGGCAGGGCCGGGAGCGCGTGCGGCTCATCGAAAACGCCAATACCGGCGGCTGCGGCGGCTTCACACGCGGCATGCGGGAGGCGATCGACCTGCGGGATCCACTGAAACTTACGAATCTCCTGCTTATGGATGATGATGCCGTTTTTCCGGCCGATCTCTTTGTGCGTCTGACGTCGCTTCTTGCGATGCTGAAGCCGGAATGCCGGGAGATGACGGTCGGCGGCGCACTGTGGCGGGAGGAGGAACCCTGGATCCAGAACATGTGCGGGGAGTGGTATGAGCGGTTCAAGGTGATCAACCCGCATCCCTATGTGGATCTCAGAAAATGGGAAAACTGTACTGCGGACTGGATGCAGGATGAAGAGCAGACCGGCAGATCCTATTGCGGCTGGTGGTGTTGCTGCTATCCGATGTCCGTGATCCGTGAAGATACGCTGCCGCTGCCGCTGTTCATCCATCATGACGACATCCAGTTCGGGATGCGCCATGCGCGGAACGGGATCCTGTTTCTCGGCGGGATCGGCGCCTGGCACCGGGGGTTTGAATTTGCCTTTCACAGCGTGAAACGCTACTACGATATGCGCAATGCCATGATCACGATGGCTCTCTACCAGAGAGATCTTGGAGCATCGGGCGTGATCCGGCACGGTGTGCGGCAGCTGATCGGTCATCTCCTGTTATACAGCTATGCGGAGGTCGAACTCATCTACCGCGGCATCAATGATTTTCTGCGTGGACCGGAATGGCTCTCCGGAACGGATCCGGAGGAGAAAAACAGCGAGCTTCTGACTTATTGGAAAACGCACACCGCGATCCGGCCGCTGAAAGAGATCATGACACCGCAGGAATATGATGCCTTTGCCGCCGCATACCTGACAAAGGAACACCGGGAGGAGATGCTCGCCGTCTTTCGCAGCAGAGCGAGACACGATGCGTCGATCATCCGGGTCCTCACCTTTAACGGATGGTTTTTGCCCTCGCGTAAGGGACCGGCCTTCCTCTCCATGGCAGAGACTCCCTGGATGGCCTATCGCAGGAAAACGGTCCTGCTTTATGATCCGGACACGAAGACCGGGATGTGGTTGAAACGGTCCTGGAGAGAATTTTTCAAAACGTTCGGTCGTGTGATCCTCGTCACACTGCGTCTGGGATCCGGTTACCGAAAAACGGCGGATGCCTATCGCCGCGCAGTGGGTCTGTGACCGAAGGATCGGCGCGGATCGATCGGACGGATTGCGTGCGTGGGGGATTGCTGATATAATGATCGCAGCAATACGGGAGGAGAGCGATGAACAATTATATCCTCAACGCACAGACCATGCGCCTTTTTCTTGAGGGAAAACGGGAGGGGCGCATCACCACGATCATGGAACTGGTCGCCGACGGACTTCTTGATGAGGAAACGGGTGCGGACCGGCTCAACATGA
>JAILOV010000044.1 GCA_024690605.1 Lachnospiraceae bacterium | reverse complement strand
ACAAAGACCGGCTGATCGCCATGCAGTGCCGCGTAATCTTCTTTGTGCCGAAACCCGGACAACCGGATCAGTCGCTCGCAGCCCCCTGGGACAAGCTCTACCGACGGGCATTTCTTGAGAAAAACCATCTTCGGTTTCCGGCGAAACTGAAGGTGTTGGATGACATGTCGTTTAACTTCCGCACTTTCGGATGCGCGGAGAAGATCGGCTATCTGCACAGGCAACTCTATCATTACTGCTTCAACGAACAGTCCGTGACGCATATCTTCCGGCCGGACCGGCCGGCACAGGACAGAAAAGCTTTTCACTATCTTCGCTGCTGTATAGACGAGCAGGAACGAAGAGAAATGCAGCAGGACAGTCATGCATGGCCGGGATATCGACGGAGACTCATAGCTGCGTATGTCTGCCGTATCATGAAATCAACGGCGATCGAGGTCAGGGCGTGGCTGTCAGCAAGGCTTCCGTAGTGTTCGACCCGGTTTTGCGCGGAAACTCCGTTTATGATAGTATTATCGGTATGCGAACGGTACAGAAAAGGTAAGAGGTTTTCGGTTTGCGCGGTTTTCTGAACAGACTTTTGATCAACAGTTATCCTGAGATTATCGAAGAGCTTCGGAGGCACTACCGGCTGATCGGAAGGCCTGCGACCGTTGCCGGCCGTTTGTGGCTCGCACTGACGCTGTTTCTGCGATATGGCCTTTTCAGAAGGGATCCTGTTACGGTCCGGGATAAAAAGAGACAGAGACTGTCCTATCCGGAATCGACGGTTACACAGCCGATCAGCCCGGCGGAATGGGAGACGCGGATCGCCGGCGCGGATACGGTTGTTTTTGATGCCTGGAAAGCCCTCCTGCTGCCGCTGATCGATCAGAAACAGGCTGGCGTAATGGCTGATGTCCGTGACGGTCATCTGGGGCTTGGCGTGCTGATAAGCGCCGGTTGCGCCGATGAAGAGGCAGTCAGAGACGCAGCCGCGATCTTCTGTGATCTCACGATCGATCAGCCTTTTGTTCACCGCCTCTATGATGGCGCGATCCGGAGCGGAAAGCAGGTGTTGATCTGCAATTCTATGGAGTGGATCGGTGATGCGGAAACAGATGCCGTTTTGAAGCGTTTCGGTTATCCGGGCGTGAACCGGATCGGTGGAATTCCGGAAAATGCATTGTGGATATCATCGGACAGGAAGGACAATCTGACCGATGTCCGTCTTCTTGGCAGCCCCTATCGCGCATGGCGGAGCAAAAATGTCCTCACCTCTGTCTATGACGGGATTGTCGATCTTCATCTTCACAGCGGCGAACACAAAGAAGACCTGTTTTATGAATACGGTTTTGTCTGCGGCGGGATCCTGACCGCAGGATACTGTCAGTTCCTTAACCGGCTGGCCCGACAGGAAGGGATTGATCGCTTCCTTTTTTTTGCGCGGGACGGATATATCATGGAGCAGGTATATCAGAGATACTTTGAAGAGAAGGACCATGCATATCTGCTGGTTTCCCGTTTTGCCCTGCTGGAACTGATCTTTTCGGATGATCCGATGGAATATCTTTATGAAAATGTCAGAACGCGCATCTTCCGAGATCAGGCGGACAATTCCGTCAGGAATGTTCTGAGGGAGTGCGGACTCCAGATTTTGGAACCCTTCCTCGGGGAGGCATCCTTTACCGGGGAGGATATTCTGACAGAAAAGCTGTTTCCGAAGTTCTGTGACTGGATTCTTTCGCACAAAAAGGAGATCGAAGGCGTCTTTTCCGAAAGCCGGGAAGCCGCAAAAGAATACTATCTTTCCATGATCGGGGATGCCGGACATGTCTGTCTTGTCGATATCGGATGGAGGGCAACATCGGCTGCCTACCTGAAGAAACTGTTCTCAACGCTGTGCCGTTGGGACGGAAAGACGACAGGAACACTGATCGGTGCGCAGGCTCTCTATTCGAACTTCAGCGATGCGGTAAAGACGAGGATCCAGTGCGGTGAGGTCCACACCTTTGCCTTTGAGAGCGAGGAGTTCAGGCGATGCGGAAAGACGAGCGTTGGCATCATGCCCTATGAAGAGGTGGTCTGTGTGGAGGCTCTTTTTTCCTCGCAGGCGGACACCCTGCTGCGATATTGCCGATCCGCGGATGGCGGCGTCGGATTCATTTATGGGAATAAAAACGAAAACGCCGAAAAGATCCGCCAGATCCACCGCGGTATCCTCGATTTCTGTGAACAGTTTGTTCCGATCATCAAGCGGTACGGACTGACCGTTACCCCGCGGGATGCCTATGCACCGCTGGATGCTGCCATGCGGAACCGCAAATACAAAAAACTGATTTTTGATTCCTATCGGGAAGTTTCCAAAGCGATCAATGGATTCTGAGAAGAACGGCTCACTGTACTGGATAATCGCACGCAGGAATTACGCGGTTTACATGACCTGTCAGGGATACCTGGCCAGGCATCCGCATGCATTTTTGAAAAAATGGAACTGCCTGCGAAGAGCGGCGTGGAGATTTCGCTCCTTGCGTGGGACTGAGGCAAAGGAGATTTCGACAGCGTCTTTGTGCCGCCTGATAGATAGTTTTGAAGTCATCTCTTTCGACATATTTGACACGCTTTTATGCAGAAATGTGCAAAAACCGCGCGATGTCTTTCGTTCTGTTCAGGAAGAACAGCATGCCACAGGTTTTTATGATGCGCGGATCCGTGCAGAACAGCGAGCGAGAAGAATGCATCCGAAGCAGGAGGATGTGACGTTCAGACAGATTTATCAGGAGCTGCCTGAACAGTATCGCGGATTGGAGCAGGCTGAACTGGATGCCGAGAAAGCTGCGGTTTATGCAAATGCCGCCATGGCACCCGTGTATCAGCATGCATTACAGGCCGGGAAACGCGTGATTCTGTGCTCGGATATGTATCTGACGAGAGACTTTCTTGAAAAACTGTTGCAAAACTCCGGCTTTGGCGGCTATGAAAAGCTGTATCTGTCCTCGGAACTGATGAAGACCAAGGGAACCGGGCATCTGTTTCATCACGTTGTTCAGGATACGGAGACGGCCCCTGAGAAGATTCTGCATATCGGCGATCATCTGGAAAGTGACGGAACGGCGGCAATCCTTGGTATGGGATTTGTTCATGTGGTCGACGGCCGTTTTTTTGAGGTCAAAAGGAGATGAGAGACTATCGGGAATTCGACAGGGATCATATCTGGTCGTTTTTTTCCGGCGGCGATCGTTTTGTCGGGAATCCCAAGTATCTTTTTATCTACATCAACAAATATAGGCCGGACATCTATGCGTACTGGGTCACGAGAAAAACGGAAACCATGCGGCAGATCCGCGTTTTGGGGCTGCCGGTATGCAGCCCGACGGATGACGGATCACAGGAGCTACTGAACCGGACCGGCGTGCGGATCGATGAGCAGGTTCAGGAATTTCTTCCGGAGGGTATGGAAGAAGTTAAGTATATCAATCTGTGGCATGGCCGGCAGGGCTTCAACAAACCGATGGAAACACACATTTCCGCCGGGATCCTGCTTTTTCCGGTCGCAAGAAAGTATATTCGGGATGCTGTTTTTTTTCATAATCATCAGTATTTTCCGCTGACCGGTTATCCGAGGAATCTGTATCAGCGATTCTATGCGCCTGTGAGCACCTATCCGCACGATATCCTGCGGGAAAAAGGACTTCCGGCGTCCACGAAGATCGTCCTTTATGCGTCAACCTATCGCGCGAGCGGCGAGGCGGTTTTCGGAAGAGCATTTCCTGATCTGGAAGCTCTTCATGCATGCTGCAAAAGAAACGGTGTTCTCCTGATCTTTAAAATGCATGCGATCGTGGAACGGGAAAAGGAGTTTCTGCATGCAAGAAGGGTATACGGAAACTGTCCGCACTTTCTTTTCTGGGACAATGAAAATGACATCTATGAGATCCTGCATCAGGTCGACCTGCTGATCATGGACTATTCCAGCATTGTCTGTGATGCGGTCGCCATGGGGATCCCGCACTATCTTCACTATATCTTTGATTACGAGGAATACACGGAAAACGGCAATATCTCGGGAAACTATGAGGAATATGCTGTAGGCAGGGTTGTCCGCACTTTCGACGAGCTTCTGGATGCGATCGATACCTATACCGAGCGCGATGATGCGCCGGCGATCGCCCGAAAAAAGGCGGAATGGTGGGAAGGGTATGTCGAGGAGGATGTCTTTGAGACGATCATCAGCATGACCTTTGATTTTCGGCCGGGGCAGGAGCATATCGGAAATCTTTACAGTTTTTCCGTGTTCGGAACGCTGGTAAGCCGTGACGGTTCCGCAGGCGATGGATTTTACCCTCTCTCAATGGGGATCGACATCGTGCGGCGGCTTTGTGAGACCGGACATTCGGTGGTTCTGATCGAAGACACGGAAATGCCTGCAGAAAAAATGCGTGCCTTGCTGGCGGATATTGATCCGGTGCTTACGGATCTGCCGCTGTTTCTGTCCGGTGAGCAGGGGGTGACGAAAGCCTCGGGAGAGCTGTTCATCAAAGTGTATCAGAGTTTCGGCGGACAGTACCGGTTTGATAACTGGGTACACGTGGATTCTGACATGGGATCCGCCGCGGCTGCGAAAAAACTGAACATTCGTGCGCGTCGTGTAATGTCATACGGGGAACGGAAAAAGCTGACGGATTTGTCTGCGGATCATGTGAATGCAGACTTCCGATCGCTACGTCTCAATGAGAAAACGGATGCTCGTTTTGCCGAAAGATGCAGAGAAAAACTGGAGCGGCTGTTCCCTGACGCAAAAGGGAAGACAGTGATCTTTTATGCGCCGTCATGGCGGCTGCGTGGCAGCTGCAGACAGTGGCTGCGCATCCTGGATCTTAAACTTTTGCGGAAAGAACTCGGAGACGGCTACGCGGTCGTGGTGCATATCGATCCCGCCGAGATTCGGGGTTTCGCAGTCAATCCCCTGAACATCCGCGGTTTCTCCCGGCGCATTCGCAGCAGGATGACCGAACGGGAGCTTTTTGCTGCCTGTGACATCATGGTCGGTGATTATCGACGGATTTTCTGCGAGGCCGTATTGGACGGTCATAAACCGGTCTTTGC
>JAILOV010000017.1 GCA_024690605.1 Lachnospiraceae bacterium | reverse complement strand
ATGCACTCCCTGCAGCCGCATGACGCCGCCCTGGCCGGGTCCCTCGAACATGTAGACCTCATACCCCTTTTCCTGCAGATAGAGGACCGAGAAGAGGAACTCCTCAAAATAGCTGTCGTTGCCGCCGTGGAGCACGATCGTCCCCTTGCTCTTCCCCTGCGGCACGACGTGCATCACAGGGAGCTTCACATCGCCGAAGGGCACCTCGACTCGGTCGATCCGTTTATGCTCTCCCTCAAAAAAATCCGCATAGTAAGCATCAAACAGCTTTGTGGCCTTTTCATAATACTTCTTCTTGTCCGGATCACCGTCGTACATGAAGAACTCGCTCATCCGGTAATAGGCGATGGCGTTTCCTGTCCTGCCCTCCTCCAGCGCCGTATCGCCGAGCTTGATCATCTCCCGCTTCCAGTCGGCACTGTCATGGATCTTATGGGAGATCTTTTCTACATCCTTAAGTCTCCCGCCGTCCCAGTTGATCACGCGGTTCAGCTGATAGTTAAAGTTGGGTTCGTCATTGAGCTGATAGACACCCTTCTTCAGGATGACCGGTTGTGTGACATCGTACTTATCCATCCGTTCGGTTTCCTTTCAGCCGGCGTTCGCCATCGTCGGCGCCAGTGTATTCCTGTAGAACCTGCTCAGGCATTCATAAGTCTCATCGCTGATGGAGTGTTCCATAAGACAGGCATCTTTATCCGCATTGTTTTCACTCACGCCGATGCTCTTCAGCAACGTGGAAAGCAAAAAATGTTTGTTGTAGATCTTTTCCGCGATGGTTCTCCCGATCTCCGTGAAAAAGATATAGCCATCCTCGTTGAAGTAGATCAGATTCTCCTGCCGGAGCTTTTTCATGGCTACACAGACGCTGGGTTTGGACACGCCCAGTTCCTTGGCTACATCAACCGACCGCACCTTTCCCTTCCGTTTAAGAAGGACCAGAATGCTCTTCATATAGTTTTCCGATGAGCTGCTCTTTTTCATTGATTCACCTTTTATACCGTTCCGTCACATTCACCGCTCCGGCAACAGGTTTGTCATGCTCTTCAGTCCCAGAGCGACTGTGGAACCATTGTGCAGTATGGCCGATGTCGCGGGTGGCAGGATCCCTGCGATCCCGAGAAGGATCAGTGCCGAATTGAAACCGACGATGGTCCAGTAATTGAAACGGATCCGCTTCATCAGAAGCGTGCTGAGCTTCTTTAGGACGACGATCGCTTCCAGATCGTCTGAACTGATCGTGATGTCCGCGATCTGTCTTGCGATCTCCGCGCCCTCACTGATCGCGATCCCGGCATCAGCCGCAGAGAGCGCCGGAGAATCATTGATCCCGTCACCGACCATGATCACGCGCCTGCCGTCTGCTTTTACTCTCTCCACATAAGCAGCCTTGTCCTCCGGCAGGACCTCCGCGTAGTATTCGTCGATCCCGGCGGATGCCGCGATGGCGGCGGCCGTGCGCTCACTGTCCCCGGTCATCATCACGACATGGTTGAACCCCTGTTCCTTCAGTTTTGCGATGACATCGGCGCATTCCGCGCGCATCGGATCTTCGATCAGGATGACCGCTGCCAGTTTCCCTTCCTTCGCAAAATACAGATGGGAGTATGCATCCGGAAGACTGTCAAAGAATTTCTGTTTCCCTTCCGGTACAACCACTCTTTCGTCTTCAAAGACAAAATGATAACTGCCGATCACGACCTTCTTCCCGTCGATATGCGAGGCGATCCCGTGCGCGACGATGTATTCAGCCTTTGTGTGCATCTCGTCATGAAGAAGCCCCTTGTCGGAAGCGGCATCCACCACTGCCCGTGCGACCGAATGCGGGAAATGTTCCTCCAGGCACGCCGCCTGACGCAGCAGCTCGTCCTCTGACTCCTCACAGAAGGAGATCACCTTTTTCACGGTGGGACACGCTTTCGTCAGGGTTCCGGTTTTGTCAAAGATAATGGTATCCGCATCGGCGACGGCTTCCAGAAATCTTCCGCCCTTGACCGTGATGCCGTATTCCGTCGCCTCCCGGATAGCGGACAGGACGGACAGCGGCATCGCCATCTTGAGTGCGCAGGAATAATCCACCATGAGTACGGATACCGCTTTCGTTACATTGCGGCTGAACAGCCAGGTGACAGCTGAAGCTACCAGGGTGTACGGGACCAGCCGGTCGGCAAGGCGCTCTGCCCTGCTCTCCAGAGAGGATTTCAGTTTCTCCGACTCCTCGATCATCTTCACGATCTTGTCGAAACGGCCGCAGCCCTCCACCTGCGTTACGGTAACGGTAAGCTCACCCTCCTCCACCACAGTTCCGGCAAAAACTGCCGAGCCCTCGCATTTGCGCACCGCGGCAGATTCCCCGGTCATGGAGGCCTGATTGACCATCGCTTCCCCTTCGGACACATTCCCGTCAAAGGGGATCATATTCCCCATCCGAACAACGACGCGGTCGCCGCAGACGATCCGGGAGGAATCCGTCAGAACTTCCCCCTGATCCGTCAAAAGCCAAACCTGATCGACATTCAGAGACATCCTGCGGGCCAGATCATCAACGGACCGCTTGTGCGTCCATTCCTCCAGCGTATCACCGATCCCCAGCAGGAACATCACATTGGAAGCGGTCTTATGATCACCGATGAGCATCGCCGCCGAGATGGCGGCCGCGTCTAACAATTCTACCTGAAGACGTTTATTACCTATCGTTTTCAAGCCCCGCCAGATATACTTCACAGCCTTGATCCCATCCCAGATCAGGCGGATCCGAAACGGCAAGAGGAGTCGCTTTCCGTAATGCATCAGGATCGATCCGATGATCCGGTCGCGATATTCGGCAGACGCTTCCCTGCCGGAGCTCTCATAAACCCGCTCCGGAACATTCGTGTCCTCAAACGAGAACCCCTTCAGAATCGTCAGGATCCGTTCTCTGTCACCTTCATACCGGATCACCGCATCCGCGGTCCGCTCATAGACATGAACCTCACGGATCTCCGGAAATCTCTGCAGGTAATAGTCCAATGTGTCCGCCTCGCGGAAGGTCATGCGCTTCATCGGGAGATGGACGCGGATCCTGGAACGGATCTCATGTTTGATCGAGTATCTCATATCTGTTTCACCGAATCCCTGATACAACTATTCACTGAACGGGATCATCCGCTTCTTCCCTGTCTTTCGCCGCCCTTTCTTCGTTGATCTCCTTCGCCTCCGCGTAGATATCGGAGCAGTTCTCCTGCAGGACCGCAACCTGATCCAACACGGAATCCTTTGCTCTCAGCACACCCGCGGTGCAATGCGTATAGACCTTCTTCGCATCCTTCGAGGACAGGAGTTTGATCCCCTCCAGTCCGAACAGCGTCCCCAGTGCAAAGACACCTAAGTTTTTCCAACCCATAACGATTCCCTCCTTATCTGTTTAACTGCCAAAAGCATCGATCTCGTTTCTGCTTTTACATCCCGAAGTATCACCCCTGCACGATCACTTCCCACATCTGTCCCATGTTCTTGAAGCCTCCCTCCGGCAGGCAACCGGAACACATCTTGCCGCCGCTGCCGGCCGTGCATCCGCTGCAGCCGTGACAGTTCACCTGATTCCCGATCACCCGGCGGATCATGCCGATGTGCTCAAGATATTCGATCAGCCGGAGCACACCGGGGATGTCGGTATCCAGTTCCTCCGCCAGCATGGGGACGGTCCTTGCGTGACCGTCCTTTAACAGTTCCATCAGTCTGTTCAGCCTGTTGTCCATCACGCATTACCAGATCAGCAGGCCGATGTGATAAACGATCGTCGAAAGCACCAGTGCACCCACGGTGTAGTATGCCGCGATCTTTGCCGTCCATTTCGCTGATGCCGTTTCCTGATATGTGGCGGCAAGGGCGACCACGCAGGGCATGTTAAAGGTGATCGCAAAGATGAAGGCCAACGCTTCCGGTCTGCTGACATTGGCCAGCAGCAGCTCGCTCAGATTGGACGCCGTACCGGCACCGCTCATGGCATCACTGAATGCCCCGTAGAAGGACCCGTCCGTAAACAGCGCACTGATCACGCCGAGCGCACCCTCCTTGCCGACAGAAGACGCGATGAACGCCATAAAGAGCTGCCAACCCATACCAAACACCTTGGTGACCGGTTCGATCGCTTTGCCGACACGATAGAGGACCGGATCCGTGCCCGGCACAAAGGAATAGGAAAGCAGCCAGAACAGAGCACAAACGAGCAGGACCACCTTGGAAACCCGCAGAAACGTGTCCTTTGTGCGCCCCAGGACATAGCGGAGAAGTGCGCCCCACTTCGGTCTGTGATACGGCGGAAGCTCCATGATCATCCCGTAACGGTCTTCTGTTTTTACCAGTGTTCTTCCGAAGATCTTCGCCGTGATCCACATATGGAGGAGCATGGTTCCCAGGATCGCGATGATCACCAGCACCGCTCCGGGGCCGAAGAATAGTGTCGAGAGCATCGGGATGACGGACCACGCAGCGCCGCAGGGAACCGCCCAGGCGAGCGCGATCGTCAGCACCTTCTGTCCCCAGTTGTCGATCACACGCGCGCCGGCAGCACCGCCCATGGTGCAGCCGAAGCTCACCAGGAACGGCATCACGGATTTACCCTGCAGACCGAGTTTTGCCATGGAGTTGTCAAACACATAGGACACGCGTGCCATGACGCCGACCTCCTCCAGCAGGCCGAACACCAGAAGCACACCGAACACGAATCCCAGCATCTGGAAGATATAGGCAAAGGACTGGATCACCACGTTGCAGATCAGGGTGATCAGGATATCGCTGACGCCCGCAGAAGCCAATGCCGCGCCCACAGGGGTTTTCAGTGCACCGAACGCCATACCGACGCCCATCAGGGGGAGCGCCGGAATAAAGGAACCGATGAGTCCCAGCAGAATCGTCAGGATGACCGCCGGTTTTCCCCAGGTGGGATGCAGATAGATCCTGTCCAGTTTCCCCAGCGATACCTCTTCCTTCTTCTCCTTCCGGATCCCTTCGAGCAGCTCGTCGATCCATGCGAACTTGCTGTTCCCGGTCGCCAGCGCACCACCCGCAGCGCGACGGATCTGATCCAGCTTTTCCCCGGCTTCCAGAGACAGCGTCCTTTTCAGTTCCGTGACAACCGGTTTGTCATTCTCGATCGCTTTGACGGAAAGCCACATGGAAGAATACTTCTTTGCGCTCTCCTCGGGGATCAGTCCCTTAAGCTCCTGATAACCCTCGATCTTTTGAAACTCGGCATCCAATCCGGCAACATTGATCACACTCTTATCACGGATCGCTCGGTCCATGGCGGCATAAAATGCGTCGTACTTTTTGTTGTCCGTCGCGGAAAGCTGAACGACCGGGATGCCAAGTCTCTCCTCCAATGCCTTCACATCGATCGTCTTTCCCTGCTCCGCCGCCACATCGGCCATGTTCAGCACCAGGAAGCTCGGTACGTTGACGCCGGCGTAGTCTGCCATCATATACAGGCTTCTCTCCAGCTGCGAACTGTCCGCCAGAATGCAGACGACATCCGCCTTGCCGGAAGCGATGAAATCGCGGGTGATCACCTCCTCATCGGAATTTGCGGTCAGACTGTAGGATCCTGGGAGATCCGCCACCGCGTATTCCTTTCCGTTGCGCGAAAAGGTTCCCTCTTTCTTTTCAACCGTTTTGCCCGGCCAGTTGCCCACATGCTGCCTGAGTCCCGTCAGCGCATTAAAGATCGTTGATTTCCCCGAATTGGGCTGTCCGAGCAGTGCTATCGTTGCTGTCATGCGCTCACCTCCGTCACTTCGATCTGACTGCATTCTTTCCTGTTTAGTGCGATCATGGTATCCCTCGTGTACACCAGCATCGGGCGGTTTTTGTCATTCCGGATCACCGTCAGTTTACAGCCCGGTGTGATCCCGATCGATGTGATCCTGCTCCGGAAACGCTCGTCTCCCTTGATCGACTGAATCTTTGCTTCTTTGTCCGGTCTTACTTCACTTAAACTCACGTTTTCTCCTTCCCCCGCATCGCCGCGATCACCGGGATCCTCACCCCTGAACACGACTGCGGATGCTCACTGTATGGATCTGACCTCATATCCGAGATCGGTCACTGCCTTAACGAGCGTGTCATCGCTCACTTCTTTACCGTATTTGATGACTGCCAGTTTCCTGCTGCCGATCACCCGGGCACTGATGCCGTCGATGGAATTCAGCACATTCTGCACCCGCGTATAGCAGTGCTCACAATGCATTCCGTCGATCCGCATCACCTTCTGCGCCATGACCGTATCCAGCTTTCGCGGTTTTGTCTTTACATCCGAACCGCCGCCTCCGCAGCAGGCTCCCTGCCCCTTAAAATGCGCAACGGTGCTTTTGATCGCGAAGAACAGCGCGACCGCAAGAATGACGATAATGATGATGTTGGAAACCATGACGGAATGCTCCTGATTGATCCGTGAGGATCGATCTGATAAATAATCAGTTACGCGTGATCTGGCCTTTTGCGCTGACAGACTGTGTGCAGCCGATGTTCTTCCTCGGACAGCTCCCGGCCATGGGGCAGCCGATGCAGTGGCTGCCCCGCTTCTTTTCTTTGTAGATATAGGCGCACGCCCCCGATAAAAGGAGGAGAAGAACTGTCATAATGACGATATCGGAAAGCAATGCGCCCATCATCCACCCCTTTTCTGCTGTTACGCGGACAGCTGATACTCCGCAGCGATCTTCTTCTGATTGCTCTTGATGCACCAGACGATGACACCCGCGAAGCAGGCGATCGCGATCAGCCCGGGAACAAAGCCGACGCCCAGAGAACCGGTCGTGAAGAGCGTGCCGAACTGATAGACCAGGAAGCCGACCGTAAAACCGGTGGCAAGCTGGAGACCGATCGCACCCCACAGCCATTTCGCCGATTTCATCTCGGAGTTCATGGCACCCAGTGCCGCGAAGCACGGAGGCGTATAAAGGTTGAACATCAGATAGGCGAGAGCCGCAACCCTGGTGATCCCCATGGCCACCGCGACGGCATTGCCTTCGCCGATCAGTTCCAGTTCTTCCGTATCAATGAGATTCGAGATCGCGTAAACCGTTGCGATCGTTCCCACAACATTTTCTTTGGCGATAAAGCCTGTGATCGCCGCTGCCGCCAGCTGCCAGGAGGCGATCCCCACGACAGGGACCAGCAGCCAGGAGAACGGACCCGCGATACTCGCAAGGATCGAGGTGTCTTCCATTCCTTCTTCGATCGCCTGGAACTGCCAGTTGAAAGTCTGCATGATCTGCACAACGGTGTTGCAGACAAGGATGATGGTTCCCGCCTTGATGATATAAGCTTTGCCGCGCTCCAGCATGCTCCTTAATGCAAAGAGGAGACTGGGCACCTTGTATTCAGGGAGCTCGATGATGAAGAAGCTCTTGCGATACTTCATGCCCGTGATCGCCTTGATGAGCAGAGCGCCCAACAGGATCAGGACAATGCCCAGCATATAGCAGACGAAACTGACCCATCTGGATTCCGGGAAAAACGCACCGGCAAAGAGCGCGATGACCGGGAGCTTCGCGCCGCAGGGCATGAAGGTCGCGAGCATCGCGGTGGATCTGCGCTCTCTCTCATTCCTGATCGTCCGGCAGGCCATGATCGCGGGAATGCCGCAGCCGGTGCCGATGATCATCGGAATGACCGACTTGCCGGAGAGCCCCACCTTCTTAAAGATCGGATCGAGCACGACCGTCGCTCTGGCCATGTAACCGCAATCTTCCAGCAGCGCGATCAGGAAATACATCACCATGACCAGCGGCAGGAAACCGACAACCGCGCCGACACCGCCGATGATGCCGTCGATCAGCAGCGCGTACAGGAGCGGATTGGCGTCGCCAAGCTGCTCTCCTGCCCATTCCTTAAAAGTATCGATCCAGCCGGCCAGGATATCGGCAAGCCACGTGCCGACGGTCGTCTGGCTGATGTAGAAGACAAGATACATGATGCCGGCAAAGATCAGGATGCCCAGGATCGGGTTCGTGACGATCTTATCGATCGTATCTCCTGCGTTCCGGTCCTTCGTGAGGACCTTTCTGTCCTCGGTTTCCTTCACGATCCCGTTCACGAATTCAAAGCGTTTGCGGTCCGCTGCTTCGACAGCCTCCTTGCTCTGCAGATCCACATTTCCCTGATGATAAGGTGCCTTCTGCCCTTTACCTTCCAGAGCGGCCGCCGCGCTGACCACTTCCATGATACCCTTATCCGATGTGGACACGGTGTAGATAACGGGACAGCCAAGCTTCTGAGAGAGCTTCTCCGCATCGATCTTATTTCCCTTTTTGTCATTGACATCACTCTTGTTGAGTGCCACCACGACGGGAATTCCCAGTTCCAGGAGCTGCGTCGTGAAGAACAGGCTTCTGCTTAAGTTCGTGGCATCCACGATGTTGATGATCGCATCCGGGCGCTCATTCTTCACATAGCTGCTGGTGATGCTCTCCTCCGACGTGAAGGGCGACATGGAATAGGCGCCGGGCAGGTCAACAGCGATCAATTCCTTGCCGCTGCCGTTGTACTTGTCCTTGATGCGGCTTTCCTTGCGGTCCACCGTCACGCCGGCCCAGTTGCCGATCTTCTCGCTTCTTCCCGTCAGCGCGTTGTACATCGTCGTCTTCCCGCTGTTGGGATTTCCGGTCAGTGCGATTCTCATTTTCTTCCTTCCTCCTTTTATGAGCACTTATCGTGCGATATATGCCGGGCCCTCCGCGAAAGTACGCTTCGTAACCGGCTTTGTTCACTCATCGACATGCGGATCCTATATCGCGATCGCTGCGCCAAGCTCCGGATCGATGTTATAGCGCGCATCCTTGATGGACACCACCAGGTTTCTGGTCTTATCGACGACCGTGATCTTTTCTCCGCTGTAGCATCCCAGAGAGAACAGGAACTGCTCGATCTCCTCGTCTCCGCCGGTGTCCACTGCTGTGATCTCATATTCCTTTCCGATCTCCGCATCATTCAGATTCATGTTTCTCTGCCTTTCATTTTCGCATTATTTGCATATGCTAACTCGAAGCCTTAAAAAACGGTTAGCAAATACTAACCAACAGTCATTATATTTAGCCTATGCTAACATGTCAAGGGCTTTTTAAAAATAAAAAAACGGACTGCCGAAAAGGCAGTCCGTTCTGTTCCGATTTTGATCTGTTCCGGTTCTGTTCAGGAGGTCGGTCCCACCTTGGAATCGACATGCATGCCCATACCGGCTGTATGTGCGGAAACCTCGGAAGCGAGATAGAGCACCGCGTTTGCGACCTCTTCCGGCTTGGCATAGCGCTTGTCCATGGCATACGCGCCGGCAAGCTTTTCCATCGCCTCTTCGTGGGTCATGGAATCTCCGAAGAAATCCTTTTCGATGCGGACCATCATCGGCGTGTCGACCGGGCCGGGGCACACATAGTTGACATTGACACCGACCGGGCCGAGCTCGAGCGCGACGCACTTGGTGAGACCGGCCACCGCATACTTGGAGGAAACATAGGCGCTGTTGCCTGCCGTAGGCTCATAAGCGGCGGCAGAAGCGACCACGACGACCGCGCCGGATTTCTTGGCGGCGAGGATGGGCGCCGTGTATTTCATCATCAGCATAACGGAGAATACATTCATCATATAGGTGTCCTGGAAGAGATCCAGCGTCATGTCCTGCACGGGATGTGCCTTCCCTTCATAGCCGGCGTTCGGCACCACGACATCCACCGTTCCGAACTTCTTCACGGCGGCATCAACATAGGCCTTGATGTCCTCTTCTTTTGTCATGTCCGCGACAAAGCCGGCGACCTGTCCGTCAGCCGCGCCCAGCGTGGGGATCAGCGCGTCGATCTTCGCCTGGCTTGTCGAAGAAAACGCGACCTTGGCGCCTTCCGCCAGAAAGCCCTTGACGATGGCCGTACCGATGCCCCCGGTGCCACCTGTGACGAGAACAACCTTGTCCTTCAATTTCAGATCCATGTCAGTCTCCTTTCTGAGAATACCGTGGGTGTTATGCAAGCCTGTTCATTATATCAAATCCATGACAGCTTGTGAACCGAAAAAAAATACCGAAACAGGCCGCATCGGCGCGTCATTCATGCATGGTATACGCCGTATCCTCCGCGATCATTTCGAGCATGATCCGTGCGAACCGCTCATCAAACTGCGTACCCATGCCCTTTTCGATCTCACTCTTAACGTGGTCCTGCGGAATGATGTCCCGATAACTCCTGTGGCTGGTCATTGCGTCATAGGCGTCCGCGACTGCGATGATCCTTGCTTCTTCCGGAATCTCATCACCTTTTAAACCATCGGGATAGCCGCGACCGTCGTACCTTTGCAATGCTTTTTATCGCAGGTTCCGCGTGGACGGTCTCAAAACCGCTTTCCTTAAGATTGGAATCCAGAGCGTCCATCATAAAACCGGAGCCGCGGCTTATCACCAATACCTTGGTCGTCATCTATCATTCCCCCCTGTTCAGTATTCCGGGTATGAGATCATAATCAAAATTATCCACCGCTTTGACCAGCAGGTCATATCGTGTCACTTCATCTTCCGGCATTCTGTATGCGCGCAGCGATTCCACCACATGCGTCACCGAGTCAAAGTCATAGGACGCGCAGAATTCCGCGAGCGCCGTATAGGCTTCCTTCAGATACTCATCCGATATCAGCGGCCTCGTATCATCCTCGGGATCGATCTCCTCTTCCTCGTGAAGAGGCTCCAGAGCGGCTGCCAGTTTTCTGTAATCCTCCAGCATAATGGGCAATTCTTTCCCAAGCTTTTCCACATCCTCCGTGTCGCCGGCCTTTTCCAGTTCGGCGGCATGATCCCCGAGAGAAAGCGCACCGATGACCCGCGACGTGCTCTTCAACGCGTGAACGCGGATGGTGGTACCACAGATCCCTGTTGTTGACATGCCGGATCGGAAATCATATAATCTGTTTATCCATATGCGAACAAAGGCGTTCCGCGAACCATCTGTGTCTGCGGAACGCCTTTTTTTGTCTCCCGGCGGGCAGGAGAGGAGGTAGGGACATGGCGGCATTTGACAGGATATGCAGCGGCATCCCGGAAATGGACACGGCACTGGACAGCATCCGGCTGGGTGACAACGTGGTCTGGCGCGTTTCCGAGCTCTCGGAATTCAAACTGTTTATGGAACCCTATGTGCGGCAGGCGATCGAGGACAGGCGGAACATCATCTATTTCCGCTTCGCCAGTCATGAACCGCTGCTGAATGACCGCCCGGAGATCAAAACAGAAAACATCCCGCTCTCCCATCGTTTCGAGAATTTCACCGTTGCCATCCACAATGTGATCGAACGGGAAGGTAAAGATGCCTTCTATGTCTTTGACTGCCTCTCCGAGCTGCAGACCGCGTGGGCGACGGACCTGATGATGGGGAACTTCTTCCGTGTCACCTGTCCGTTCCTGTTCATTCTGGACACGGTCGCATTCTTCCCGATCATCCGGGGAAAGCACTCCGTGCAGGCGATCAACAAGATCCTCAACACGACGCAGCTTTTCTTTGACGTGTATTCAGATAAGAAAAATGTCTATGTCCGCCCGGAAAAGGTGTGGAACCGGAATTCCGACACCATGTTCCTTCCGCACATCTATGACCCGGAAACGGGGAGTTTCCGGCCGATCCTGGACGGCGTGCAGTCCAGCAGGTTTTACCAGACGCTCGGGCGTGCACAGCGATCCGCACAGGAACAGTATTCCGATTCCTGGGACAGATATTTTAACCGGGTAAAACTGATGAGCGAAAACGGCATGGACATCAGCGAGGCCTGTACGGAAATGTGCAACATCATGATGACCCGGGATCCCAGGATGCGCGAGATGGTGCAAAAGCACTTTGAACCGCAGGATTATTTCGCCGTGCGGGATCATATGGTCGGCACGGGGATGATCGGCGGCAAGGCGTGCGGCATGCTGCTGGCCCGCGCGATCATCAGAAACAGAGAGCCGGATATCAGCGAAGTTCTGGAACCGCACGACTCCTTCTACGTTGGTTCGGATCTCTATTATACCTACATTGTCGACAACAACCTGTGGGACACGAGGATCAGGCAGCGCACGGAAGAAGAATACTTTTCGCTCGCGGAGGAATTTGCGGAAAAGATCATGAACGGCAGTTTTTCCGAAGTGATGCGGGATCAGTTTGTCCGGATCATCGAGTACTACGGTCAGGATCCCTACATCATCCGGTCCAGCAGCATTCTGGAGGACGGTTTCGGAAACGCGTTTGCCGGGAAATATGAATCCGTATTCTGCGTGAACAGGGGAAGTCTCGAAGAACGTCTCGAGGAATTCGAGCATGCGATCAAGGTGGTCTACGCAAGCTCCATGAGTCTGTCCGCGCTTGACTACCGCAAGAGGAGAGGGCTGGATAAGAGGGACGAACAGATGGCGCTGCTCATCCAGCGCGTCTCCGGCTCCTACTATGGCCGGTACTATATGCCGTGCGCGGCCGGTGTCGGCTATTCCTACAGCCCCTACCGGATCATGAAGGAGAGCGATCCGACCGCCGGGATGCTCCGGCTGGTCATGGGGCTCGGCACGTCCGCCGTGGACAGGACGGAAGGATCATATCCGAGGATCGTCAATCTCGACATGCCGGAAAAGACATCCTATTCCTCATCCGCGGACAAGCACCGCTTCTCCCAGGGGCAGGCAGAGGTCATTGACATGACGGATCGGTCACTGAAAAAGCTGTCTCTGGAGGAGATCGGACCCGATATGCCCGGTTATCTGGATCGCATCCTGCTGGAGCACGATTTTGACGCGGAATCAAGACTCAGAGAAATGGGCAGAAACCGCGATATAAAATTCATCTCCTGCGGAGGCCTGGTGAAAAACCGGGGGCTGATGGAACAGATGAAGCGGATGCTTGCGTGCATTCAGGAGGAATATGAATACCCTGTGGATACGGAGTTTACCATCAACCTGTCGGAGAGCGGGGAATACTCGGTCGATCTTCTTCAGTGCAGACCGCTCCAGGTTCAGAAAGGAGAATCCGGGACCGTGATCCCGCCCGATATCCGGGAGGAAAACATCCTGCTGGAGAGCCGGGGAGCGTCCATGGGGATGTCCAAAGCCACCGAGCTCAATCTCATCGTCCTGGTGGATCCGGTGAACTACTACAATATGCCCTACAAGGAAAAGGATCTTGTGGCAAAACTGATCGGCAGGATCAACTGGCATTACCGTGACCGGAACAAACACATGATGCTGATCGTTCCGGGACGCGTGGGCACGACCTCGCCGGAACTTGGTGTACCCACCGCTTTTTCGGATATCAGCGCCTACGAGATCATCTGTGAAACGGAGGAGACAAAAGCGGGATACAATCCGGAGCTCTCCTACGGGAGTCACATCTTTCAGGATCTCGTGGAAGCGGAGATCCTGTATACGGCCGTGTTCCATAACGAGAAGACGATCCGGTTCTCACCGGAGAAGCTGGCCTCTTCCAGAGATCTTGTGACCGGATTTGAGCAGGGCGATCTGCTGAAGGATATCGTTCACGTATATGATGTATCGGACAGAAAATGCGCGGTGTATAACGATATCGCCGATGAGCATCTCCTGATCACCTGCTGACCGGATGACATGAATGAAATCCCTCCGTTCCGCGGGGAACCCTTGAAGGGGCGATGGGTTTGACTACGCGGCGATCCATGCTATACTGATGACGTATGGATTACCAGGACGCCGTTTTGATCACCATGAAAACAGTGAGGAAAAAATGTCCCTGACCGGCAAATCAGAACAATCGGAGATCATCCCCCGGCTCTACATGAAGCTTCTGCCCATACAGATCGTTCTCGCCATTATCGGCGGCATCAATGCCATTATTGACAATGCCTTTGCAGGAAATCTCATCGGTTCGCAGGCAATGGCTGTAACCGGCCTGTTCAGTCCCGTGACCAACCTGCTCCTTGGCGTGAACGCCCTGATCTTCGGCGGGGCGCAGGTACTGTGCGGCAGATATCTGGGAAAAAAGATCGTCGAAAGAACACGCAGTATCTTTTCTCTGGATATGATCATCATGATGATCCTGTCCGCCGTTCTCCTGTTCGTCTGCGAAGCATTCACGGAGACGATCGCTCTGGGACTCGGCGCAAAAGGCGCCCTGACGGAACAGCTCTGCCTTTATATCCGCGGATTCGCGCTCGGACTGCCGTTTGGCTGCCTCGGGACACAATTCACAGCCTTTTTGCAGCTTGAGCATCAGGAGAAAAGAAGCTACCTTGCCATCACGACGATGTTCGCGGCGAACGCCTTTTTTGACTGGCTGTTTGTCGCGGTCTTCCACATGGGGCTGTTCGGCCTCGGATTATCGACGTCTCTCGCAAATGTCTTCTTCTTCATTATTCAGGGGTTGTATTTCCTGAGCGACAAAGCGGTCATAAGGTTCAGTAAGGACAGTATTGTTCCCGCCGACATAAAGGATATCCTGCTCTATGGTCTCCCCGGCGCGGTCACGCAGTTCTGTATCTCCGCAAGAGGATTTATCATCAACAGCATTATCCAGCGTTATGTCGGACCGGACGGACTGGCGGCCTATTCCGCCATATATTCGTTTGGCTGTGTTTACTGGTCGGTCCCCGCAGGAGTCACCTCGGCTGTGATGGTGCTCGGCAGTGTCTATGTGGGTGAGGAGGATCGGACCGGGCTCCGGATCCTGATGAAGACCTTTTTGACAAAGGGTGTCGGTCTGGCGGTATTATCGGCAGTCGTGACATCTGCCTGCTGTTATCCCCTGACCAATCTGTTCTTTCATGATCCGACCGCACCCGTTTATGGAATGACACTGATCGGATTTATGCTGTATCCTCTGTATTCCCCCATAAGCGCGCTGACAGTGGGATTCTCCAACTATTACCACTGTCTGACGCAAGAAAAGATCGTCCGCACGATAGCGGTGGCGGACGGCATACTGGGCGTATGCCTGTTCACGATCCTCCTTGTCCCCCGCATCGGGATGACGGGAGTCTGGGCGGGGCAGTTGCTGGGATGCGCGTTCTGCGTGCTGATCATCGTATGCTACGCCTTCCTGTATAACAGGAAACCGCCGATCAGTCTGGAGAGAATGCTGTGTTTTCCGAAAGGTTTCGGGATCCCCGCGGATAACAGGATCGATATCACGGTCCACAACATGGATGAGGTGATCAATCTGTCCCGACATGTGTGGGACTTCTGCGAGACACACGGCGTTTCCGGTCGCCGCCGGAACTATTCCTCCCTCTGCACGGAGGAACTGGCGGGAAATATCGTCCGGCACGGTTTTCATGATAACAAAAAACACAGCATTGATATCCGTGTCTCCTATGTCAATGAAGAGATCGTCATCTGTTTTAAGGATGACGGAATTCCCTTCAACCCCGAGGAAGCGTCGCGCATGTTTGAGGCTGTGGATGCCGGACAGCAGGAGGAGACGGTATTTCATAATATCGGTCTCCAGCTTGTAAGCCGGATATCCAGGTCAATGGCATATCAGAACACCTTCGGTTTGAATATTCTGACCATCGTGGTATAGATCGGAGAAAACTATGAAAAAACTGGGAAAAGCGATATCCAAAAGCGAGCTGGAAAAGCTCATGGCTGACGAGGTAAACATTTACGCGGGGACACGCGCGGTAGTCAAAGCCTCTCTGCCGGAGAGACTGTTCACGCGTATGGTGAACTGCGATAAACTGCATCCCAATCCGGATGATGAATTTACGGATCCCCGGATCGGGCCGAATTATCAGATCGTCTCCTCCTACGTGGATGCCCTCAAACTGGCGAGATGGAATGAAGACACCCCCTGGCGCGATGATCCGGTGATCATAGAGAAGACCTTTCCCTCCGGATATCTGCTCTTAAACGGGCATCATCGCTGGGCGGCCTGCAAGATGTTCGGCGAGGAGAAGATCCGCTGCCATATCGTCAATCTCACGCAGGAACAGGATATTGAGGAAATGCTCGAGCGTACGCAAAATGTGAAGCGTGCGGCACTTGACTTTGACGAAGTGGTTTTCGGTCCGGAGGCGGAGGAACTCTGCGAGCCGCCGCTCGGCTACTTCAGACGAAGGACCTATAAAGAACGTCTGCGACTGGGGATCCCCGGCCTGTTCCGCTTTCTTTCCGGCCGGGGCTACGATATATGGGTTTATTCGCGGGAGTATTATTCCTACGATTACATAAAACATCTTTTCCGTTTATATCACGCGCGCGTGGACGGTGTCATAACGGGATCCGGCAGAAAATCAACCGCATTTAAGGAGCAGAAGGAACACCGGGACAAACTTTTCTCCGACAAGTATGCAGAAACCGTCCATATCAGTATGGACAGTATCACGCGGACCATGAGAGACAGCAGGGACTTCACGGAATACCCTGTTTCTGATACGGGCGCCTCCTGGTATAAGGAGGTCATGGATACCATAGGAGGATTCGGCTCCGATGCATAACCCGGTTGCGGAAAGGAAAATGCGGGTCTCCTTTGATCTGGATGAAGTTCTGTTTGTTAACCCCAATACACACGAAACCGAACCGGAACCGGTGTTTCCGCTCAATAAGATCTTCCGGGAAAGGCTGCGCCTGGGGACTCCGGAACTCATTCGCTCCCTTCAGTCCATGGGATATGAGGTCTGGATCTACACATCATCTTTTCGGTCAGAGCACTATATCCGGAATCTGTTCCGATGCTACAGGGTGCATTTTGACGGTATTGTAAACGGCTCCAGGCATCTGAAGGAGGTTCAGGCGGGACATGCGCAGACACTTCCACAGAAAGTGCCGGGAAGATATAACATTTCGCTTCATATAGATGATGAATCCGTCATCTGCTCCTATGGGCGGGAATACGGATTTGATGCCTATCAGCTGGACGCACCCGATGAAATGTGGAAAGAGAAGATCATCGAGAAAGCCGAACAGGTAAAGAAAAAGCGGTATCCGAACGAGACCGTCAGTTAGTTTTTCCTCCTGCACCAGGAGCCAGAACAGCGCATCGTCCAGTGCTTCTTCCAGCGGATACGGGGATACACCACCCGACAGAGAGACCAGTCTGCATTTCATAGGTCAGCATGATCCACTCCCTCCGTCCGCTTCCAGGAACCGATACAGCAGCCGGTACAGTTCCTTTGCGTCCTTTTCCGTCATTCCTTTTGTATCCGCAGCGATCTTCATCGGGATATCCTTACACTTTTCTTTGAGCGCCTCCCCTTTTTTTGTGATGCGCACGATCGTTACGCGCTCGTCCTCCTTCGAACGCTCCCGCGTGACAAAACCCTCCTTTTCCAGGTGTTTCAGGAGCGGTGTCAGGGTTCCGGCATCCAGATGAAGAATCCCGCCGAGCTGTCCGACGTTCAGACATTCCTTTTCCCAAAGGACCATAAACACGATATACTGCGTATAGGTGAGCCCCAGCGGTTTCAGATACGGCGTATACGCGGCCACGATCTTCCTGCCGCAGGCGTAGAGCGGAAAACAAAGCTGGTTTTTCAGCAAAAGCTGTTCATATTTCTGCGCCATTTTTCTGTCCCCGTGCTCCCCTTTACAGAAGCTCCGTCACACATTTTTCCACATCTTCCATCTTTGCGGTGGGTTCAAATCTCGCGACGACAGTGCCGCCCCGGTCCACCACAAACTTCGTAAAATTCCACTTGATCTCCGGATTGTTTTTATAATCCTTGTCGATTCCCCTGAGCATTGCGCTCATTGCCAGCGCCTTGGGGCCTTTCCCGAAACCCGCGAAGCCTTTCTGTGACTTCAGATACCGGAACAGCGGAATGGCCGTCTCGCCGTTGACATCAGACTTCTTCATCTGCGGGAACTGTGTGTTGTATCTCAGCGTGCAGAACTCGTGAATCTCGTCATCCGTGCCCGGCGTCTGTCCGGCAAACTGGTTGCAGGGCACGTCAATGACCTCAAATCCTCTGTCGTGATACTTCTCATACATGTCCTCGATGTCTTTGTAGTGCGGCGTAAACCCGCATCCGGTCGCGGTGTTGACGATCAGCACCACCTTGCCCGCATAGTCCTTCATCGAGATCTCTTCGCCCGTCGCCGCTGTTACACTCAGATCATAGAATCCCATTGTTTTATCCCCCCTTTTTGGAAAGTCATTTATATTTTATTCTATTATATTTTATCAAATTTATTTTGTCAAGGGGTTTTTTAGGCCTGCCCGTACGGACTGTCAAATTCTCTCTCCGCTTTTTCCACGGCTTCTTCCAGGGAAAGACCGACGAAATCCTGCGCCCCGAGGATCCGTCCCGATTTCCTGTCCTCCATGAACACTCCCACCACGATGCCCGGTATGGCACTTTCGGGAGCATTCGGGGCCTGCGGACCTCCGAGATCCGTGCGGCACCAGCCCGGATCTGTCAGATTGATCATGACATCCGTCCCTTCGACCGTTTTGCCCAGATCGATCGTGATCTTGTCCAGAGCCGCCTTGCTCGCGGAATAGCCTGCCTGCTCCGGTTCCAGACGGATGCCGCTGGTTGTGTTAAGGATACGGCCGGATCCGCGTTTGATCATCATCGGCATGAAATGATAACAGATCATGGCAGGGGCGATCGTGTTAACATTAAAACTGATCAGATAGTCTTCCGGCGGTGTTTCGAAGTATGCCGTGCGATATGCCACCTGAAGACCGGCATTGTTCAAAACGATATCCACCGGGACGTTCAGCGCGTCGATCTGCCCGAGCATCCGCTCCACGGCTCCAAGATCATTCAGATCCGCTTCAACCGCATAAGCTGACACGCCAAGTGCTTTTACTTCTTCCAGGATCTTCTCCGTGTGCGCAAGGCTCCGGCTGTGCAGGATCAGATTACATCCCTGGCCCGCCATAAACTTCGCCGTCAGATAACCGATCCCTCTTGCCGCGCCGGTAACAAGTGCCCATTTCCCTTTTACCTGTAACATCCCGCATCCTCCTTACGATTGATCTCTGTGACAGGAATCATACTACGGAACCGTTCCCGATCCCGCTCGTTATATTTTGATATGAAAGACCTCACTTTTTGACGAACTTTTGTAGGACAGCGTGGACTAGAATCTCGATCGGACACGAAGAAAACCCAAAAGGAGGAACATGATGAAGAACACAACGATCAGACACTTTGTAACGGGGATTGCCGCCGTATCCCTGATCGCCGCGCTGACAGCGTGCGGAAAAACGGCTCCCGAAGCAGTCACACAGGCCGCCGACGCCGTTCAGGAAGCAGCGGATGCTGTCGCGGATGAGGAAGATGGCCTGATGAGTCTGGAAGACCAGATCAAGGCTGTTCAGGACACCCTGACCTATATGGGCGGTCTGAAGACAGCGGACGGGGCGGATAAGAAGATCGAACTGGCCATCTTCAGAAATGATAACGGAGATGTCATCTATATCTACGCCGAAGGCGATTCCCTGGATTACGGTATATACACCACGGAGACCACCAAAACCGCTGACGGAAGGGAATATGCCAGGATCACGGGCGGAACCTCTACCTACGGATACTACTTTAACGATGATCTTGTATCCGGCATTCTCGTAGATACGGCGGGAAATGTATATGACGCCGTGGAACTGGATGAAGATGCCTGCAGAGCGTATGTAGCAAAGACGCTTGGCGGTTGACCCGCAGCATCCCCCTGTTGCCAGAGTACCGCATATCCGTGTATAATGGTCGGGATTGCTGTTTATGAAAAGCAACAGGGGGAAGAATACGATGAGTGAAAAAAGAGAGAGGCTCGGCAGCCGGCTGGGCTTCATCATGCTGAGCGCAGGCTGCGCGATCGGCTGCGGCAATGTGTGGAAATTCCCGTGGATGACCGGGCAGTACGGAGGCGGCGGCTTTGTGCTGATCTATGTGCTGTGTCTGCTGCTCCTCGGATTCCCTGCTCTCACGATGGAATTCGCCATGGGACGCGCCTCGCAGGCAAGTCCGGTGCGAATGTACCAGAAGTTGCAGAAGCCCGGACAGAAATGGCATATTCACGGCTATCTGTGTCTCCTCGGTAATGTGTCGCTGATGTCGTTCTACACCGTGGTCACCGGCTGGATGATCTATTATTTCCTAATGTTTCTGACCGGGCGCTCCGCCGAACTCGGTTTTGTACAGATGATCACCAACCCGGCGGTCAATCTCATCTATATGCTTGTTGCCGTCGCTGTCGGGTTCGGGGTTCTCAACTTCAACCTGCAGAGCGGTCTGGAGCGGGTGACGAAATACCTGATGACCGGACTGCTCATTCTGATGATCGTGCTCGCCGCGCACAGTTTCGTGCTCTCCGGCGCAGCGGAAGGGATCCGTTTCTATCTGGTGCCCGATTTCTCCAAGATCAACGGATCGGTGGTCGTGGGCGCCATGAATCAGGCCTTCTTCACGCTGAGTCTCGGGATCGGCTGCATGTCCATCTTCGGCAGCTATATCGGCAAAGAACGATCGCTTCCCGGTGAAAGCCTCAACGTGATCCTGCTCGATACGATGGTCGCCATCATGGCCGGACTCATCATCTTCCCTGCCTGCTTCACCTATGATATCGAGGTCAATGCCGGCCCCTCCCTGCTGTTTGATACCATGGCGACGGTTTTCAACAACATGAGCGGCGGGCGGCTCTGGGGGAGTCTCTTCTTCCTGTTCATGATCTTTGCGGCCTTCTCCACGGAACTCGCCGTGTTTGAGAATATCCTGGCCTGTGTGCGCGAGATGACCGGATGGAGCCGCCCGAAGGGATGTCTCGTCTGCGGGATCGGCGTGGCACTGCTCTCCTCGACCACCGCGCTGGGATACAGCGTCTTCCCTTTCCGGCCCTTTGCGGAGGGAACGGCATGGCTGGATTTCTGGGATTTCATTGTGAGCATCAATCTTCTGCCCATCGGCGCCATCCTGTTCAGCCTCTTCTGCTGCACAAAGATTGGCTGGGGCTGGGATGCGTTCGTCGAGGAAGCAAATTCCGGCAAAGGGCTGAAGATCCTTCCCTGGATGAAGCCGGTCTTTCAGTTCTTTGTCCCGATCTGTGTGGCTGCCCTCTATATCTACGGACTGGTCACCTTTCCCTGGCATTGAGCGGGAGCATCCAGGATCTCAAACAGCTTCGACACCACCACATCGGCCATATACAGCTTATAGGCGGATCTTGAAGGCTGCGCCGGCACGCTGCAGTGACTGGACTGCGTCCCGTGCGCGGTCGAAACGGCGAAATACACTTCTCCGGGAATACTGTCTCTGTTATCAAGGTCTGTGTTGCCAAAGGTTCCGGTGATGCCGATCCCGATGTCGGCTCTGTAAGCGCCCCGGCAGGCATCCGCCATGGCACGGGCGGTTTCTTCGGAGTATACGCCGTATCGTTTGATCACGGCAGCCGGAACGCCCTGCCGCAGTTTGGCTTCGTTGCAGTAGGTGACAAAAGCCCCCTTTACGACAGCGGAGGAGCCCTCCGTATCCGTGATCAGCGATATGATCTGTCCGGCGGTACAGCTCTCCATCGTGGTGATCGTCAGTTTCCTTTCGATCAGCAGTCCGGTGAGGCGCTCGTATTTATCACGTACGCTCTTTTCAGAGATATATTCCGTTCTCACATCACTTCCCCTGTATTTCAAAAGTATAAAACACTTCCGGATACCCCACTTTCATCTGCACGAAATCATGTTCGTGCTCCGATAACGTTCCTCCCCAGGATTCATACACCCTGCGCGCTTTCGTATTGTCCTTCAACACGCCGATAACAAATCGATCCGCATGCTTTCCCCTGGCCCATTCTATGAATATGTCTCTCAGTGCCGTGCCGATCCCCATCCCCTGATATTCCGGATGTACATACAGCGCAACCAGATCAGCATAGTCGTTCCTGAAGTATTCATAGTCCGAATCCAGTGTTCCGAACATCAGCCCGACGATCTTCCCCTCATGCTCCGCCACATAGGCGGTCTTTCTTTCACCGAGGAACTTCTCTTCCGAAAACCCGCGTGCCCTGTCGTCTTTGGCGTTATCGCGCGCATCGAATACCTTTTGCGGAAAAATGCCGTCATATGCGACGCGCCAGACTCTGTCCAGGAGCGTATACCATTCATACCCGTCTTCTTTACGAACCTGCCTGTATCGGATATCCATATCGTCTCAATCCCCTTTACCGGTCTCTTATACGTCCCAAATGACAGGAGCCGCAGGGGATCTGACCCACCTGCGGCCCCATAGCACGAAGAAACGCGCCGTGTTCTTACTTCTTGTTGACGGTATCCTTGAGTGCCTTGCCGGCCTTGAACTTCGGAACAACCGCTGCAGGGATCTTGATGTCCTTGCCGGTCTGCGGGTTGCGGCCGGTGCGTGCCGCGCGCTTGCTGGTCTCAAAGGTGCCGAAGCCGACAAGCTGAACCTTGCCCTTCTTCTTGAGCTCCTTGGAAACGGTGTCCGTGAAAGCCTTGAGAGCCTTCTCGGCATCAACCTTGCTCAGGCCGGCGGCCTTCGCCATCGCTGCTACGAGTTCTGCCTTGTTCATTGATCTTTCCTCCTTTACATTTTGAAAATCGCGCGCTGTTCTGCGCCCCGAATAGATTGTACCACAAGATCGGCGCCGTGCATATGGTCTTCTTCCATTTATTGCGATATTCCGATCGATCCCTCCTCATATATAAAATCTATAAATGACCGGATCTGCCTGTCCCAGAATCCCCATTCATGGACGGCGTCCTTCTCCTCATAGTCCGTGACTTCCCAGCCGTTTTCCCTGAGAGCCGGCACAAAACGCCGATGCAGCGGATACAGAAAATCCGCGGTTCCGCAGCTCACATAGAGCCGCGGCTTCCCGGGTGCGGCCGCGTTCTTCTTCATCAGATGCATCACGTCTATTTCGCTGCCCGCAAGCTCCATGTCTCCGAAGATTTTGTTCCAGTCTCTCGTTCCGGCTTCATCCATCTCCCTGACCCGATAGACCATATCCACGGAGCCGGAAAAACTCCCGGCTGCCGCGAACCGCTCCGGATAGGTCAAAGCAAGACGCATGGCGCCGTATCCACCCATGCTCAGCCCGGCGACACAGGTATCTTCAGGGCGATCGCTGATACGGAAGAAACGATGAACAACCGACGGGAGTTCGTCACTGACAAAATCCCAGTACCGTTTGCCATACACCTCGTTGCAGTAATAACTCTGATCAGCGTAGGGCATGATCACCGCCAGATTTTGCTCCGCCGCGTATCGTTCCACCGATGTGCGGCGGACCCAGGCGGATTGATCATCGCCGAATCCATGAAGGAGATAGAGCACTTTGGGCAGTTCCTGTTCTTTTGCGGGATCTTTCATTTCTGTCCGCCGTTTGATCTCCGGCATGATGACATTCATTTCAGTTGACGCACCCAGAATATCGGAATAAAACTGTACCTGTAACAGCGCCATGATCTCCCCCTTTCCTCACTCAACAATTGCGCCGATCATCATTCTATCACAGACAGCCTGCCGAAAGAAGGGGGATCCGGATTGCGTCGACACGCTTTACAGCGTTATAATGAATGAAGGAGACACGCGATATGCTCGGAAGCGGAAACATAGAGATCGATCTGCACGGACTGCGCGCAGAGGAAGCAAAAAAGAAGATCGACGAAGCCATTCGAAAGGCGGATCCGACAGTTTACCGGATCCGCCTGATACACGGTTATCATCGCGGACATGGTCTGAAAGACATGATCTGGGATGAATACAGTTATGGCCGGAACAGTAAGGTGCTGCGCATACAGGGCGGTGTGAATGAAGGGATCACCGAACTGGTGCTGCGCGAATACTGACGGCAGGATTTACTGCGGCGCCATGGCTCTGTTGTTGTTCACCTGCCGGTTCATTTCATTGCCGGCGTTGTTATAGACCGCTTCCTGCAGGTTCTGGTCGTAGCTTGTGAAATCGCGATACTTCCTGCCCGCCTCCTGCTGCCTCTTTCTCTTCGCGATATCGGCGCCGCTCATCTCGGGATGCGCCTTGCTGTCCTCGATCACCTTATTGATGAATTCGGTATCGGTTTTCTCGATGTTCTGCTTCGCGGTATTCCTGATCGTCTGCAGATCGAGCACATGCTTGTCGAAGGATTCCTTCTCGGGATCGGTGTTCCACAGCTCCTTCTCCACCTCATTGTTCACAAGTGCGTTGATCACCATATCCTTTCTGGCCGCATCGGTCATCTGTTCATTGCCGTCGAATCTCTGCGCGCCGGCATTTTTCGTCTCAAGCATGATATTCTTGAACGTGCTGATCTTGTTGTCGTACTGTGCCTTCATCTCCTGCGCTTTTGTTCTGAACTGCCCGGCATCCAGGTTGTCCGCAGGCGGATTGGTGTTGAAATCCCGGATCTCCTGTCGTGTCGCCTCATTGAGGTTCATCGAATCGATCAATGCCGTATGCTCGTCGCAGAAGCGCTCGATGTTGTCGGCCTGATTCAGGCGGAATTTCCTCTGCCCGCTCGGTCTCCAGTGAAACCACTGCTTATTCTTCTTCTCCTTATAGGCAGAGGCCGACTGCTTGAGCACGCCGAGCATCTGTTTAAACCTCTCCGGCGTCAATTCCTGCGTGTTGTCGTTCGTGAACGCTTCAAGAGCCGTCTTGATCGTCTCGTATTCATCGCTGTTTCCGTGACCTGTTTTCTTATTCTTGTCAAAATCCCTGAGAAAGGCATTGATGCCCTCCAGGATCACCTCGCGTTCCTTTGACAGGGAATCGGATGCCCGCCTCAGTTCCGCTGTCTTATCGTTGTACAGATCCTTTGCGATGTTCAGGTGCCTGTTGATCGTCTGAAGCTGCGTGTACCTGCGGCTCTTCTTCTCGGAATCGAGCTGGGCATCGACCAGCGCTTTCTTATAGGAATCCAGGGAATACCGATCCGCTTCCGCCTTCCTCTCGTTCAGTTCGTTCTTTAACCGCTCGATCTTCTGCGGGATCTCATTGTCCCTGCTGTTCTGATTCTTTGCGACCGAATCCGATATCACATTCTCCAGATATCCGAAGAGATTGTCCTGTCCTCCCTGTCCGTTGAACGCTTTGCCAAGCAGGTGAGGTGCATAATCCAGTTCGCAATCACGACGCAAGTCTTCCAGGTTTTTGTTCAGATCCCCGGCAAGTTTGATGCTGTCATTCCGCTTTTCTTTCAGTTCATCCAGTTTGGCTTCGCGTTCCGCCTGTTCCATCGCGGTATTGACATGATCCTCGATCAGGAAATCAAGCTCATCCGTATTGACGGCGTCAATAGCGATGCCCATATCCTCCTTCGCGATCTCCACGGCAAGGCCTTTGTTCTTCTTCTGCTTTGCCTTCTTTTCCTTCTTTTTGCCGAAATTATCCTTCTGCAGATTATCGGCGTTTTTTCCGTATTCTTCCTTCTTTTTCGAGACCTCTTCCTTCTTTTTCTGTGTGTTCTGGTAAAGCACATTGCCTTCGTAATCTTTTCTGTTGCTTTCGATCAGCTGATCCAGACCTTTGTTCAACTCGTCCAGATAACTACCGGCATCGGTCACAGGGGCTTTGGGGACGAGAAGATCGTTGAGCAGGTTCTTGTCAGGAGCCATCCTCATCATCTGCGCGACAAGTTCGCCGATCCTGTCAAGTCTCTTGCCGTTCTCCTCGGACAGCGGGGCCTTTCTCCGCGATCCGGTTATCTCCTGTTCCTTCCCGGACAATTTCCCGGATCTGTTCTCTATCCCGGAGACGAAACTGTTCAGCGCGGTGGTGTCTTCCCAGAGGACATCCCCCAGCTTGCCGGCAAGTTCCCTGACCTTCTTCCACTGAAGCTCTCTTTCCTTACTCTCCACATAGGGTTTGAAAAAGTCGATCGCATGACCGCCGGCACGGTGTTCATACGCTTCCATCCCCATTCTATAGGTATTGTTCGCTTTATCTGTTTTCTCCGTTTTGGAGGAGAGCTCCTGCTGCAGCCCGTCGATGTCCGCACTGAGTTTTTTCTCGTTCTCACCGGCTTCTACGATCTGTCTGCGGATATCGTCATATCTCCCGCGCGCCCGCTTCACCTCTTCCAGATCTTTTGCATCGTTTTTGGCGGCAGTATCCGCTGCCTTCCGCTCTTCTTCGAGCTTTTGAATCTCGCCCGGGATCTCGGAGATGCGACGGTTTGCCGTTGCCTGCTTTTCTTTCCATCTCTCCTTTTCATCGTCGCTCTGCAGTTCTCTGTACCTGTTCTTTGCCTCGTCCGCTTCCGCTTTTGCGTCCTGCATAGTGTCAGGCACCTGTGTCAGGTCAATGCCGTCACAGCTCATTGCCGAGAGATATGTCATCTCTTCCTCAAGGCGTGTGTCGATCTCCTTGTATTTATGGATCCCGTTGGTCCTCTGAAGAACGTCAAGATTCTTACCGGCCTCGTCAAATTCTCTGGTCAGTTTGTACATAGGCCACACGGGATCACTGAATTCTGGCGTTTTGTCGTGGTCGTCCCATAGGAAATAAGCATCAGCCGCAGCTGTCACCTGCCCTGTATTCTGCTGCAGCGTGTCGATGAAACGATCGATCTGAACCTCCAGATCATCGGGATTCTGTGCGTTGCCGTCGATCTGTTTCTGAATTTTCGATGATATGTCACGTGCGGACAAACCCAGATTCGTAAAGAGGTCGATCTTGTCCCTGAGCCCCTCGGCGGCCTGGCGCTGCTCCTGACTCAGGCTGTTATTCCTGCTCCGGGCTTCCAGATGATCCCGAAATGCAACGGATCCACTGATCTCCTGCGATATCCGCGCGACCCGGTCCATGGTCTTTTTCAGTTCTTCGAGGGTCTTTTTCGTATACCTCATGATCCAACTCCTTTTCTGTCCTGTCGTACGCCGCGACACAGCACTCACAAAATGTGATCTGTTATGATATAAGCATCATCCGTCAAAAAACCACGGTCACTTATGTATTATACCTCAGCCGATCTGTTTCACAATGACCGTAATTTCGCTTTCTCCGGTCGTCTTTACCGTGTCCAATACAATTTCCGCTTTTCCGTCCTCTGTTCGATAGGTCTCCGTTACACGTTCTCCGACAGCTGCCTTTTCTATCATACCCGAAAAATCCCGCAGGATCGCCGGCACAAGTACGCCGCTGTTCCTTATCCCCTCTTCCGGTCCGTAAATCTCTGTCAGACGGCCGGTGAGGTTTAATTTCAGCTCTGTCATGACATGTTTTGTCATCTGTACATCCCCTCCCGCAGGCGGACCTTATGAAAAGAGCCGCAGGAGATCTGACTCACCTGCGGCCCAATAGCGCGATCATCACGCCGTTTTCTTACTTCTTGTTGACGATGTCCTTGAGCGCCTTGCCGGCCTTGAACTTCGGAACAACCGCTGCAGGGATCTTGATGTCCTTGCCGGTCTGCGGATTGCGGCCGGTGCGTGCCGCACGCTTGCTGGTCTCAAAGGTGCCGAAGCCGATGAGCTGAACCTTGCCCTTCTTCTTGAGCTCCTTGGAAACGGTGTCCGTGAAAGCCTTGAGAGCCTTCTCGGCATCAACCTTGCTCAGGCCGGCGGCCTTTGCCATCGCTGCTACAAGTTCTGCCTTGTTCATTGATTTTTCCTCCTGTGATTCGTTTGTAAGTTACGCGCCATCTTGCGCTTTGAGATGATTTTAACACAAGATGTTGGTTTTTCAAGGTTTTTATGATAAAATATCAAATGATATTAATACGTTCATCGCTTTACAGTTTCAGCAGCATATAGATCAGTTCCTGAAATCCGCTCGTCCGGGAATGGAATCCCCGGGGATTTCTTCCGAATTCTTCAAATCCAAGATCCCGATACATCGAAATGGCTCTTTCGTTCCCGGCAACCACATTCAGTTCCAGCTGTATGTATCCGGCCTCTCTGGCGCATCTGATACAGGCTTCCGTGAGTGCTTTGCCCAAGCCGAGCCCCCAGTATTCCTTTAAAACACTGATACCGAATTCCGCCCTGTGCCTTACCTTGTGTTTTGTCCCCACCGCCTCTATTCCCGCGGTCCCCGCAACAACACCATCCACCAGGGCTATGATCTCTATTTCCGTCAGACTCTTTGTTTTCTCTTCCAGAAACCGTGCTTCCTGATCGGGATCAAAGCTGTTTTCATCGGGATAGGAAAGCAAAAAATCGGTCTCCGCGTGAGTAAGATTAAAATTCTCGTAAACAGCACTTCCATCCGCGAGATCGCCGTTCCTGAGCCATGCTTCTTTTCCGTTTTTCAAAATGATCCTTTGATCGTATTTCATCTGCTCCTCCCTGCAAATGTTTTAAGCCTGCCAAGATATATACAGTAAACGATCGCAACGACGATCGTAACACCAATGTATATCCGGTCAATCAGCGCGTTATCCGCTCCAAACAAGGACAACGCATCGATCATGGCGTGTGCTGTGATACACGGGAACATGCTGCCGCCCCGGTAAAAGACCATTGTCAGGATAAATCCCCAGCTGACAGCAAAAACGATCTGCATCACCGTCTCAAAACCTGCCTGCCCGATAAACAGGTTCACGATATGACCGATGCCGAATGTCACGGCAGAAACCAGGATCGCCACGATCGTCTTATCTTTTGAGAGCATCGCCCTAAAAAGAAATCCCCTGAAGATCATTTCCTCCACAAAGCCCACAAGGATCATGGAGAGTACCGCGTATATCAATGAGACTCCCCGGTAGGAAGGGGCGATCCCATCCCAGATGTTGCCCGTAGCCAGGATCCACACCGGCAGGAAGAACAGATACCTTTTCATATCCTTCGGCCATCCGGCAAGACCGTATTTTTCCTCCAGACGATTCGCTTTTACAAATGCGATGATCCCTGCCGTAAAAACGAGCAGCGCGATCAGCATGGCGACACTCGCATCCCCGAAATTCCCTCTTATCGTTCCCAGGATCACGCAGTAAGCAACGATCCAGAGCACTGCAAACAGTATTTCTTTCTTCTCATACAGTTTGATCATGCTGCACTCCTTTCCCGGATGCGACCATACCATAAAAAACCGTCTCCAGCATCTTTCTGCACTGCCCCTCGTCAAATTCCATGGAATTATTGGCAAGCAGACTCGCCATGCCATGTGCCACACAGAAGAAAGTCAGGAACATTTCTCTCGCCTGCTCTGTATCTGCCTTAAGCCCCTCCGCCATGATCGCCATGATCTCCGAAAGACCCGGATCAGACATGAGATTTGCCACGTCCTTTCCGCCAAACTTATCTGTCTGGAACAGAAAACGGAACAGATTCTTTTCTTCCTGTCCGAATCTCACATAATTCAGACCCAGCGCCAGCATCGGATTCTCATCCGTATCCTTTGGCATGATAAACGCCGTATGGTATGCATCCGTGATCTCATAGGCGGCTTCCCGGATCTCGTCCACCGTCCTGAAGCTGTACAGGACCGGCTGCGTCGAGCATCCGAGATACTCCGATATCGTTCTGGCATTCAGATTCTCATGCCCGCTTGCTCTGATCACCTCAAACGAGGCATCCGCAACCATTTTTTTCGTAATTCTCACTTTCGGCGGCATAGTTGTCCTTCTTTTTATAATCATTGTTATATAACATATATTATATATAAAGAATCCCCGTTGTCAAGCAGAAGAAGAGCCGATCGCGGGTGCATTTATCGCAGGGATGAACTATAATATCCCATGAAAGACAGCATGCATTTCTTAAGGACCTTCCGGCGCAGCAAAAATGAAACGGGTACAACTGCAATGAATATTGATAAGGCCGACTATGATGATCTGAAGGAGATCCTCGATCTCCAATACCTCGCTTATCAGAGCGAAGCCGCGCTATTCGGCACAAACGACATCCCTCCGCTGAAGCAGACGATAGAAGAGGTAGAAGAAGAATTCCGAAACGGACTTATCCTGAAGATGATCGCGGATGACGGAACGATCATCGGATCTGTACGTGCACGGGAAGATGCCGGAACCGTTTCTATCGGGAAACTGATGGTCCATCCGGCGTACAGAGGGCACGGATATGGAACGCAGCTTCTGTCATCGATAGAGAAGTGCTTCCCGGATAAACGGTATGAACTGTTTACAAGTACAAAAAGCGTGGATAATATCCGTCTGTATCAGCACAACGGATACAGGGAGTTCGATCGGAGACCCGTAAGCGATGAACTCATCTTCGTTTTTATGGAAAAGGAAAACTGATCCCTCTCAGGGAGGGCATTTGCTTCGGAGGTAGTGTGATCATGGTTTTACTCGTAAACGCGTGTGTCAGAGAAGGATCCCGCACCAGGCGACTCGCGGATGCATTGATACAAAATCTGCAATGTGAAGTAACGGAGGTAAAGCTTTCGGAAATTGAATTCCCGATCGCTGATGCCGGTTTTCTTGCCAAAAGGGATTCTCTGATCGCAGCCGCAGCATGGACGGATCCGATGTTCGATCTGGCCAGACAGTTTGCCGGGGCTTCTTTGATCATTATTGCCGCGCCATACTGGGATCTTTCCTTTCCGGCGGCACTGAAACAATACTTAGAGCAGATCAATGTGGTGGGTATCACCTTCCGGTACACGCCGGAGGGAACACCCGAACCACTTTGCAGAGCGAAAAAACTCTACTATGTTACAACCGCCGGCGGTGCGTTTGTTCCCGAAGAATTCGGCTTCGGATATGTCAAAACGATGGCGCAGAGCTTTTACGGAATACAGGATGTGGAGCTGATCAAGGCTGTCGGCCTTGATCTCTATGGTGCTGATGCAGAACAGATCATGAACGATGCGATCGACACGCTTCCACACTCCTGACAGATGGACTTGAACCGGGACACCGGCTGTTACACCGATGGACGGATTAGCAATCCGCCGGCTTACCATTGGCCCATGCTGTCAAAGTTCTGCAACATTGCCCACAGACGGTTCATACCGTCTTTACGGCAACGATATCTCCTATGCTGCAGCCAAATATATCAGCCAATGCAACCAGATTGTCGATCGTAGGCATGCACTTTCCCTTCTTCCATTTGCTGAAGGTATTGGGAGATGTAAAGCCGATCGTAGCCATGACATCCGCCACCGTCATGCCACGTTCCTGCCGCATCCTGTCGATCCGGATCCCTGTAGCCTCCATATCCACTGTTTTCATCGTTGTTACCACCCTTCTCTTTATCATACAAATAATGATCAATCGAAATCGCCGGATTCGAACCGTGCCTCTTGGTCCCAGGCCAAGCGTGCTGCCATTACACCACGATCTCGAAAAAATGGGCCGGGAAGGACTCGAACCTTCGATGTTTCCATGTCACAGATTTACAGTCTGCTCCGCTCGCCGCTACGGTACCGACCCATAGGAAGAAAAAAGCCTGCTGTGGACTCCCACAGCAGGCCTTGATCACGCTTATGATCTTTGCGCGTTATTCGCGCGTCGCCATGATGTTTTGTCCACACGATAAGTAACCCGTTTTTGCATAAAGCAAATACAGGGCTGCAGGCTGTGACGCCGGGTATGCAGTTGTCATCGTGTTCATTCTCATGGTTTTGGTACATTCCTTTCTGAAACCTTTATCGGCATTTTACGACGCTTATTTAAGTTCGTCAACTACACCTGTGGTGGAATGTTTTGTTTTATGTTTTCAAAGACATCACATAGATCTGACAGGGATTAGCCTCATCCCATAGGAGAGGAAACACTTCCAGTTCCTTGAAACCACAGCTTATGTAAAACAGATTTGTCCTGTCATAATCCTCATACACGCCCATCTTCACCGTTTTGACCTGCATGAATCCGTATCCCAGGGCCCTCGCCGCTTCTTTAGCCTTTTCGACAAGTTCTCGGCCGACTCCGTTTCTGTGGTATTCCTTCATCACGCCCATAACAGCCAGCTCAACCGTGGCATCTCCCGTTTTCTTCAGGCACAGGAATCCCATGATCCGATCATCATCCTTTGCCGCGAGAAATGTCCAGTCTGCGCAGTCGTGGATATAGCCTTCCCGGCTCTCTTTTACCTCAAACCATTCGGTAAGATCCTCCAGCACTTTTCTTGCGACAGCCTGTTTTTCATTTGCATCCGTAATCGTTATGATCATTCTTCTCTTTCCTTTTCATCCCTTAATTCTGTGTTTCGTCAGGATAATCCCAGAATCCACCGGTATGGAAGTTTTCATTTCCCAGCGGCTTTGCTGTCAGCCTGAAGATCACGCAACCGTCCGGACATACAACCGTTTTTGTGTACTTCCCGTCGCCACCGACCCGGGTAAGATCACCGCCGCTTCTGACAGCCTCCATCAGAGGATACAGCATCATCATTGTCTTTGAACAGATCCCGTAACCATCCTCATTGACCGGGCATCCATAAGTACATTGATAGACATCACCGACTTCTTCACCGTTACGGCAATACCTCTCTGTATGATCCCCATGCAAAAAGCCTGTTACTTCTACCGTAAACTCATATTCTTCGTCATACCATTTTTTCATGATTCCCCCTAAGACAGTTATGTTTTCCTTTTACTTGTAGTTTATGAACACAAGCCCGACCAGGCATATAACAACGCCAATCACCTTGTTCCGGGTGAACGCCTCATGATACAGGAAATACCCAACAACAAGAAGCATTACTGCGAGCACTGCACTCTGTACAATAAACCCCGTGCTTACCTGCCAACCGGCTTTATATGCATAAATCCATCCTGTTTCCAATCCCACGATCACGATGCCGAGTACAAATGGTGCCCAGTTCAGTTTACCGTATTCTTTTACCAGATTGCCGTTCTTCCCAAGGACAAAATACAGGATCACACTGGCAACAGCGCCGACAATATAGGTAACCGTCAGCGATGCAAATGGATTCATTTCTTTTGGCACGGACTTCGCACAGATCTGATATACGACATTTGACAGGATCACCAAAGCGATCGGCCATACATAATTGAACATATCCTTATCCTCCGAATCACAATTCTTTATGCCAACTATGGATTCATTAACCCGGCAAGCCGGCTGTCATATAGGTTTACCTTTCAGATATCTGTCCCAGATGTCTCTCATTTGATCGTCTCCTTCTCTCATGCCTTTTTTATAACCCTTCCCTCGTCAGTTCCAGCGTCAGATCCGCGTCCACACAGTGCCCCAGGCATACAATACATTTCTCATCCGACCCTGGTAATCTGCCGGATCGCATTCGCGTACTGATCCACATGATTGATCGAAAACTCTCCATGTCTGAGTCCTTCCATCCGATGTAACTCACAGGAAGGAAGCATCCGGCAGATGGAGTCCGCGGAGCGGAGAATCACACGATTTTCCTTTTCACCAACATACACGTGTATTATGGCGGATGACTCCTTGAAAGAATCCTTCAGGGCATAAGCTGTGTTGGCTTTCAA
>JAILOV010000066.1 GCA_024690605.1 Lachnospiraceae bacterium | reverse complement strand
ATACTCCTTGTCGCAGTCGATCGTGATCGTGTCCGCCGTATAGGTCTGCAGCTTCACCGCGTCCGCGCCTGCTTCCTTGGCAGCGTGCAGCAGCTCCACCGCGCGGCCGTAATCACCGTTGTGATTTCCGGAAAGCTCCGCGACGATGAAGACCGGCTGATCCTCCCCAAGCAGACGATCAGCGATTTTGATCTGTTGTTTTTGTGCCATACCTCTCATTCCTTTCGTCGGACAGCCTTCACTATCTGACTATAGGCAATCCTCTTCAATGCCTTTTACTTTTCCCCATGCAGGAACCGATACTTTAACTCCGCCAGTTCCCAGTCCTCCGGCGTGTCGATGTCCTGCACCCGTGTTTCCGGCAACACAAGCGGCAGGGTGTCCGCGGGGAACAGCGTCTTTTCCCTGAACAAGGCCTCCGTCCGGATCATGTAGAACTGCCCCGCGTCGTGATAGCAGGGCTGCAGATCCTGCGTGCGCTTCATACGATTCTCCGGCCATTTGAAGTGCAGCCGATCCTCATCGATAACGAGAAGGCGCTGCACCGGATGTCCATAGGCCACCACGGACACCAGCGCGTCCGCCCCGGAGGCAACCCACTTCTCATAGGCCTCCGCCAGCAGATCGCCCGTAACGAACGGCGCCGTGGGATAGACACAGCACACGCGGTCATAGTCCTCACCCCGTGCCCGACAAGTCTCCAGCACCTCCCGCAATACATCCTCCGTTGTAGAATAATCGTCCGATGTCGCGGCACTTCGCATGAACGGCACACTCGCCCCGCACGACCGGGAAACCTCCGCGATCTCCCCGTCATCGGTCGACACCAGCACATCCGCAAAGCATCCGCTCGACAGCGCCGCCTCGATCGCATAGGCGATCATCGGCCGTCCGGCAAACTCCTTAATGTTCTTCCGCGGAATCCGTTTGCTTCCGCCGCGGGCCGTGATCACGGCAATGGTTTTCTGCATGTTTTCATCACTCATTTATTCTTCTCCGTTTCTCTTTATTCAGATCGTCTCTCTTATCTCATTGTACGACAAATCCGGGATTCCATCCCGAATCTGCCAACATTTCTGCCAACATTATTTCAGAAATCGGATCATCCCATTCTCCCGGCTAGCCTCGGTGAATCCGCAGGTGCGGAACAGATGGAGGGAGGCTTTGTTGCCCTCCATTACCTCACCGAAAAGTGCAAGACCGGGAAAGGTGTCCGCCGAAAGTACCTTTGCTCTCTCCAGGATCGTGTGGCCGACTCCCTGCCCGCGCGCGCCGGGTGCTACCGCGTAGGAGATCTCGACAGCCGCCTTGTCATGAATCCGACACTTTGTCAGCCGCAACTGGCCGACGCGTTCCTCACCTTTCAGAAAAACGAAGAGTCTCTCATTGTCATCGATGAGTTTGTCCGCGAACCAGCGCGCGTGGGTCTCCGGATCGATCACACCGCTGTTCGTTGAATGTCTGCGCGCCTCCTCATCGTTGCGCACCAGAAGCCACCAGTCCCTGTCCGCAGGTGTCGCGGGACGCTCCCTGACAGAAGAAGATTCTGTCTTCCTCCCCGTCAGGCGCTCCATTTTGCGGTGCACGGCGGGATCCTCATACCGGTCCAGGAAATCCATGCCGAGATAGACCATCTCATCCGCAAAACGCACATCGTCCACCTGCGTGATCACGGACACGAGCTTCGCGATACGAAACTCCGCGAGATCATCCAGCGCCTCCATGGGAAAGCGCCCGGTCAGGACCGAGATCCCCTGTTCATCCGGCGTACCGAACAGTTTTTCATAGTCCAGCAGATCCCGCGGATGCGGCTTGATGATCACATCATGATCCGCGCGATACCGTTCAACGATATCACCGAACAGGCGCGCGCGCACATCCGGTGCACACAGGGGTTCTGTCAGGATCATCGCGACGGGCCGCGTCTTTTTCCGCATGAACGAACGCAGTTCTTCCGCATCCGGCAGGAACAGTTCCGCAAGCAGCGCATGGTCTCCGTCTGTCAGCCGGTCACACAGTTCCCTTCGCGGCACGACGATCACACGCCTGCCCCAGCCCCGTGGTCTTGAAGCGATGTTGTTTTCCTCATGAACCGGTTCCGAAAAGAAGCCTTCCGGAACGGCAAAGAACGGATTTACCGACAGATCGTTAACCTCGTAATCCAGACAATAGCGGCTGTAGCCGTTCGGAATGAAGATCAGGCCCAGTCTGGCAAGAATTGCCTTGAGGCGGAAGGTGCCCGTGTTGGAGAGTCTGGCCATGTCATCGAGTTTGTCACAGTTCAGGCCGTCCTCCAGCGCATGATAGGGGATCTTTTTGCGGTTCAGATAATAGCCCACCGGATCGGAATCGCAGAAAACATTGACCTCATCATAGGTGTGGAGATCAACGGGAATGTGAGGCTCCTGCAGTTCTCCCAGCCACCTCGTGTACCGGATCCGCTGAATGAGATTGCGGAACAGATTCCCGCGGTCCTTCCGCAGTTCCTGCAGTTTCGGATTGTCCGCGCCGGACTGCTCGTCAAAGAGGTGAACCTCGCGAAACAGACCGGTTTTTCGAAGACGCTCCGGCAGTTCGCCAAAATCATTGGACATGGTGGAGAGAAGGAGATCGGCCGACGGCTCTTTCCCGCGCAACAGCAGCTCCTTCACGCAGGCGATATAGGCGTGGTAAAAGGTGTGACAGATATAGACGCGTGACATCATGTCCCTCGCTCGCTCCGTGCGGTCCTGCCGGTCCAGTCCGGGATCTCATATACCGTGATGGTGTACGGCGAATCCGCATCCGTCACGATCACCGACGGATCACCTTCTGCCGAATTCGCACCCGCCCCTGCCCAGGTTCCGACCGTTTTAAGTCCCAGTTCCTCCGCATTGTCCAGCTCGATCCGGGAGAATATGTAGCGGCAGTCCAGCTTCCGCAACTCTTCCAGGTCAACCATCAGACGCCTGTCGGCGATCTCCGGATAACGCATCGCCTCAT
>JAILOV010000037.1 GCA_024690605.1 Lachnospiraceae bacterium | reverse complement strand
CTCAAGCCGTCCCGTGTTCTTAATATGAACCGTCTTCTGCTCATCTCCGACCAACACTTCTGCCGTAAAGCGATTGTTCCTCTGCAGAAATATGGCAGGAACCGTGTTGGAATATTTTATTTCCGGCTTTGGCCTGGCCATAATGGCTTATTTCCCCTCAAGCTCCAGTACTCTGGTGATGAATTCTGTGTCCGTCAGAGCATCGTCTTTTGTCTTGGCGGCATTCTCATCCTCCGGGAAACGCTCCTTGATCCAGGGGATGTCGATTGTCTTTTCGTTTTCTCCTCTATTCATCGATGTTTCCTCTTTCCTTGGCGAGATCACCCATGTTGGTCATTATACCACATAAGCGACGGTAGGATCGCGGTAAATAAGGATTATCCGAAATCAGATCACGGCTTCCGCACTATCCCCATGACCGACAAACTCGTCGAGAAGATCCGGGCTTATGTTGAGAGCTGTGATGACGGCGAGTACCTATTTTCGTCTATTTTTCTTTCATTTCTGGGGACAAAATGGGGACATTTAATTCAGAATGGGGACATTGGGGGACAAAATGGGGGCATTTAGATCAACTCAGACGTACTTACTTTAACCTACTTTTGACGCGTCGCGCCCATAGAAAAATGGCGTAAACCCTTGAGTTTACGCCATTTTATGGGGTCTGCGTGCGACAGGATTCGAACCCACGACCTTCTGGTCCGTAGCCAGACGCTCTATCCAGCTGAGCTACGCACGCAATTACAACTAAAATAATGTATCACATACCGCAGGGTGTGTCAAGTCCCGTCGGACTCACTCCTCCTTCTGCGCCTTTTCCTCCTGCCTGGTGCGGATCGCATAGCCTTCCAGTTCGGCGCGCCCCATTTTGAAGCAGTTTAACAGTTTCGGATTGAAAGCACCGGTCTCACCGCCCACGATCATCTCAAAAGCGCGATCCGGGGAAACAGCCGCCTTGTAGGAACGGTCCGAATTCAGCGCGTCATAGATATCCGCCAGACCGCAGATCTGCGAAGGCATCGAGATCGTGTCCCCGGCAAGTTTGTCGGGATAGCCGCCGCCGTCAAATTTCTCATGATGGTGCCTGGCCACATCGGAGCAGATGGAAAACAGCTCCGTGTCATTCTTGTCCAGCATCATCTCCAGGATCTCGGCACCGCGCGTCGTGTGGGATTTCATCACGTCAAATTCGTCCGCGGTCAGTTTCCCGGGCTTTAAGATGATCGCGTCCGGAATGACCAGCTTGCCGATATCATGCCATGCGGCCGCCTGCACGATGATATCGATCTTGTCCGGTGTGATCCCGTATTCCGGATAGTTGTTCATGATCAGCGAGGACAGAATGCGTGTAAACTCACGGATGCGCTGCATATGGAAACCGGATTCCAGATGCCGGAATTCCACGATGGAGCAGAGTGCATCGACGATGTGGTTGTTGTTATCTCTCTGTCGCTCGATATCACGGCTCTGCTGCATGATCATGCGCGTGAGAACGGAGACCGGATCCGCACCGGTGGAATCCTTGCGGAGCCTGTCCTCCAGTTCGATCGCACTGCGGATATGACGCACGACCGATGTCGGATCATAGGGTTTGTGGATGATATCCACCGCGCCGAGCTGATAGCACTTCTTCTCTTCCTCTTCGGCTTTGGCGGAGAGCATGACGAGAACCGGCAGACCGGGAACAAGCTTTAACTTGTTCATCTCCGCAAGGATCGTCTCCGCGTTAACCTTGCTCATCACGAGATTGATGAGCACGGCGGAAAGACGGTTTCCCACCTCCGTGACGACCTTGATCCCCTTCTCGCCGGTGTCCACATCAAAACACATGAAATGGTCGCGCAGACTGTCCTTTAACAGGTTGCGGCTCTTGCTTGTGTTATCGATGATCAGAATGTTGCGCTTTCTCTTGTCCATACGCCGTTTTATCCTTCCTCATCTCTCTGCGATAAAGACACCCCGCCGCCACGATTGACGAACAGCAGACCGGACGGCTTGGTCATGTCGCTGTTGAGCTGTTTTGCGATGCCGTCGATGATGATGATCGATCCGGCATACGCGATGTGCGTGACGCGCGCCTTCGCACCCGCGACCGCCTTCATCCGATCCTCCATCTCCAGACGCTTCATGGTGAGTTCGTTTTCCTCGCTCTCCTTGATCGCCAGCGCCTGTCCGACCTTGATCTGCTGCTGCACCTTGACTGCATTGTTCGGCAGGCCCGCAATGCGCTCTTTTTCGGATTTTAAGAGTCCCAATTCGGAAGTGATGCGGGACAGACTCTTCATACAGTTCTGATACTGTGCCGTCAATTCGCCCGTGGCACCCACCTGCACGATCGTGCGCCGCCCGCTCGCGTCGCCAAGCACCGCGCAGCTGACGCCCAGCTGTGCCTGTGTCTCGCCGCCCACAATGCTCCCGTTCTGTCCGGCAACCGAGACGCGGCCGCCCGCGACCAGTTCGGAATCCTTGATATCATTGGCATTGATGTTCGTGCCCGCGCGGATGTCCGTCTTGATGATCGATGAGGCTGAAACACGTCCGCCGGCGCGGATCAGCGACCGTTCGGCACTGCCCATGATACCGCCGGCAACACAGATGTTCCCGTCCGCGTCCAGCCGCGCGCTGTCCATCTTGCCGCGGACCACGATATCTCCCTTGGCCTTGACCGTGACACCCTTCGTCACGTTGCCCTCGATCAGGACGCTTCCCGGATATTTGTAGGTGGCCTTGGGATCCGTTGCCTTATCGAGCACCTCCAGAGGACGCACGGTAACGACAAAATCCTTGATGCGGATCTCACCGGACAACGTGGCACACCAGCTCTTCTTGTCCTCCATCATCATGATCCCCTGGCCCTTGAGGATCGGGAATTCGCGGCCCTTGACGGCCGGGATCTCATCGCCGCGGACGGTGCGCCCCGGATCGCCGAATTCCGCGTCCGTATACTCGGCGATCTTGTCGCCCACCTTTACCATCTCAAAGAATTTGACATCATCATAAAGAAGCGACAGATCCGGCATGGTCGCCGGCTGTGAGGGAACATTGGTGTCAAAGTAATACTTATACTTGCCGTCCGGGCCCGGCTTGGCCGGTTTCCCCTGCGCGATCACGACATAACGGTTGTAGCGCTTTCCTTCGACCAGATCTGCGATCGCGTTATAATCGACGCCATAAATGATGTTGCTCTTCCGCAGGAAATCACTGATCCTGTCGACGGTGTATTCCTCCTGACCGACCTTGAACGGGATGTAGAGTTCCGCCTTGAGCCCGTCGGAAGTGACATTGACAAAGGGAAGACCTGTTTTGATCTTGTCCTTTTCCGTCATTTTCTCATCCTGCTGCATCGTCGAGGTGTTGATGCCTTGACCGACATCCCTGAGCGCCTCATCGATGCTCTTCTCCTGGCTCTTCTGGTCCATCACCTTCTGCATCGCCAGACGGCGTATGCGCATTTCCTTGGAGGAATAGACCATACTGGTGTAGTAGCTGACATCCAGCCCCTTTTCCAGGCCTTTGCGGATCTCACGCATCTGCTGTGCGCGGTAGAGCGGCTTTTCATAGTACTGTGTGGGGACACGCGCCTCCAGTCCGAGACGGATCTCATGCATCTGTTCCCAGCTGTAATCCACCGACGCGTAGCGTGTTACATCAAGGCCTTCCTTGACCCCCAGACGGATCTCCTTGAGACTCTCGCCGCGATACTGTCTGTTGATATACTTCTTGAATTCCTTGAGATGATCCAGCATCGCAAGACGGATCTCATGGAGCTGATCGGCGTCATAGCCGTCCGCCGCGTACTCCATGATGTCGACCTTTCCCTTTTTCGCCCAGCCGATCTGACGGATCACACCGGCCTCATAGCGCGAGATCGTCTCATCCTCGAGCTGCACGCCTTCAGCCAGTACCTCCCGTACCGCGTGCATTTTGCGATAGGGGATCTCCGGTCTGGCATAACGGGAAATATCCACATTCTGCTCGAGACCCATGCGGATCTCAGCCATCTGCATGTAGTTGTATGCGGGATCCTTGTAGAACATGACCGGCAGACCCTTTTCGAGACCCTCACGGATCTCCTTCATCTGCTCGGCAAAATACTCCTGCTTCGCGTAGACGCTCACATCAAGATTGGCCGCGAGCCCCTCACGGATCTGGGCCAGTCGGTCACTGGAGAAGCCGTTTTTTCGGTATTCGGAGAGATCAATGCCCTGCTCGAGTTCCAGACGGTATTCTTCCATCTCCGTCCAGGGCATTTCGGGATCGAGATAATCGGACACGGACACGCCGGCCTCCAGACCCTTCTGGATCTCGGCAAGCTGGTAACTGTCAAAGCCCTGTGCGCGGACGGTATTGTAATCCAAACCCGCCTTCGCGAAGAGCTCCTGGATCTCCTTGATTGTCTTTGCCACCTGTGCCATCGTCACCGTTTCCCCGTAGATAAGCAAAAACATACCCGGCCACCGTCAGGTGACCGGGTACATTATAGCACATTTTGACGGGCTTGTCAGCCTTTTGTCAAATGCTTACGGAAGATGTCTTACTTCTTCCAGGCGTCGTACTGGTTCTTGAACTCAGCGAGAACATCCGCAAAACCAGCCTCGTCAAGCGCTGCCTGGTAGTCCTTGATCTTGGACTCGACATCCTTGGCAGCGAAGCCGCCGTTCTCAAGGATGAAGCCATACTCAGCGTTCTTGCCCGAGCAAGCCGTGTAAGCAGCCTCAACAGGGGTCTTGTCGAAACGGAAGCCGGCCGCCGGAGAGGTCTTCGCACCACCGTTGAAGTCCTTGTACAGGGACGCCTTGTCCGCCGGCTCGTTGTCGAGCGGGGTCACGATCGTCGCAGAAGCGGACTCCCACATGGAGTGGTTATACTTCTCGGAGGTCTGGGTGACCTGATGATTTGCATCGTAGGTGAAGTCCTCGCCCTCGATACCGAAGGTGTACATGTCAGCAAGCGTGCTGTCGGTGTAGAGGAGGCCAAGGAAATCAACACAGGCCTTCGCCTGCTCAGGCGTGCTGGTCTTGGTGACGCAGTAGCAGGAACCAAGAGCAGAGGTGCTGTGCGCCCAACGATCGGTCGCCTTCTGCATCACAACATCCTGGCCGTAACGGGAATTCGCTTCCTCGTTGACCGGGATATCGGTCCACCAGGAGATTGCCCAATCCTGGGTCTGGGTCGTCGTGTCGGTCGTGACCTTGTTGGCCTCATCCTCAGAGATGTAGCCCTTGTCTGCCCACTCAGCCATCAGCGTGCAGAAGTTCTTGTAATCCTCGGTCTCAAGAACATTGACAACCTCGTTGGTCTTCTTGTCGACTGCGAAGAAGTTCGTCGTGGCATCGGCGGTGAAGAAATCATAGTTGTCGATGTACCAGCGATAGAACATCGCGGTCTTCTGGGTCAGGAAAGGATACTTGAGGCCTTCCTTCTTCGCATCCTCGAGCATGGGCTCAAGATCCTTGAGCTCCTTGACGCTCGTGATGTCCCAGCCGTACTTGTCGACCAGATCCTTGCGGAACATGAAGTCATAGCCTTCGACGTTGTCCTTGTAGACCGGCACGAAGTAGTTCTTGCCGTCATACTTGGAAGCTTCCCACTGGCCCTCGTCCATGGACGCATAGAGGGGCGTGCCCGGAAGCAGATCGGACAGGTCATAGACAGCGTTCTGAGGAACAAGATCGTTGGTGCCGATCGTGCCTTCCCAGGAAGCCGTCCACAGCAGGTTGATCTCGCCGCTCTGCAGCGCGAGGTTGGCCTTGTCGGTGTACTCACCGGAGCCGATGTCGGTCAGCGTGATCTGCACCGGGATCTTGTCCGCGATGTAGGCGTTGATCGCATCCTGAACCTTGGCGACCTGAGCGGAATCAGGATTCGCAAGGTTGAAGGTGCAGCGATAGACGTTGATCGTCGTCGCGTCACCGGAAGCCTCAGCCGGAGCCTCAGCCGGAGCCTCAGCAGGAGCCTCTTCCTTCTTCTCCTCAGCGGCCGGAGCCTCTTCCTTGGTTTCGGTCTGTGCCGGTGCATCTGTCGTCGCAGCCGGTGCGGTTTCGCCGCAACCAGCCAGGATGCTCAGAGACATCACGGACACAAGGCCAAGAGACAAAAGCTTTTTCATGTTTACCATTCTCTTTTTACCTCCCTTGTATCTGTTTACAGTTTCTATTGAAAGGCGTTACCGCCGTCCAACCAAATTTGAATTCACGTTGAATAAATTGTAAACAAATTTTGAACAAGCACATTTTATCCCTTAACCGATCCGACTGTCAAGCCCTTTATGAAATATTTCTGGAAGAACGGATAAACAACCATGATCGGGGCGATAACGACGACCACGGTCGCCATCGTCGCAGAGTACTGCGGGATCGTGCCGCCCATCGCCGCACGCGCACTCGCCGGCACGTTGGAGTTGTTCAGCAGGAACTCGATGGACTTCTGAATGTTGATCAGCAGCAGCTGCAGGGGCTTCTTCGCATCCGTCGTGATGTAGAGCAACGCGTTCTGCCAGTCATTCCAGTAGGCCGTCGCCATCATGAAGCCGACAGCCGCCAGGGAAGGCTTGAGCAGAGGCAGCGTGATCTGGAAGAAGGTGCGGTACTCGCCCGCGCCGTCGATCTTGGCCGCTTCCATCAGCTCGCCCGGGATGCTGTTGACGATGTAGGTGCGCAGGATGATGACGTTCATCGTCGTGACGCACATCGGCAGGATCAGCAGCCACAGGCTGTCCTTAAGGTGATAGTAGCTGGTGAAGACGATGTAGCCTGCCAGCATACCGCCGTTGAACAGCATCGGGATCAGCAGGTAGATCGACAGGAATTTGGAAAGAGCAAATTCTCTGCGGCTGATGGAATAGGCATACATGCTCATGACCAGCAGGCCGAGGAACGTGCCGAACACCGTGATGAAGATCGTGATCAGGTAGGACTGCGCAAGCTGCGAGCCATAGCGCAACACCGAATTGAAACCTACCATGGAGAAGGCCTTCGGGATGAACGAGAAGCCGTTCTGCGTGATGTATTTTTCATCCGTGAACGCCGCAACAAACACCAGCACCACCGGCAGCGCGCAGAACAGCGTGAATGCCAGCAGGAGAAGTGCCAGAATGAACTGGCCGATACCAAACCGCTCTCTCTTGGAGGGCGCGAGATCCAGATCTTTGTTTTTCGCCATTTTTCTTCCCTCCCTCTCTTAGAACAGTGCGTTTTCGGGCTCGATCTTTCTGACCGCCCAGTTGGAGAGCAGCATCAGCAGCAGGCCCACCACGGACTGGAAGAACGAAGTGGCCGCCGTGAAACCGAAGTTGGAGTTCTTGAAGATCGCGTTCAGCACGTAGGCGTCGATAACCTGTGTCGTGCCGTACAGCGCTCCGTTGTTACGCGTGACCTGATAGAACAGACCGGTGTCGGAGTGCATGACATTACCGACGGACAAAAGCAGCATGACCGTGATCATCGGGATCAGCGAAGGGATCGTGATGTGCCTGATCTGCTGCCACTTGTTGGCACCGTCGATCTCGGCCGCCTCATAGAGCGAGGAGTCGATACCGGACAGAACGGACATGTAGAGAACCGAGCCGTAACCGGTGTCCTTCCAGATCTTGACGATCAGCAGGATCCAGGGCCAGAGCTCCGCGGTGGAATAGAAACGGACGCCCATGCCCAGCGACTTGTTCAGGATACCGGTGTCGGTGGAAATGAACGCGTAGACGATGAACTGCACCGCGGCATAGGAAATGAAAACCGGGATGATCATCAGGGTCTGCATCGTCTTGGCCATCTTCTTGAGAAGCAGCTGATCGATCGCGATCGCGAGCACAACGTTGAGGAAAGTGCCGACCACCGTGAAGAGCAGATAATAAAGAAGGGTGTTGCGGGTGATCATGATAAACGAAGCTTTGGAGGCGATCAGGAACTTGAAGTTCTCCAACCCGTTCCACGGACTCTTCCAGATGCCGAGCGTCATGTCATATTTCTTGAAGGCCATGACAAGACCGGCCATGGGGACATACATGATGAAGAACAGGATCAGGAACACCGGCAGCGCCATAACGACATGCGCCCTGTGTTTCCAGGTGTTTTGGAAGAATGCTTTCATTCTTTTCCTCCTCCGCTTTGCATTGGATGCTTGTTGACTTGCTGCTTTTTTTGATTTATAACCATACACGGGGAATCGATTTCAGCCCCCGACTGTCTATTATAACGAATTTCACAAGAAAAACAAGCATAAAAAGAGATTTTTTTGTGCAATTTGACGAAACCGGTTTCGGGAACGAACACACAGGAGAGGAAGACCTATGGGAACCGATATCCATCATCTGGACACTGTCACGTTTGACGACGAACTGGACCGCATCGAGATCATCGATCAGACACTTCTGCCGGGTATCGTAAAGACGATCTATCTGCAGACGGCCGAAGAGATCTATGAGGCGATCGCACGGCTGCAGGTTCGCGGGGCGCCGGCGATCGGGGTCACTGCGGGTTTTGCGCTCTATCTTCTAATGAAAAAATGCGGCGCATCGGACCGGAATGCTTTCGAAAAGGAAATGACCAAAACCGCAGATTACCTTAACTCCTCGCGGCCGACTGCGGTCAATCTCTCATGGGCGCTGAACAGGATGAAAAAATGTGCCGACCGGACATTGAACAGTTCTGTCACGGAATGGCAGTCACTCAGAGAACAGGTGCTCGATGCCATGCGCCGGGAATGCTTTGCCATCCGCGACGAGGATATCGATGCCTGCAGGCGTATGGGGGAATACGGGCTGTCCCTGATCAGTGATGGGTCCGGCATTCTCACGCACTGCAACGCCGGGCGGCTCGCCACGGTCCGCTACGGCACCGCCACGGCGCCGATCTATCTGGCGCACGAAAAAGGCATGCACCTCCATGTATACTGCGATGAAACCCGTCCGCTCCTGCAGGGCGCGAGGCTCACTGCCTTTGAACTCTCCTCCGCGGGAATCGAAACAACACTCGCCTGCGACAACATGGCATCTTCCTTAATGAAGGCGGGAAAGATCCAGGCTGTCTTCGTCGGGTGCGATCGTGTCGCCGCCAACGGTGACGCTGCCAACAAGATCGGCACGAGCGGCGTGGCGATCCTTGCAAGGCACTACGGCATCCCGTTCTACGTCTGTGCACCGCTCACAACGATCGATCCTGCAACGCCCACCGGCGCGGATATCGTGATCGAGGAACGAGATCCCTCTGAGGTCACGGAGCTGTGGTACCGCGAACGCATGGCACCGGACAACACCTGTTTCTCCGTCTACAATCCGGCGTTCGATGTGACGGATCATGATCTCATTACCGCGATCGTGACGCCGAAGGGGATTCTCCGCGCACCGTATACAGACTCTATTGCCGACGTAATGTCATAAGGTATTCACGCAGATCCGTCCTTACACGCAAGCACCCTGCAGATATTCTCTGCAGGGTGCTTTCTTTTCCGTCTGTTTACACAGACCGTCTTCCGGTATCTCCCGTCAGACCGTGTCGCCTCTCCGGATGTAGTCCGGGTGATCCGGTCTGCCGACGATCTCCTTGACCCGGTTGACGCGGGCCCACTTGTCGACGATCGTGTTCTCGATCCTCACACCCTCTCCGATCTCGGTGTAGGCGAGGATGATGGAGTTCTTGACCACCGCCCCCTTACGGATGCGCACATCGCGGCCGATGATGGAATTCTCTACTTCGCCCTCGATCAGACAGCCGTTGGCGATCATGGATTTCCTGACCTCGGCCGTATCAAAATATTTGGTCGGGCAGGCGTTGGTCGTGCGCGTGTAGATCGGCCAGTTGGAACGGAACAGATCGTCCGCGCGGTCGCGGTCGAGAAGACCCAGATTGGCGCAGTAGTAATCATTGAAACTCGTGATCGTCGCAAAGGTGCCCCTGTGTGCCACACCGCGCACATCCAGATCCTCTGCCTTGAGGGAGACAATGTCGCTCAGGGTGCAGACTGATGACAGCGCCTTGGCCTGTCTGATCAGGTCAAGGAACAGTTCCTTGCTCATCACATAGGTGTCCATGAAGATGTTCTTCTCGTTGGCCGTTCCCATGTTGGGGGTGATCGACAGGACACCCTTCTGCTTGTTCAGGTTCAGCACGTTGCAGCTCAGGCAGGTGTCACGCGCATCGTTGACGCGGTGATAAAGGAGCGTGACATCGGCGCCGCTCTCAACATGATCATCAAGGAGCTTCTGGTAGTCCTGCTTGTAGACCATGTAACTCGGCGCGACCACGACATAGGGCAAGCTCATGCGCTCGATGATCTCATAGTTCTCCAGAAAGCTCGTCACATTGTTGTTGTAGATCGACTGCGGATTGTTGATCTGTGAAAACAGCAGCTGGATCTTGCCGCGCTTGGAATTGATGTTGTAGTGCCGGCCGGTGCCGATATGCTCCGCAATAGATCGCGGACGCGAGGACACATAGACCTGGATCTGGTCAATACCCGAATTGCTCATGTTGGAGATCGGGAAGTCGATCACACGGTATCTGCCGAGGAAAGAGAACGCGCCGATCGGACGGTAGTCATGCAGTCCCTCTACATGGAAGTGGCCCGCCGCCGATGTGATCACTCCGAATGCCTTGTTTGCCATCGTTTCAGTCCTCCTTCCCTTTCACATCTTCCGCGACCAGCAGGATGTTTTCACTGTTCTTTTTCCCTACCGTCGCTCCCTTGCCGATCCGCACGCCGTCAGCGACCAGGGCACGCGTCACGGTCGCTCCCTCTTCAACAGTGACACCGGGCATCAGGACGGAATCGATGACTTTGGCACCGGAACAGACGCGGGCATTGGTGAACAGCACGGAATTGCTGACGGAACCCTCGACCTCGACGCCCTGCGTGATGTACGCGCGCTTGATCTTCGCCTCGGGTCCGATATACTGCGGGAGAACCGCGGCGTCCTCAGTGTAGATACGCCAGGTCGGATCGTTGAGGTTGAGCTCGTTTTTGTCATCAAGCAGATCCATATTGGCTTCCCAGAGGGAATCAATCGTGCCGACATCCTTCCAGTAGCCCTTGAATTCCCAGGCGCAGAGCGTGCGCCCTTCGTTCAGCATGACCGGGATGAAATCCTTGCCGAAGTCGTGGCTGGATTTGGGATCCTTCATGTCCTTCAGGAGCATCTTGCGCATGAGCTTCCAGTTGAATATGTAGATGCCCATGGACGCGAGATTGGACTTGGGCTTTTTCGGCTTCTCCTCAAACTCCACAATACGGCCCTTGCCGTCCGTGTTCATGATACCGAAACGACTCGCTTCCTTCATCGGCACACCGATGACCGCGATCGTCGCGTCCGCGTTGTGCTCCTTGTGGAAATCAAGCATCTTGGCGTAATTCATCTTGTAGATGTGGTCGCCCGAAAGCACCAGCAGATACTCGGGATCATAGGTGTCGATAAAGTCGATATTCTGAGAGATCGCATCCGCTGTGCCGCGATAGACATCCAGTCCGGCATCTGCCTTTTCACGGGGCGTCAGAACAAAAACACCGCTGTCCTTGGTGTCCAGTCCCCAGCGGGTTCCGGCTGCGACATAGGAATTGAGCTGCACGGATTCATACTGCGTGAGAACGCCGACCACATCGATGCCGGAATTGGCACAGTTGGAAAGCGGAAAATCAACGATCTTGTACTTCCCGCCGTAGCCGACAGCAGGTTTCGCCACCCGGTTCGTCAGCTCATGCAGACGGCTTCCGCGGCCGCCGGCGAGGATCATTGCCAACATGTTGCTGCTCATACATACCCCCATTCTTTTTCTGGTGATGTTGTCAGAAAGCCATCAATATTTTACCCTAATTTGTGAAAAAATACTAGTCATTTGATCAATGATCGTCTTCTTTTTGTTGATTTTGACGAATGAAGCAAATGCCGAGAACGCGGAATCACCTGTTGCCACTTGCCGTTCGGGAAATATGACTGTATAATGAAATCGCCCGGCGGCTTTCATCGGCCGGGGTGTGTATTCCGAAATGAATGCAGAGCAACAAAGGAGGAACAACATGAACAAGCAAATGTGCAAACGTCTTTTCGGCATCTGCCTTTCCGTCGCCGCGGCCGCAACACTTATTCTCTCCCCCGCGGGAGCGCAGAGTGCGCTTGCCAACGGCGAAATCCTGACGACACAGGGGCGCGATGAACAGGGCTATCCGGATTTCTTCGGCCTCACCGACCGGGTGATCAACGTGGGACCCGGTCAGTCGAAAAAGGTGGGACTGTATTCCCGTTACAACTACACCTATTACATTTCCACCCACAGCAGCAAAAAAACCTACTGCGAGTGTGATTTCAAAAAGGGCACCAAGGATGTCGTGATCCACATCGGCGAGGATGAGGATGCCACGGATGTCGCTTTCTACTTCTATGTGGATGATCCGGACGGCATGAAGGATTCCGAGTACTGCGGCAATGCGGAGCTTTATGTCGAGGTTCTGGTTCGCGTCAATCCGCCCGATGGGAATTACACCGCCAAAACCGCGCAGAAGACTGCGGTCGTCACTTCCGTCGCCGCTCCGCTTCCGAAAAACCAGAACGGGACCGTCAAGCTGGTCGCAGACAGCACGATCGCCATGCTCTACGATCCGCAGGGTGTCGCGATGGCTTCCTTCTCCGTCTCCGACGGATCCGGCACGATGCCGAGACTCATCCTGGGAGCAGTCGTGCAGCAGGATAAGCAGAACTACTTCAAGATCGACACCGCCAGCAAGTCGTTCAAACGCATCGCGATCTCCGCATCCGACAAAGCGGTCATGACCGCCAAAGGCTACGCCGGTGTCTGCCTGAACGGCGTGTTCACAAACTGGCCGTAAACACGGCTTTCGTACTGACGACGGCAGAAACGCTCAGTTAAGGTCTCCTCCCCCGTCAGTTCTGTGTCAGATATGATCATATAAAAATCCCGCAGGATCCATGATCCTGCGGGATTTTCGTTTCGCTGTTCTGTTCTCGGGTGATGAACGCTTTACTTGTCAGCCAGCGCCGCCTCCAGTTTCTTTGTCAGGAGCGGCACAACCTTGTTGAGATCACCCACGACACCATAGTCAGCCACATCGAAGATCGGTGCGTTCTCGTCCTTATTGATCGCGACGATGATGTCACTCTCCTCCATGCCGGCGACGTGCTGGATCGCACCGGAAATACCGATCGCGAAATACACGTGCGGGCGGACCGTCTTGCCGGTCTGGCCGACCTGCATGTCCTTGGGCTTCCAGCCGGAATCCACGACCGCGCGTGAGCAGCTGACCGTCCCGTGAAGCACCTTTGCAAGATCCTCAAGGATCTTGAAGTTCTCGGGGGAACCGACGCCGCGTCCGCCGGAGACAAGGATCTTGGCATCCTGAATATCTTCGATCTCGGAGACCTCTTTGACGATCTTGAGGATCTCGGTGTAGCAGTTGTTTTCCTTGAAGCCGGGATTGTAGTTGACGATCTCCGCCTTCGCACCCTTCTTCGGCTCGATCTTCTGCATCACGCCGGGACGGACCGTCGCCATCTGCGGACGGAACTCCGGGCAGGCGATCGTCGCGATCGTGTTGCCGCCGAACGCGGGACGGGTCATGAGCAGCTGCTTGTGTTTCTGCTCCTGTCCCTCCACGGGATTCAGCGGGAAATCGCCGATATCCAGCTGCGTGCAGTCCGCCGTCAGACCGGTGTGCACACGGCTCGAAACGCGGGGACCGAGATCACGCCCGATCGCGGTTGCGCCGACCAGTAGGATCTCCGGCTTGTACTCATCGATCACCGATGCCAGCGCGTGTGTGTAGGGCTCCGTGCGATAGTCCTTAAGTGCCGGATCATCCACCACGATCACGCGATCCGCGCCGTATTCCGCGAGCTTGTCCGCGAGATTGCCGACGCCCGATCCCAGCAGGACCGCCGTCACCTTTTTCTCATCCAGATCATTTGCCAGATCCCTGGCCTTGCCCAGGAGCTCCAATGCGATATTGGAGAGCTCATTGTCCACCTGCTGGGCAAAGATAAATACGCCTTTGTAATCTTCCAGTGCCATTGCTTACGCCCTCCTTATACGACCTTCTTTTCCTGCAGTTTGCCGAGAATGTAATCCGCTGCCGCCTCATCCGACTCAGGGACGATCTTCTCGCCGGCGCCCTTCTTGACCTTGTCGGAAGCCTTCGCAATCTGCGTGGGCGAGCCCTTCAGACCGATATTGGAATCGTCAACATCCTTGAGATCGTTGCGGCCCCAGACCGTGACATCCTTATCGAACGCATCGAAGATGCCGCCCGGCGTCATGTAACGGGGATCATTCAACTCGGAAAGTGCCGTGATCAGGCAGGGCATCTTGGCCTTGACGATGTGATAACGGTCCTCGAACTGACGCTTGACCTCAACCGTCTTTGCCTTTTCGTCAACCTTGATCTCTTCGGCATAGGAAATGACCGGGATCTGCAGATGCTCGGAGATCTGCGGTCCGACCTGCGCGGTGTCACCATCGATCGCCTGACGGCCCGTGATGATCAGATCATATTCGAGATTGCGCAACGCACCCGCGATCGTGGAGCTGGTTGCCCAGGTGTCCGCGCCGCCCAGCACGCGGTCGGTGATCAGGACGGCCTTGTCGGCGCCCATCGCCATCGCTTCACGCAGCACCGCATCCGCCTTGGGCAGACCCATGGTCACCACCGTGACCTCGGCGCCGTACTGATCCTTTAAACGGAGCGCCGCTTCCAGACCGGCCTTGTCGTCCGGATTCATGATCGCCAGCATCGCTCCTCTGTCCAATGTCCCATCGGGCTTGAATTTCACGCCGCCCTTGGTGTCGGGAACCTGTTTGATGCACACTACAACTTTCATTATCTCTTCCCTCCTTATGCCAGTAACGCGCCGGAGATAACCATGCGCTGCACTTCGCTGGTTCCCTCGTAGATCTCGGTGATCTTGGCATCACGCATCATACGCTCGACTTCATACTCACGGATGTAGCCGTAACCGCCGAAGAGCTGCACTGCCTTGGTCGTGACCTCCATAGCGGTCTCCGCGGCGAACAGCTTGGCCTTGGCGGCCTCAACGGAATAGCGATCCTTGGTGCGCTTCGCTTCCGCCGCCGCGTAGACGAGGAGTTTGGCAGCCTCACACTGTGTCGCCATATTCGCCAGCTGGAACTGCGTGTTCTGCTGCTGTGCGATCGTGCGACCGAACTGCTTGCGCTCCTTGGTGTATTCGATCGCGCGTTCCAGCGCACCTTCCGCGATACCGAGAGCCTGTGCCGCGATACCGATACGACCGCCGTCCAGCGTGTGCATGGCGATCGGGAAGCCCTTGCCGCGTGCGCCGAGCAGATTTTCGGCCGGAATCTTGCAATCCTGGAAGATCAGCTCATAGGTCGATGATCCGCGGATACCCATCTTGTTTTCCTTGGTACCGAAGGTAAAGCCCGGTGTGCCCTTCTCCACGATGAAGGCGGAGAACTTCTTCTGCTTGCGGCCCTTCTTGTCTTCGACGACATCCGTGTAGGCAAAGATGATGTAGATATCCGCCTCCTTACCGTTGGTGATAAAGCACTTGGATCCGTTGAGTGTCCATTCCTTGCCGTCATCGGAAAGCACCGCACGCGTCTGCACGCCCTGTGCGTCCGTACCGGCCATCGGCTCCGTGAGGCCGAACGCGCCGAGCTTCTCGCCCTTGGCTAACGGCACCAGATACTTCTGCTTCTGCTCCTCGGTACCGTAGGTCAGGATCGGATCGCAGCACAGCGATGTGTGCGCACTCACGATAACGCCGGTCGTGCCGCAGACCTTGGAAAGCTCTTCCACGCACATCGCATAGGTCAGCGGATCACAGCCCTGTCCGCCGTATTCCTTGGGGATCGGAATGCCCATGAAACCGTATTTCTGCATCTTCTCAACCGTGTCACGCGGGAATTCCTCGGTCTCATCCACTTCGATCGCGCGCGGCTTCACCTCTTTCTCGGCAAATTCCCTGAACAGGGAACGCGCCATTTCATGTTTTGCATCTAACTGGAAATCCATGGAAATCTCCTTTCGTTTACTTATCTGTTGCCACCTTGCCGCCGTCTGCGTAGTTGTAGAAGCCGATGCCGGTCTTCACGCCGAGCTTGCCGCCGCGCACCATCTTGCGCAGAAGCGGGCATGCGCGATATTTGGAATCACCGGTCTCCTTGTAGAGCACGTCCATGATCGCCAGAACGATATCCAGACCGATGTAATCGCCGAGTTCCAGCGGCCCCATGGGATGATTGCAACCAAGCTTCATCGCGGTATCGATGCCTTCGATATCGGAGACGCCCTCGGAATAAACGAAGATGCCCTCATTGATCATCGGAACAAGAATGCGGTTGACAACAAAGCCCGCAGCTTCGTTGACCTGTACCGGTGTCTTGCCGAGATCCACGGAGATCTTCTTGACCTGCTCCACCGTCTCATCCGGCGTGTTCGCACCCTGGATGACCTCGACGAGCTTCATGACCGGAGCGGGATTGAAGAAATGCATGCCGATGACCGGCTTTTTGAGGCCCGCGCCGATCTCCGTGATCGACAGGGAAGAGGTATTGGACGCAAAGATGCAGTTCTCATTCTTCACGATGTTCTCTTCCAGTTCCTTGAAGAGGTTCTTCTTGATATCCATGACCTCGAGCGCAGCCTCAACGACCAGATCCGCGTCCGCGCAGATGTCATTGAGCCCGGTCTTGATCTTGCCGAGGATCTTGTCCGCATCCGCCTGCTCCATCTTGCCCTTGGCAATGCGCTTGTCAAAACCCTTCTTGATCTTGGCGAAGCCGCCGTCAGCAAACTCCTGCTTGATATCGCACAGATAGACCTGCTCCACGCTGTCCGCCTGGGCAAAGGTCTGTGCGATGCCGCTTCCCATCGTGCCTGCACCGATCACTGCTACCTTCATGCTGATTCTCCTTTCGCTGTGTACAATCAACAACCGGATCCCGGCTGTTCTTAACGGTTTTTGAAATCGACGATCTTTTTCTTCTCCGGATCATCCTTCTTGCGCAGGAAGTTCGCCATTCCTTCGCGCTGATCCTCGGTCTCGAAGCAGTCACCGAAGATCTTCTCCTCAAGGGCGATCGCCGCGTCCATATCAAGCTCCAGACCCTCGTTGACGGCCTTCTTGCAGGCGCGCACCGCGATCGGCGCATTCTTTGCGATCGTGGAAGCAAGCTTCTCCGCCGTCGGGATCAGTTCCTCAAGCGGCACCACCTGATTGACAAGACCCACACGCAGCGCTTCGTCAGCCTTGATATTGCGCGCGGTATAGATCAGCTGCTTCGCCATCCCGGGTCCGATGAGACGGGCCAGTCTCTGCGTGCCGCCAAAGCCGGGCGTGATGCCCAGACCCACCTCGGGCTGTCCGAACATCGCGGAATCAGCCGCGATACGGAAATCGCAGCTCATGGCGATCTCACAGCCGCCGCCGAGTGCAAAGCCATTCACGGCCGCGATCACGGGGATCGGGAAGGTCTCCAGTTTCCGGAACAGATCATTGCCCTTCTTGCCGAAAGCCTCTCCCTCAGCCTTGGTGAGCGTCGACATCTCGCCGATGTCCGCGCCGGCCACAAAACTCTTCTCTCCGGCACCGGTAAGGATCAGGCAACGGATCGTCTGCTGATCGACACCGTCGAGCACCGCGGAAAGTTCGTCGAGAACCGAAGAATTCAGCGCGTTCAGCGCTTCCGGACGGTTGATCGTGATGATGCCGATCGCATCCTTTGTTTCATAATTGACAAGTGCCATGGTTATACCTCCATTCTCGCAGTTTATTCTCTTTCCACCACCGTCGCGCAGCCCATGCCGCCGCCGATGCAGAGGGTCGCCAGTCCGCGCTTCGCACCCTTCGCCTCCATCTCATGCAGGAGCGTGACAAGAATGCGTGCGCCGGATGCACCGACCGGATGCCCGAGCGCGATCGCGCCGCCGTTGGGATTGAGCTGCTTGTCCACATCGATGCCGAGATCCTTGCCGACAGCGACAGACTGCGCGGCAAAAGCTTCATTCGCCTCGATGATATCGAAATCCTCGATCTTGAGGCCGGTCTTTGCCATGACCTTTTTCGTCGCGGCAACCGGGCCGATGCCCATGACCTCGGGACGGACGCCCGCGAGCGCACCGGCGACAAAGGTCGCCATCGGCTTCACGCCGAGCTCCTTGGCCTTGTCCTCACTCATCACGACGATCGCCGCCGCACCGTCATTGATACCGGAAGCGTTGCCGGCCGTGACGAAGCCGTCCGGATTGATCGGGCGCAGCTTCTGCAGGCCTTCGATCGTGGAACCGGCACGCGGACCCTCATCGGTGTCAAAGACGATGGTCTCCTTTTTCTTCTTGATCTCAACCGGCACGATCTCCTTTTTGAAAGCGCCGTTCTTCTGCGCAGCTTCGCACTTGAGCTGGCTCTTGAGTGCAAACTCATCGAGCTCCTCGCGGGTCAGTCCCCACTCGCGGCAGATATTGTCAGCGGTGGTGATCATATGATAGTCATTGAAGGCATCCCACAGCGCATCCTTGACCATGGTGTCGACCAGCGCGCCCTGGCTCTGGCTCGGCCATGTCATGCGATAGCCGTAGCGTCCCTGCGGGATCGCGTAGGGGGCCATCGACATGTTTTCCATGCCGCCCGCGACGACGATATCGGCATCGCCCGCAAGGATCATCTGCGCCGCCTGATTGACGCAGTTCAGACCGGAACCGCAGACCACATTGGTCGTGACCGCAGGCACCTCGACCGGCAATCCCGCCTTGATCGAGGCCTGACGCGCAACATTCTGTCCCTGTCCCGCCTGGATGACGCAGCCCATATAAACATGGTCGACCTGATCGGGAGCGACTCCCGCACGATTCAGCGCCTCCTTGATGACGATCGCGCCGAGCTCAGCCGCCGGGATCGAGGACAACGCACCGCCCATCGTGCCGATCGCTGTACGACAAGCACCTGCAAGTACCACCTTTTTAGCCATGTGACCCTCCATTATGTGTGAAATTTGTTGACAGAATCCGCCGAAAACGCCCATTTTCCCAACGTTCCAGCGCAAAATATTATAGCACAGCGACAAAGGAGAATTCAACGAATAGCGTGTGTTATTCCAATATTTCCAAAACCTTTGATTCTGTGCTAGAATGCGGATATGAATGCCAAATCCGCCGCTCAATATGAAAGGATGACCCGGACACCGGTTCCGCGGCTGATCATCACACTCGCGATCCCGACCATCATCACGATGCTTGTCACCAACATCTACAACCTTGTGGATACCGCTTTTGTCGGACAGCTTGGCACATCCGCATCAGGCGCCGTTGGCGTGGTCTTCGGTCACATGGTGATCCTGCAGTCGATCGGCTTCATGTTCGGTCAGGGCGGCGGCAGCATCGTCTCCCGCGAGCTCGGCGCCAAAGAACCGGAAAAAGCGAGCCGCACGGCGTCCACCTCCTTTTTCTGCTCACTGTTCATCGGGTTTCTGCTGGCGGCCCTTTCCTATCTGATCATCGACCCGCTGATCGATTTTCTGGGCAGCACACCGACGATCGCTCCCTATGCCAGGATCTATATTACCTACATCCTGCTGTCCGCTCCGTTTTCCACCGCAGGCTTTACGCTCAACAACATCCTGCGCTACGAGGGAAAGGCCGCCTTCGGCATGATCGGCATGATGGCGGGCGGCATCCTCAACATGATCGGCGATCCGATCTTCATGTTCGCCATGAAAATGGGCATTGCCGGTGCCGGTCTCTCAACATGCCTCTCGCAGATCATCAGCTTTCTCATCCTGCTCTCCATGTTTCTGCGCGGCAAAACCACCACACAGCTTTCCATAAGGCACTTCATGCTGTCCGCCCGCGCGATCGGAAACATCTGCGCAACCGGTCTTCCAAGTCTTCTGCGGCAGGGACTGACCAGCATCGCCACGATCATCCTGAACTGGGAAGCCCGTTCCTATGGAGATGAGGCGGTCGCGGCCATGAGCATTGTCAGCCGGGTTTCCTTCTTTATCTTTGCGTTCGCACTGGGGATGGGGCAGGGATTCCAGCCGGTCAGCGGCTTCAACTACGGTGCCGGGAAATATTCCCGCGTCCGCAGCGCGTTTCGCTTCACGCTGATCCTCTCCGAGTCGCTGATGTCCGTTGTGCTTCTTTTGGTGGTGATCTTTTCCGGCAATGTGATCGGGATCTTCCGCGATGATCCCCGCGTGATCGAGATCGGCACCCGGGCCCTGCGCCTGCAGTGCGCCTCTCTGCTGTTTCTTCCGCCGACCATGCTCACGGAGATGCTGTTGCAGAGCACCGGGCAGAAGGTCGGTGCCTCACTCCTTTCGGCACTCCGCAGCGGCGTCTTCTTCATTCCGCTGATCCTCATTCTGGCCGCCGTCCGCGGTCTTTATGGCATTCAGGAGGCACAGCCTCTTGCCTATGTGCTCGCCTTCTTCCCGTCCATAGGATTCGCTGCCTGGATGCTGGGCAGAAAAATGCCGCGGGAAGATCAGTTTCCCGCGGCAAATTGAGACTTCTTCCTATCGTTTGACTCTCATTCCCGGAATCATGTCTCCGGCTCGATCAGGCCGTAAGAGCCGCCCTTTCTTTTGTAGATGACATTGGTCTGATCCGTGTCGGCGTTCACGAAGATGTAGAAACCGTGGCCGAGCAGCTCCATCTGCACCGCAGCATCCTCGGGATACATCGGCTTGATGTCGAATTTCTTCACACGCTCGATCCGGATCTCTTCCTCATCGTAGTAGTCGTTATCAAGGTATTCCTTTTTGAAGCTGGTCGCTGCCTGCTGGTGCTTGTCGATCAGCTTGGATTTATATTTTTTGAGCTGTCTCTCGATGATCTCCTGCGCCAGATCGATCGACACATACATGTCATTGGAGACCTGCTCGGAACGGATGATGCTTCCCTTCACCGGGATCGTGACCTCGATCTTGTGACGGTCCTTGTCGACGGAAAGCGTGACATTGACTACCGTATCCGGAGCAAAATACTTCTCCAGTCTGCCGATCTTGTCCTCGACGGCACCGCGGAGCCCCGGCGTGATATCGATGTTCCTGCCCGTAATGATGAATTGCATGGTCGCCTCTCTTTCTTCGTCCGGTTGCTGCCGCCATCGCGGCGTGCATCCCTGCGATAAGGAAATTTTACCATATTCAAAACCCTGCGGCAAACACCGCAGGGCTTTGTTAACACTAATTTTACATTTGTTTTAGAAGATCCGGCGCACCGCCAGCGGCTTTCTGTAGTTGGCATCCGAAACGATGATACCCGTCTTCGAGGTCGACGCGTGCACGATCTTGCCGCCGCCGATGTAGATAGCCACGTGACCGGAGTAGCAGACCAGATCGCCGGGCTGTGCGTTGGCCAGACCGTCAACCGCCGCACCCTGTACACGGTCAGCCGCCGACGAATGAGGCAGGCTCACACCGAAGTTGGAGTAGACGCTCATGACGAAGCCGGAGCAGTCAGCACCGTTTGTGAGGCTCGTCCCGCCGTACACATAAGGATTGCCGACAAACTGCTGTGCGAAGCTCGCGACCGCCTGTCCGATCGAGCTGGACTCCGTGGTGTAGGAGATCGCGCTCTTGATCTTGCCGTTGGATGTGGACTTGGTGCCCTTCTTCGCAGCCGCATTGGCCGCCGCTCTCGCCGCGCGCTCCTTGGCCAGACGCGCTTCCTCTTCCTCTTTGGACTCTGCCTTTACGAACTCCGTGGAAAGACGGACATATTCCGCGGAAACATAGCCTTCACCTTCTTCGATATCGACCTTGACCCATCCGTCAAGCTCTTCACTGACCACCAGCTGTTCATCGATCGGAACGAGACCCAGAACCTCGGCATCCAGATCGGGATCCTTGCGGACCTTGAGGGTCGTCGTGGTCACGGTGGCGATGCGGGTGCCGACCTCACGCGCCATCTCGACTGCCGCCTCACCGGTCACACAGAACTCACCCTTGACAAAGCCGGTGACGGAACCGGACTGGATCTTGTACCATCCGTCCTCCTCGTCGATATAGGTGCCGACAGAATTGTCATAGAGCTTGCCGATGATCTCTTTGTCTTCACCGGGGCCGCTGCGGACATTGACATAACTGTTGGAACGAACATCCGCGATGACCAGCGTGCGGAAGAGCGCTTCATCCTCTTCTTTGGAAGTTGTTGCGCTGTCAGCCTGTGCTTCCTGCTCCACGACCACGTCAGAGAGCGTCTTTGCACCCGTTGCTGTCTGGATATCCTTGAGGATCGCGTCACCGACACTCGATGCCTTGGGCACCGGCGCGTCCGTGATGTCCTTTAATTCCGTTCCTGCCGGCAGCGTCGTCGCGTACTGTGCCATCGCCGCCTCATTCATGCCCTCTGTCCTCTGCAGCGTGGACAGGGAAACCTGATCACTGGAAAGAGCAAAGCTCGCACCCGCCGCGGGCAGCACCGACGTGACTTTGTCGGACGCAGCAAAAACCGCCGTGCCGTTGTTTAAGAACAACGCCGCAGCGATCGTGCAGGAAACTGCCTTATGGATGATGTGCGTGTAACTTTTCTTCATGGGCTCCGTTAATTTGTTACGAGTTTGTTACAATTTGTTGCGCGACAAGAAACACTATACGCCCGTTCCGCCGATTTGTCAAGCGTCGAGGAAGCGGCAAAAAACGTTGATTTTTCGCCGCTTCCGAGGATTTTTGAAAAATTATTAACAAAATTTAAGAAAATTATCTATTGTTTTCCGCTCAAAAAGTCCTGAACCGCCGTTGCGGCGTTTGCACCGTCGGCGACGGCCGTAACAATCTGGCGAAGCCGCTTTTTTCTTGCATCTCCGGCGGCAAAGAGCCCGGGAACATTTGTCGCGCAGTCTTCTCCGGCGGTAATATAGCCGTTCCCGTCAACATTGACAAGCTCTGCCGCGATCTCCGTATCGGGATGGATGCCGACAGCAACGAAGACCGCGCTGGTAGAAAGCTTCGAAGCCGCGCCGGTCCTGACATTTTCCACATCGACACCGGTCACTGACGCGTCTCCGCTGATCCCGCGCACCACGCTGTCCCAGAGAACCTCGATATTACCGATACCGAGAAGTTCATCCTGCAGCACCCGGGCGGCACGAAGGGCGTCGCGCCTGTGGATCAGCGTGACTTTGCTGCAGATGCGCGAAAGATAGATCGCGTCCTCGACCGCGACATCGCCGCCGCCGACCACGACCGCTTCCCGCCCGCGGAAAAAATTGCCGTCGCAGGTCGCGCAGTAGGAGACGCCCTTCCCCGAGAACTCCTCCTCGCCGGGAACACCGAGCTTCGCGTGTGACGCGCCGGTCGCAATGATCACCGTCTTTGCGGAAACCGGCTCGCCGCCCTCGATCTGCAGGGTAAACAGCGGTGCCTCTGTGCCGGAGCCCTCCCTGTCGCGTGTGATCTTCGTCACCTCGCCGTCCAGAAACGTCGTCCCCAGTTTGTCCGCATGCTCCCGGAACTTCATCCCCATGTCAAAGCCGCCGATCCCGGGCATACCGAGATAATTGTCGACTTCATAGGTATTGATCACCTGTCCGCCGCTCACGGCATTCTTTTCCACCACGGCGACGGAAAGCCCCGCCCGCATGGCATAGACCGCTGCCGAAAGCCCCGCCGGACCGGAGCCGATGATCACGGAATCATAGATCATGTTCTCACCTGCCTCTCATTTGCGGCATCCCGTATCTGCCGCAGAATATTCCTGTTGACTTTTGCCCTTAACATCATACTATGATAGGTATGTAAATCCGAACCGGAAAGGCGGCAGCCATGTCAGAAACACAGACCGCGCTTGTTACCGGCGCGTCCCGCGGGATCGGGCGCGCGATCGCGGAAAAACTCGCATCGGAAGGAATGCGCCTCTATATCACCTGCAAGAACAGCGACAGCGAACTGCGTTCTCTCGCCGCAGACCTGTCCGCGCGGTATGCCGTACCGTGTACGCCGCTCGTCTTTGATGTCGCTGATCCGGCCGGTGTGCGGGAGACTGTCCGGCACATTCCGTCGCTCGACATTGTCATCAACTGCGCCGGCGTCGCACATTTCTCGCTTCTGCAGGAGACCGGGGATGACGACTGGGACCGCGTGATCGGCACGGATCTCTCCGGTGCCTTTCAGATCCTCAAGCACACGATCCCTCTGCTCCTGCAGAGCAGTCAGGCGCGCATCCTGAACATCTCCTCCGTGTGGGGAAGCCGCGGTGCGGCAATGGAAAGTGCTTACAGCGCGGCTAAAGGCGGACTCGACGCACTCACCAGATCGCTCGCCCGGGAACTCGCCCCGAACGGGATCCCCGTTAATGCCATCGCCTGCGGTGTCATTGACACCGCGATGAACCGCTCCGCTCTCTCCGAAGAAGATCTGCAGGCCCTGAGAGAAGAGATTCCCGCCGGCCGGTTCGGGACCGCCGAAGAGACAGCTGATCTCGCGCTGCTCATCCTGCGCGCTCCGGTCTATCTCACCGGGCAGATCATCTCCCTCGACGGCGGCTGGAAGATCTGAAGGACTAGCCCTGAAGACCGCCGCTCTGCAGAGCCGCCGCCGTCTCCATCTGGGCGATCCTCTCCTTGGTCAGCACCGCCTTGTGTGACAGCGGATTAACGATCAGGCCGTCCCGCTCCCTGATGAGTGAGAGCACATCTTTCCACTGGAAGGAAGCGCCGTTCCATCCCTCATGCGCAAATTTCCTCGCAAACTCCGGTCCGTCCGTAAAAACCGGCAGATAGGTCTTGCCGTCCGGTCCCGTCATCATCGGAAAACGCAGTTTCGTCTCTCTGCCCAGACGCAGCTTGTCGCCGACAAGCTCCGCCGGCCCTTCCTGCCGCATCGGCACGATGAACTGCGAGGAGCGGATCAGCGCCCACATCCTCGCCTCGCGCTCCTGCAGGATCATGTCCCGCTTGTCATATTTCACCGGCCAGCGGATCTCCGAGAGAAACTCGCAAAGCGCAAAATTGAGCGTCGGATTCATCGGCGGCTGCGAACCGCCCGTCACATTGGGCGGCGCCATGATCTGCGCGCGGTCGATCCTGGCACCGTAAAGACCGTTGTCCAGCAGCAGCCGCTCCGCGCCCATGTAGTAGAGCAGTTCAAAGAATCCTGCCACCGAAGGCGAATTCTCCTCGCCGCAGACCTGCACATTGACCCGCCGAAACTGCGAAGCGAGAATACCTGCTGCCGCATGCGCATAGCGCTCATCCGAATAGACCAGCGCAAAACCGTGATCCAGAAAAGGATAGCCGGTCGTCAGGTCGATCAGCACCCAGATGCGCTTCGCGTCACGAAGCCGTGTGAGGATCTCGTTGTAGACAATGCGGCGGTTCCCCTCAAAATCCTGAAGCGGTGCCTCCTTTTGAAAGGTCTCCATCGTTGTCAGCAGGAAGATCAGCTCCTGTATGGGCAGAAAGCGGATCGCGTCGCTGCTCATCTTCGGTTCAAAGACCATCGGACCGATCTCGTCCTTGCGTTCTTCGGTCAGCGGATCCTCCAGGACAGCCGGCATCCGTTCATTGCCCTGTCCGTCCCGGACCCGCACCGGAGAAAGCGGCCGGATCTTCGGCCACGACTGCTTCTCATGTTCTTTGCGCTGCTTCTCGGCGATCTGCCGGCGCTCGTCCTCCTCACGCCTGGTCTGCGCCTCCTTGGCAGCTTCCTTTTTATTCTCCGTGCGAAACCGGTCAAACAACCCCATTGATGTAAGCCTCTTTTCAATAACAATTGTTATTTATTGTAAACCACTAACATTTTACCACAGAATCATGATAGAATGAAGTGTATGTCAAAAACTTATGCCGATTCTTACGGGAGACACCGCAGATGAACCGACAGGAAACCGACGCGCTCCTGCGCGAATATATCGACTATCTCCTGGACAACTCCGATGCCGAGCATCCAATGTGGAACATCGAAAGAGTGCGGCAGGGAGAAGCCAATTTCTGGAATTACATTGACGGCTGCATGATCAATGCTGTTCTGTCTCTCTACACATTCACCAAAGATCAGAAATATCTGGATTTTGCCGACAGCTTTGTCGGCTATTATGTGCAGGAGGACGGCTCCATCAAAACCTATAGGGTGGAGGAATACAATCTCGACAACATCAATCCCGCCAAGAATCTGTTCCGGCTCTACGACCTGACCGGCAAGGAAAAATACCGCAAAGCAATGGATCTGGTGCGTTCCCAGCTGGACACCATGCCGCGCACAAAGGCCGGCAATTTCTGGCATAAAGATATCTACCCGAATCAGGTGTGGCTCGACGGCCTCTACATGGCACAGCCGTTCTACATGGAATATGAGACGCGCTTCCGCAAGATGCAGGGCTGCCTTGACAGTTTCCGGCAGTTCCAGAATGTTGAAAAACTCATGCGGGACGAAACGACGGGTCTCTACTATCACGGCTATGACGAGAGCCGCGAGATGTACTGGGCCGACAAGGAAACTGGGCACAGTCCCAACTTCTGGCTCCGCGCGATCGGATGGTTCACCCTCGCACTCGCGGACACCGCTGCCGCTATGGATGAGTCGATGTACTTTGAGCGCCGCTATCTCACCAGCATGCTGAACAATCTCGCCGACGCCCTGCTGCCCTATCAGCACGAGAGCGGCATGTTCTATCAGATCGTCAACCGCGCGGACGACGAGCGCAATTACCTGGAGACCTCGGGCACGGCACTGATCGCCGCCGGTCTCCTGCGGGGTGTCCGTCTGGGCTACCTGCCCGCGCGCTACAAGGAGATCGCGGAAAAAGCATTCTACGGGATCACGGAGAGATATCTTTCGAAAAACGAAGACGGTTCGCCGCGTCTGGGCGGCATCTGCCTGGTGGCCGGTCTCGGCGGCTGGCAGCACCGCGACGGCTCCCTTGACTACTATTTCAGCGAGCCGGTCGTCGAGAATGACGCCAAAGGTGTGGGCCCGCTGATCCTTGCCTATACGGAGCTGCTGATGGCGGAATAAAGCCCGTCGCTGTTCCGTCGCCTAACCGAGAACCTCTTTCTTTAAAATGTCCGCCTGCCGGACGATCTCCGCCGCTTCCGCATCGGAAAGCACCTTCACCCACGGATTCTTCCCGTTCATATCGACCGGATCGCCGTCGGCGTTTACCGTCCGGTATTCCGCGAGCATCGCATCCGGCTCGTCCTTGTCCACCGCTCCCCAGCCGGAAAACCGGCGCGCGGCGATGCTGTCGTCGCAGACGCAGTTTATGAACGCCGCCTTTCCCTCCGGCCGCCACGGGCGGCCGAGATAGACCGTACCCGGCGTGGTGCCCTCCTCCGCCCGGATGCGGCAGCCGATGAAGACCAGTCCCAGACCGTTCCGTTTGCCGCAGGGTGCCGTGAGATAGCCGTTGATGAATTCCGGCTGACCCGCCTCTTCCGCAAATCCGGGATGATGCTCCCTGTCGCGGCAGATGATGTCGCAATCCTCAAACACGGCATCCGCGCCGCCGAAGATGAAATCCACATCACCGATGATCGTGCACTTTTTAAAATACTGTCTCGTGAGCTTTCGCGGATCAAATTCACGGGGGCCCATAAAGCCGCGCGGCTCCCGCTCCTCATCGGGAAGCGGAGACAGAAAGAGCGTGTCCTGATAAGAATCGAACACGCAGTTCTCGGCAACAACGTAGCTGCTGTCCAGATAGGCGGCAACCGACTGTCCGACCCCGCGCCCGTCACCCGCGTCGTTGCGGATCGTCAGATTCCTGAGCACCAGCCGCTCTCCGCCGAAAAACGCGGTGTAGGACCGGAAGGTCCCCCGCTTGAAGCCGTCGTCCAGCATCGTGAGCGCACCGTCATGCCAAAGGATGACCGTCCTGTCCGCACCGGCGCCCTGCAGGGTCAGATCGCGTTTCTCGGCAAACACCTTTTCCTCATAAACGCGCGGCTCCAGCGTCACGACCGACGCTTCCCCGTCGGGCAGACCGGCCAGCAGCTCCGTAAGGCTCCGATGCTCCATCGATTTTCCTTTCTAGTCGAGATTGACTTTGTTCGCGTTGATATAGCGGATCACGAAATAGAAGACCGCGCAGCTGATCACGGAAAAGAGCAGTGTGGTGATCAGCGTGCCGTTGTAATAACTCGAGAATCTGAAATCCGACAGGTCATCGCTGAACGCAAACGGCAGGAGCATCATCCGTCCGATCGTCAGGAAGGACATGATGACACGGTTGACGAAATTCAGCGCGATATAGCACAGGATCGCCCCGGCGATCTTGTGCTTCTGCCACAGCTGCCCCACCGTGATGCAGAAATAGATCGAGATCAGCCCGTAAAGCGGCATCACCAGTCCGAACAGAACAAACAGCAGAAGGGTCGCGGGATTGAGGATCAGGTTCGCAAAATCCCCGACCTCCTGCAGGATCTCCTGCTGTTCGAAGGGCGTAAAGCTGAACAGCAGCCCCAGCAGCATGAGCAGGATGGAGAGCATGGTGATCAGCCCCCCGCCGATGCTCCAGACATAGCCCGTGATCAGCTTGGCGTGCAGGATCTCCTGTGTCCCCACCGGAAGGGTGAAGGTGAGATACCCCTCCTTTGAGTAGAGACTGCGGTAGTAACGGATCATCAGAAACAGCACGGTGCCCAGATTGACGGCAAAGATCGACAGGAAATAGAGAATGAACCAGGTGACATAGCTGCTCGTCACGAGCATGCGCAGCACATTGTTGCTGATCAACTCATCACCGTTTTCCATGTAGCCGTGCAGGGTATTCATGACAAAAAAGCACGCCACACCGGCTCCGAGCGTCACAGCGTTTAAGAGCAGGAGGATCTTCCAGGTGGCTTTGAATTCGTGTCTGATCAGTTTCCCAAGCATCGATACACCTCCCGGAACAGCTCATCCACGCTCTTGCCCTCGCGTTTCCTGATATTTTCCACCGCGTCATAGAGCGCGACGCGTCCCTGCTGCAAAAAGACCGCCTCATGCAACACGTGCTCGATATCGCTGATCAGATGCGTCGAGATCAGCACCGTTGCCCCCGGATCCACGTTGGAGACGATCGTGGAAAGAATGTAATCCCTGGCCGCGGGATCAACGCCCGCGATAGGCTCATCGAGGACATAGAACCGCGCCCGGCGGCTCATGACGAGGATCAGCTGCACCTTTTCCCTGGTCCCCTTGCTCATCGTCTTCAGCCGGTTGTTGGGATCGATCTGCAACCCCGTCAGCATCTCATAGGCGCGCATGACATCGAAATCCGCGTAGAAATCCGCGAAATAATCGATGATCTGATGCACCGTCATCCAGTCGTTCAGATAGGTCTGATCCGGGAGATAAGAGATGATCGCCTTGGTCTGCGGCCCCACGGGAAGACCCGCGACATAGAGAGACCCGGCCGTCGGCGTCAGAAGCCCGCAGATCATCTTGATGAGCGTCGTCTTGCCGCTGCCGTTGGGTCCGAGAAGGCCGATGATCCTGCCGGCGTTCAGGTTGAGGGTGATGTTGTCGATCGCCGGAAAGCCGTTGCTGTAACGCTTGGTGAGACCATAACAGGTCAGGATCTCATTCATGTTCTGCTCCTTTCCATGCTCCTATGATAGCATGAATCCGACGGAAGTAACAGCCCCCTTAACCGGCGGAGGAAGCGCCAAAAGCAAGCAGATAGAACGGTGCCCGATCCTGCGGCGTCGCCCGCACGATCGTGATCTCAATGCTGTGTTTCCCGTCCCTGCCGTGGTGCAGGATCGGCTGCAGGAACAGACAGTCGCCCCAGTCCTGATCGAAATTGCCGTCCAGCGTCACCGGATGCGCCAGGTCCCCGTCCAGCACGAGCTCGGCAACCGGAGACGGCCGGCGGATCGTTTTGCGGTAGACAACGGCGAGATCCGCGCCGCTTAACGTGATCCGCAGACGGTCCCCCTCCCGGCAGCCGATCCAGCCGTTCCGGAAGCAGTCCAGATGACCTTTTTTCTCCTCACTGTCGGCGCGGAAACCCTCCAGCTCCGGCACGCAGTTCGCGATCGTGAAATATCCGATCCCTTCATAGGTGTTATCCGTAAGGGGGGCAGGCAGTTCCCCGTGCAGATCCGCCGCGGATGCGCCGTCCAGTCGCAGGAGATCCCCGGTCGCCTCGTCTTCCGGATCGTTTTCCGCCTGCTCCGCGATCGATCCCACAAGCTTCATGAGTTCTTCCGCGATCAGTTCATGTCCGCGGTCATTGGGATGCAGCCCGTCGGCGCTCAGATCCTCCCGCGTGAATTCGCCATTTTTGATACGGGGCAGGATCGTGTCACGGACACTCACATGCGGCACGCCGTAATGGGACGCGACGGCATTGTGTTCCTCCTCGGTCGAGACGCCCGTGTCGTAAAAGACATTGTTGAGAACGATCACGGCCGGTGAGGTTCCGGCGCGCAGGATCCCGCGGAGCACGGCCTCAAAGGTTTCCGGATAGATCTTCATTGCCCCGTCGGAACCGGACGCCGCCGGCGCATCCTCCGCGCCCCTGTGCCAGTCTGTGCCGCCCCGCGCTTTTCCGTCATTGTCTTCATAAAGCGGCAGCACCGCCTCCGCGTCATTGACGGAAAAATCAACGATGACCAGATCCGGGCGGTACATCAGCAGATCGTTCCACAGCCGCATCGCGCCGAAATGGGAGCCCGTTCCGCCGATGCTGCCGTTGACATAGTGCAGACGCGCCTCCGGAAAACGCGCGGAAAGCAGGTCGAAAAAGCGGCGCGCGTAGCAGAGCTCGTCTCTCGACGCCAGGCAGCCCTGCGTGATCGATCCGCCGAAAAAGCCCACCGTCAGTTCCTCTCCGGCCGCCGCACGGGCAAGGAAGCGATGAAGCCGTTCTTCACCAAGCCTGCTCTGTTCCATGTTCCGACGCCTCCTTATCACACATTATCGCATCAGCCTGCGGATCTCTTCCGCCAGTGCCTCCGCCGCTTCTTTGTGCGCCCGGCGGTTCGGGTGGCTGCGGACACCCAGGTGCGCCGCGTCACAGTCCGTGAAAGCAAAGAAGGACACGCGCTCATCCCCCGTCTCCCGCATGTAATCCGCGATCGCTTCACGGATCCATTCCGCCATGTCATTTCCCAGCATGCCATAGGCCCACAGAAGTCTGGCCTCCGGATTCTGCGCACGGAGATCCCGCAGGAAAGAAACGGCCGCGTTATTAAATAACGGATGATATTCTTCCCTGGTCCAACGGTTCTGATTATTGATCGCGCCGCTGTCATTGGTTCCGAGATTGATCACGATGACATCGGGCCGCCAGGCGGCAAAATCCCACGGGCGCTTCGCGCCGGCCGCTTCGTTGCCGGCCCCTTTCGCGAGTCCGCAGACCTCGTGATAATAGGGCGGCAGCGCGCATTCGGTGTTGGCATCCCAGGAGGCGTAGAGCCCCCAGCCGCTGGAACTCAAGATGTTCACCTGCGCGTTCAGAAGTTCTGCCGCAAGATAGCCATAGCTGTTCACCGCCGAAAAGACCACCGGCGCCCATTCGACCTGTCTCTCCAGACCGGCGCCCTCGCCGCTGGTGATGCTGTCGCCGATCACCTCCAGCCGCAGCGCCGGTTCCGGGATCCTCTCAAACATCGCGTGATCATCGGTCTCGATCGCATGGAACAGGAGAACGGAAGCGTCGCCGTCCTGGGCCATCGCCTGCGTGTCACGCAGGATCCGCACGGTGCGCACGCGCGAGGGATCCAGCCCCTGAAAGACCGGGATCCTCGATCTGCCGTGCGGCAGCTGGATCTTCTGGGAGAGCTCCCCGTCGATCATCACATCGATCCACAGCTCCAGTGAACCGTAGATCGACTCGAGTTCCACAAACAGATCCGAAGCGCCGAGGCGCAGTTCGATCCCGCTCGCCGTCCAGAAAACGGACAGCGAAGTCCCGTCTTCCGACTCCGCTGTCCGTCCCATGCGCACGAGCTCAGGAATTTCCGTAACGAACAATCTCTTCATACCGGTCTCCCTCAGAGCGTATCGCGTCGATCATCTGATCCCGAGTTCCGTATCCGTCTCCGTCAGCACGCTGTGCTCCTTGATGTAGTCGACGATCTCATCGAGCGTCGTGAACGCCATCGCCACATAACTGTCCGCCGTGCCGTAATAGAGCGCGATCTTCCCGGTCTCCGGATCGTGGATCGTCGCACACGGGAAGCAGACATTGGGCACAAAGCCGCGCTCCTCGTACCACTCCTCCGGAGTGATGAGGAAGGTGCTGCACCGGTATTTCACGCGCGAAGGTTCATCGATATCGAGGATCGCACCGCCGATGGAGTAGACATAGCCGTTGCAGGTGCCGGAAACACCGTGGTAGAACAGAAGCCATCCCTCGCTCGTCTCGATGGGAGCCGCGCCGCCGCCGATCTTTAAAGATTCCCACCACTCACTGCCGCGGGACATGACATGGCGATGCTTTCCCCAGTAGACAAAATCGGGGCTCTCCGAAAGGAAGATATCGCCGAAAGGCGTGTGTCCCGAATCCGACGGACGGGAGAGCATCACGAAGTTTCCGCCGATCTTCCGGGGGAACAGCACCGCGTTACGGTTGAACGGAATGAACGGATTCTCCGTGCGGGTAAAGGTCTTGAAATCGGTGGTCTTTGCCACGCCGATGGACGCACCGTAGAAATCCTGACACCAGATAATATAGTAGGTGTCCTCCACCTTGACCAGGCGCGGATCATAGGCGTAGCGCGGCATGAACGGCTCGCCCTTCTCATTCACGAACGGGATCGGCTTCGGATCAAAGTTCCAGTGGATGCCGTCATCGCTGCGTCCGAGATAGACGAACGGAATGCCGTCGGTCTGCTCCGCGCGGAACACGCCGATGAAC
>JAILOV010000020.1 GCA_024690605.1 Lachnospiraceae bacterium | reverse complement strand
CGCCCGCGGCTACACCAACATCTTCTCCGTTCTCTGGCTCGTGCAGACTGTCTTTATGACCGCGGGGATCCTCATCCTCACGGTCCTGTGCGTGCTCGCCTGGCGGCGGCGCACCTGGACGCTGGCCGGCCTCTGGCAGACCCTCATGGACAAAAAATACGATTTCGAATCCCGGATGCGATATACCCACGACAAGTGGGAGCATTTCTGAAATGAAAAACCGCCGGATCCGGCGGTTCCTGTCTATTCTTCCGGGGAGATGAATTCCACCACTTCGTTGGGCGTGCAGCCGATGATGCCGCAGAGCCTTTCCATTGTGATCAGCGTGATGTTCCTGTTCTTTTTCAGACTGTTCAGAGTGCGGTTGTCAATGCCGGATTTCAGCAGATGATACTGTGAAATCCCCTTCTTTTCCATGGATTCCCAAAGCGGACGATAACTGATCATAGGTAAATTTTAGCTGTTATTGTGAAATGCGCCATTGTGAATATATTCACAATGTGATAAAATGCACAATAAAGGCTGAAAGATGAAATTTTTTGTAACATCATGAAAAGACGGGGACAGGCCGCAGAAACAGTCATGCGCACAGTGCAACAGCACAGCGCCGGACATCTTGCGGATGTGGATATGGCGCGTCTTCGGGAGATCGCGTCAGATTTCTGTCGGGTCAAGAACAGTGTTTATGACCGCTACGGCGGGATCCGTTCCATCGGGAAACTTGATCCCGGCTATGCCGTGTTGCAGGAAATGACGGCGTCCGGGTTGCGGGAGAGATGGGGGATTCCCTCAGTCTATTTTCAGCTTGCGATCCTCGAGGCATTGAGCGATCTGCGCGGATACTGGAATCGGATCCGGGGACACGTGCGGGAGAGCACCTTCCGGAGAGAGGGCTTCACGGAAGCGGATCGGCACTATCTGAATTTCCTGTTGCGTGTGGATCTGCTTTTTATCGAACTCCTGACGGGGGAACCGGCGGACCTCCGTGAGAGTTACCGCCTGCAACAGCAGGAACTCGCTGCACCTGTAAACAGGAAAAGCCTTGAGAACTGGCTCCGGAGGCAGGTGCGGAAGCAGTGCCGGCGGCTTCATGCCGATCAGGCGGACACCTTTGCCGTGGACAGTCGGGGTTATCGCTATCTGGACGGTGCGATCGAATTTGCCTCCAAAGAAAAGCGGAAGCGCATCCGCGTGCCGCTCACGGACACCAATGTCTATGACAGACAGCTGCGGGTCAGACTTCATCCGGAAGACAACACCCTCACGATCCTGGTGCCGGTGAAGGTTCGGCAGCATGTTCATGCGGACTGGAAGCGGACCGTGGGACTTGCGATCGGCCTGCATGTGATGATCACCACCCATGAGGGGCATGTGTACGGTGCGGAGATCGACCGATATCAGGGTGAATACGCGGCGTGGCTTCGCGAGGCCAACCGGATCTATGCGAAGAACCGGGTGGACAACCCGGGCAGAAAGAAATACAGGGCAAAGAAACATCGCTTTGAGGAGGCGCTTCACAGTTATATCAACCGGGAACTGAACCGCCTGCTCGCGGAGGAGAAACCCGCTAAGATCTGCCTGCCGAAGCTTCAGGGGATGAAACCGGAAAGCAAAAGCAGAGAGAAGAACTGGGGTGTCTCCGTGTGGCAAAGGGGTTATCTCATGGAACGCCTGCTGCAGAAATGCAGGGAGCAGTCGGTTGAAGCAACACTTGTGCCCGGTCGCGCGATCGGAATGACCTGCAGCCGGTGCGGTCAGCCGGGAGAGCGGAAAGACGGCGTGTTTACCTGCACTTCCTGCGGGTTAACGCTGCCGGAGAGACAGAACGCGGCGAAGAACGCTTATCAACGCGGCGACGGACAAAGCGATACCTCCGAAGCGGAGGAAACGCGTCAGAATCATGGTTCAGAACAGGCAACTTCTTCGGGATGAACAGCGTCTCCGGATGCTGTTTTACCGCAGGGACCGGGAGAAGACCTCGATGATACAAAAAGGAGCATCTGCTCCGGGCGGCGTTAGGAGACGGAGAGATCCGCGCACCGGGTACGCCGGGACCCGTTGAACTGCGCAGGCAGACGTAGGCGGGAGCGAAGCGGCACGCCGCATTTCCTCAGGGAAACCGGATTTTAGTGATATATAAGAAACACCGCGCGCATTAGGTCAGCTCAGCTGTGAATGCGACGGTGCGGACAAGGGGAAGAACGTGATCCGCGGAAGCAGGGCTTCGGCGGAATGGCGAAGCTATGTGGACTGACCAGTGGAACGCGAAGGCAGAGAGATCTCACAGGAAGAACTGAAGGAAATACAGAGGATAGAGAAAGAACTGATCGCCGAGGTGGATCGCATCTGCAAAAAGAAGGGCATCCATTACAACATGGTCGGCGGCACCATGCTCGGAGCGATCCGTCATCAGGACCACATCCCGTGGGATGATGATGCGGACATCGGGTTCCTCAGAAGCCAGTATGAGCGCTTCCGTGAGGCGTGCAAAACGGAGTTGGATCAGGAACGGTTCTATTTTCAGGATTTCCGTGATACACCCGGTTATCGCTGGGGTTACGGCAAACTTCGAAGAAAAGGAACCGCTTTTGTCCGTCTGGGGCAGGAGTTCATGCCCTATGAACAGGGTGTTTTCATCGATCTGATGCCCTTTGACTCGGTACCGGACGGATGGCTGTCACGACGGTTCCATTTTTTTCGGTGCTTTCTCTACAGGAAATTCCTCTGGTCTGCCGTGGGAGAACGGGTCGAAAAGGGAACCATTTTTAAACAGGTCTACCGGATCATGAACCTGATCCCGGAGCGCGTCATCAAGAAAAGCTATGCGGCATTTATCAAAGAATCTTATGGGAAGAGAACGGAACTTGTGAGGATCCTGACGTTTCCCACCCCAAAGGGTTGTTACGGCTACAAGAAGGAATGGTATACCGATCTCAAGAAATACCGCTTCGGGAATCTGGAAATCCCGGGAGCCGCGGATTATGACGGGTATCTGACCGTAAAGTACGGAAACTATATGAAATTACCACCGGAAGAGAAACGAAAAGTGCATCCGATATCAAAACTGGTTCTGACCGGTGTGGAGAGCAATGGATAAAAAGTATCAGACCGGCTATACGGACGGTGTCTATGACCTGTTCCATGTCGGCCATCTGAACATGATCGAAGCCGCCAAAGCCCGATGTGAGCATCTGATCGTCGGTGTCCACGGGGATGACGTGGTGGAGGAATACAAACACCACCGGCCGATCATCAATGAAAATGACAGAAGGCGGATCGTCGAATCGGTCAAAGGTGTTGATCGGGCGGTGATCAACCGTTTCCGGGACAAGAAAAAGCTCTGGGAACTGTATCACTTCGATGTCATCTTTATCGGCGATGACTGGAAAGGAACCGAACGCTGGAACCGGTTTGAAAAAGAACTGGCCGAGATCGGTGTCGACGTGGTATACGTTCCGTACACAAAGGGGATATCCACCACAGAGATCAAGGAGATGATACTGGAGCGGGGATGGTGACGGAGATAGACGGGAAAAAGATCATAGCCGTTACAGCAGGAGATCCCGCAGGGATCGGTGCCGAGGTTTCCGTTAA
>JAILOV010000019.1 GCA_024690605.1 Lachnospiraceae bacterium | reverse complement strand
CACAGTTTTCCTTCCGCGTCATAGAAGACGCAGGGATCGATGCAGTTCGGAAATTTGTCGCCCCAGTGATCATTCGCCACGCCGTTCAGAATATAGCGCTTCGGCAGTTCATCCTGTGTCCGGTCGAGCTTCAGCATCTCCGCAACATCCGTGTTTCTCCAGTTTTCCTCCGTGAAGCCTCCATAGACGACCGATCCCGCATAGGAAAAGGGACCCTCCGGCGAATCTCCGGTCAGCAGCACGATATTGGACTGCCAGTGATCCCCGTTGGCCGAGAGATAGATACAGTACTTTTCCATCGACGTGTTGTAGATCATGTCCGGTGCCCACAGATAGCCGACCGGACTGCCCGCCTTAAAATCATCGTTCCAGGCGCGGATCTGCTTCATCGTCTCGCTGTCGATGGCTTCGCGGAAGGTCTGATCCGTCTGCTCCCAGTCAAAGAGATCATCGGACCTCGCGCTGGTCAGATGGGTTCCGATGAGATAGTATTTTCCGTCACTGTCGGTAAAGATCGTCGGATCATGAACCGTCACTTTTTTCGGTTCCAGACGGTGCGTCTCCCGATCAAAGCCTTCCGCTGTCGTCTGTGTCTGTGCCGCCATCTCCTCTCCTCCCGTCGCGCTCCCGGCTTCGTCGGGCGCGTTTTCTCCTCCGCACGCGCCGAGCGTCAGAAGCGACAGAACCGCGCATAACGAAAGCAGGCGGCACGCATTGCGTCCGCCCGCAGAGTCAATCCACCGCTTAAGCATGCAGCATATTTTCATAGGAAAATACCGGCTTTCCTTCCGCATCCCACCTGACCTCCATGAGCATCGTGTGCCGGTTGGGATCGTAGAGCGGGTCTCCCTCGATCTCGGCATAGGTGCGCGCGTGGAACACACAGACATCCCGCCCGTCGGGAAGCCGGGTGAAACTGTTATGACCGGGGCCATAGAAACCCTTTTCCCTGTCGGTGGACAATACCGGATGACGCTCCTTTGTCCAGACCTGCGGATCCAGCAGGTCCGCGTCCCCGGAAGCAGAGAGCATCCCCATGCAATAACCCTCTCCGGTCGCGCTCGCGGAATAGGTGATGAAGATCCGTCCGTTCCTCTTAATCACCGCCGGCCCCTCATTCACCCAGATATCCACCCGTTCCCAGTCATAGTCCGGCGTGGTGAGCAGGACCTGTGCCGTCGCCAGTTTTGTCGGGGTCTCCATTCTTGCGATGTAGAGATTGGAGATCTGAATGCCGACGGACACCTTTTCTGCCCAGACCAGATAGCGCTGTCCGCCCGCGGTAAAGGTTGTTGCGTCAAGGGAAAATGCCCGAAAGGAATAGATATCGTCATCCGCGCACTGCAGCTGGCCGCACTCCTCCCACGGGTCCCGCATCGGATCATCGCCGGCGCACCGGAGCACATAGGGTCGGAGCCGCCAGATATCGTCTTTCCGGGATGCCGCAAAATAGATATACCAGCGATCCTCGATCCGGTGGAGCTCCGGAGCCCAGATATGCAGGCTCATGTCACCCTCCGCATGTCTGGTCCAGATCGTCTTCTCATCCGCCCGCGCGAGCGCGAACAGATCATCCGCATGCCGCAGCGCGATCCTGTCATAGGCCGGGACGGATGCCGCAAAATAGTAGCTGCCGTCCTCCGCTCTGAGGATATAGGGATCTGCCCGCTGTTCGATGAATGGCGTATTATATTCCGTAAGTCTTCCGTTTCGGTTCTTCGGTTCCATGGCTGCCATCTCCTCGTCCGCGTACCGTGTTACTTGATGCCGCTGATCGCGATCGATTCGATGATCACGCGCTGGAACAGGAAGAACAGGATCAGCGTCGGCAGCATGGCGATGACCGAGGCCGCCATGATCAGTGCATAGTCACTCTGGATCGCATAGTAGTGATTAAAGGACCGGATGACCACCTGCAGCGTCCAGTTTTTCTCGCTCCGCAAAAAGATCGTCGGTGCCAGATAATCATTCCAGATACCCATGAACCACAACATCAGCTGCGTCCCCAGAGCGCCCTTCATGAGCGGCAGGAAGATCCGCGCATAGATCCCGAAATAGTTGCATCCGTCGATCCTGGCTGCTTCCATGAGTTCCGTCGGGATGCTGTAGAGATTCTGTCTGAGAAAGAAGATCATGCTCACGTTCCCGAAACAGCCGGGAATGATCAGAGGAAGCAGGGAATTCGTCCAATGGAGTTTCGTAAACAGCACATACTGCGGGATCATGACAACCGCGAACGGGATCATGATCGTCGCGAGAAGTGCAAGGAACAGCGCGTTCTTGCCGCGGAAGTTCATTTTGGCAAACGCGAAGGCCGCCAGAGAAGACGTGAAGCCGCCGAACAGCAGCACCGGGATCTCCACGATGATCGTGTTGATGATGCCGGTGATGAACTGCCCCTTCCGCATGACCTCGGAATACTTGCCGATCAGGATCGGATCCGGGAAGATCGTGAGCTTTCCGGAGAGGATCTGGTTCTTGGTCATAAAAGAGGTCGCCACCATGTAGATAAGCGGAAAGACCATTGTGATCGCGAACAGCGCCAGCACGATGAAGATGATGATGTCAGCCGCACGTTCTTTGGGTGAGCGGACGGTGCTTGACTGATAATCCTTTTTATTATTGATCTTTGCCATCGCACGCCTCCCTTAATCGATCGTTTTGACCCATTTATCCTGCCCAAGGAAATTGATGGCAGTGATGATGAAGATGATAACGGCCAGGATCACCGCGACGGCGCTTCCGTAGCCCAGCTGTCCGTTGGTAAACGCCTTCTCATAGAGATAGTAGACAACCGTTGCCGCGCTGTAGTTGGGGCCGCCCGCATTCGTCATGACCTGCACCTCGACAAAGACCTGAAAACCGCCGATCATCGAAGTGATCAAAATGTAGAAAGTGACAGGGGACAAAAGCGGAAAAGTGATATTCCGGAATTTCGCCCAGCTGTTCGCGCCGTCGATCATCGCCGCTTCATAATAATCGCGGGGAATGTTCTGCAGACCCGCAAGATACAGGATGATGGAGCTGCCCAGTCCCTTCCACACCATAAAGATGATCATGGACACTTTGACCATGTGCTCGTCGCCCAGCCAGTTGGGACCGTGCATACCGGTCAGTGCCTTGTAGATTCCGTTGAACAGTCCGTAATCGTAGTTAAACACCCATGCCCAGAGAATGGAGACCGCCACCAGCGAGGAAACCACCGGGACATAGTACATGGTGGTGAGCACCCTTTTCCCGGGGATCCCGCGATTTAAGCCCATCGCAATGAGCACGCCCAGGATCATGCCGATGGGTATGCCGATCATGTAGATGACCGTTGTCCCCATTGCTTTCCAAAATTTGGCATCGTGCAGGATCTTCACATAGTTCTGCAGACCCACGATGTTTCCCCATAGGGAATTGAGACCGGTCCACTTGCTGGTGCTCGCGATCAGCGCGAACACGATCGGATATGCCATGAACAGCATAAAGCCGACAAAAGGTGCGGCGATAAAAAGCCAGGCCCAACGCTCTTCCCGTTTCGCCATCGCGGACATTCGCACCTTTCTCTGTTTTCCTGCCATGATCCTGCCCTCTCTTCACTTATTCGTTCCTGTCCGGCACGCTGTGACCGACGGAATGCACAATGACCGGAACAATTCGGCATGTTCCCGGTTTCTCCGGAACAGAGCCCCTCAGGATCGAGGGGCTCTGCATATCCGGAGCGCTTTACTGTCAGTTGTTGGTCGTCGAGTTCTGCAGCTCGATCGCCTCGTCAAGAAGCGACTGCATCTCGGGCTCGACCTGCTTCAGGAAATCCTCAACGGTGATGTCTCCGTTCTTGATATTGAACACGCCGGACCAGAAAGGAGTGAACCACTCGGAATTGTAGGTGTAGTCCGTCTCCTGCAGGGCTGCCGCATAGTGATCGTTGTTGTCAAAATATCCGAAGATAACATCCACATTGGAAGCATAGGGAACCTTGCCGCTCTGGACCGCATCCTTGAACTCGCCGTAGGCAAGATCCACGATGTTGGGCAGCTGGATGGAGGCACCGGTGGAGATACCGGAGACCGCGCGCTGTCCGTCAGCATCCGTGGAAAGCTTTGCCGCAAGCTGTGCCGCAAGATCAGGGAACTTCGTGGTCGCAGAGACCGTGTAACCGACGGAACCCATCCAGGTGTGAGATCTGCCGTCACCGCTCGGTCCCACCGGCCATCCGCAGAGATTCCACTTGTAGGGGAAGGTATTGGGATCCATGAAAGCTGCCACATCCCAGGTACCGCAGGCATAGAAACCGATCTGGCCGTCCAGCCATCTCTGATAGCCGCCGAGTGCCGTATCCTGATCAACAGTCGGTGTCAGACCGTTTTTCGTCAGATCCGTGTAATAGGTGAGCGCCTCGGTGAGCTGCGGGTTGTTTGTCACATTGACCTTGGTCATGTCATCATTTAAGAACTTCACGCCGTTGGAATAAAGGATCGGTGTCATGCCCCACTGATCGGCACAGGCAACGCCCCACTGATCGATCTCGCCATCGCCGTCGGTATCCTGGGTGAGCTTCTTGCAGACCTCGGCAAACTCTTCATAGGTATAGGGCTTCTCCGGATCCGGATAAGGAATGCCCGCCTTGTCGAACATGTCCTGATTGTAGGCAAAAGCGAAGCAGGAAAGATCCTTCGGGAACGCATACAGGGAACCGGAGCCGATGTTCTTGCCGTCATAGCGGTAGATCTCCTGCGTCGTGCCCCAGATGCTCTTGATGGTCGCATCATCGACATACTTGTCAAGCGGCTGGATGTAACCGTTGTCCACATACTGACGAACAGAAGCGGGTCCCACATAGAAGACATCCGGAAGGTCGCCGGCAACGAAATTGGCGGTCATCTTCTGGTTGTACTCGTCCTGTGTCGTGACCTCAAAGACCACTTCCTTGATCTGATCATTGTGCTCCTGCACAAATTCATCGATCAGCTTCTGATAGATCTCCTTTTCATGCTCCTGCATGTAGAGGAACACGTGCAGCGTTTCTTCGCCGGTACCGGTCATCGTCTCGGTGGAATTGCCGTCGCTCTCGGCCGCGGCCGGTTCCTCCGCCTTTGCTTCGGTTTTTTCCTCGGTTGCCGCAGCATCCTGCGTGCCTGCAGCGCCCTGATCCACCGTGGTCGTCGCGCATCCCGTCAGCATCGCAGTGCCGACGAGGACTGCCAATACGCTTGACAAAAGCTTCTTTTTCATTTGTTCTGCCCTCCTGCCCATAAAGGAAAGTTGACTGTTGCATCTATCGACATCTTACTATGACCGTTCGCTCCCCGTCAATAGTTTTTTTGATATTTTTATAAATTATTTTAGCCTTTACTAAACTCTAAAATATCTTTCACAAAAGAAATTGCGTATTCTCGCGTTTTTATCATCAACATGCACAAATATGTGTTGCATTCTCTTTATAATTCCCCTATAATTTTAGAATCATCTGAAATATTTTGAACATGGAGGAAGATTATGCTTCATATCCGATCACTGAAAGAAGGGCTTGCGCTGTTCAAGGCGCTGGGCTCCGAGGTGCGTGTCGATATCGTGCGCATCCTCACCGAGGACGGCAGCATGAACATGAACGAACTGGCCGGACGGCTCGGCATCACCAACGGCGCTCTGACGGGTCACATCCGGCAGCTTGAAGAGTGCGGCATCGTCACCGTGTCTTCGGAAGCGGCTTCGGGGCATGGCAATCAGAAGCGCTGCTCCGTCCATCTGGACAAGATCCTGATCGATCTGCAGAAAGCGATCCCGGATCAGAATGTCTATACCGCCTCGATCAAGGTTGGCCGCTACAGTGACTATGACATCTATCCCACCTGTGGCCTCGCAACATCGACGCATTTGATCGGCGAGGTTGATGATGCGCGCTATTTCGCGCATCCCGAGCGCTACGACGCGGATATCCTGTGGTTTACAAGAGGTTTTGTGGAATACCAGATCCCGAATTTCGTTCCGGCCTCCCAGCAGATCGATGAGATCAACATCTCCGCAGAATTAAGCTCCGAAGCTCCCGGTATCAATTCCGACTGGCCCTCGGATATCAGCTTCCATCTTAACGACGTGCTGCTGGGAACCTGGACGGCGCCGGGAGATTTCGGCGATGTGCGCGGCCTCTTCACGCCCGACTGGTGGTATCCGAACTGGAATCAGTACGGACTTCTGAAAATGCTGATCATCAATCACAAAGGAACTTTCATGGACGGCCTGCAGATCTCCGATGTCACGATCGACAGCTTCCACTTCCCCTATGACGCTCCCGCAACGCTGAGGATCAGCGTGCCGGAAAACGCCGAGCATGTCGGCGGCCTCACGATCTTCGGAAAGAACTTCGGAAACTACAGGCAGGATATCGATGTGCGCATCAGCTACAGCCCCATTTCTTCCGACACGCCGCACTGACCGGCCGGAATGTCCGCCCGAACCGATGATCCCGGCATACAGGGCAGTTTCCGCACAGACGGATGCCAGCACACGAAAAGAGGCCGCACGGTAAAGTGCGGCCTCTTTCATCGGGATCATAACTGACGTTTCTGCAACGGCACGCTGCAATCAGCCCCTGCTCCCTTTCCTCACGCGATGGCTTTGAACGCCTCGTCCAGATCCTGGATCAGATCGTCGATGTGCTCCGTGCCGATGGACAGACGGACGGTGTTCCGGTAGATGCCGACATCCTTAAGCTCTTCCTCACTCATCTCGGAATGCGTGGTGGACGCCGGATGGATCACGAGCGACTTGACATCCGCGACGTTGGCCAGGAGAGAGAACAGTTCCAGCTGATCGATGAAATCACGGGCCTTGCGCTCGTCACCTTTCACCTCAAAGGTAAAGATCGAGCCGCCGCCGTTCGGGAAATACTTCTTATAGAGCCGCTGCTGCTCGGGGTCCGAGGAAACGGAAGGATGATGCACCGCCTCGACCTGCGGATGATCCTTCAGATACTTCGCGATCTTCAGGGCATTCTCTACCTGCCGCTCGACGCGCAGGGAAAGCGTCTCCAGCCCCTGCAGGAAGATGAAAGCGTGCACCGGCGAGAGCGTCGCGCCCATATCGCGCAGCAGGATCGCGCGGATGCGGGTGACATAGGCTGCCGCCCCGGCTGCACCCACAAAGCTCACGCCGTGATAGCTCGGGTTGGGCTCGGTCAGCTGCGGGAATTTGCCGCTCGCCTGCCAGTCAAACTTCCCGGAATCCACGATCACACCGCCGATCGTCGTCCCGTGACCGCCGATGAACTTCGTCGCAGAGTGCACCACCACGTCGGCGCCGAATTCGATCGGCCGGATGAGATACGGCGTGCCAAAGGTGTTGTCGATAACGAGAGGGATCTTGTGCGCGTGTGCGATCTTCGCGATCGCTTCGATATCCACCGCGTCGGAATTGGGATTGCCGAGCGTCTCGATGAAGACGAGCTTTGTGTTGTCCTTGATCGCTTTCTCAAAGTTTTCGGGTACCAGGGCGTCCACAAACGTCGTGGTCACACCGTAATCGACCAGCGTGTGCTCCAGCAGATTGTAGGTGCCGCCGTAGATGTTCTTGGCCGCCACCACATGATCGCCGGTACGGGTGATGTTCTGGATCGCATAGGTGATCGCCGCAGCGCCGGAACCGACAGCCAGTGCCGCGACGCCGCCCTCCAGAGCCGCGATGCGCTTCTCAAAAATGTCCTCGGTGGGGTTGGTCAGACGTCCGTAGATGTTACCGGCATCCTGCAGCGCAAAACGGGCCGCAGCGTGATCCGAATTATGGAAAACATAGGAGGTCGTCAGATAGATCGGAACCGCGCGGGAATCCGTTACCGGATCGGGCTGCTCCTGACCGACATGCAGCTGCTTGGTCTCAAAGTGCAGGTTTCTTTCTTCCAGTGTGAGTTTTCCCATGACCTTTCCTCCTCTTCGCCTCTCCGGCTGAGCCCGGACGCCTGCCTGTTCCATTCATCAGTTGCAGCTGTATGCGTCCTTCATCTGTTGTTGAAAGAAAGATTAGCACCGAAATCCGTTCCTGTAAAATACTTGAATTCTATAGCCTGCTATAAGGCGTTCTTATAACTATATGTACGGCGTGCGGGTGATCCCTGTACCATTCCGGGGCGCCTCTCGGCTCCGGTCTCGGCGTAGCGGATCTCCCGAGGCAACAACTTGAAATAAAAAAGCTCCGGCATTTTGCCGAAGCTTTTTCTGAAGTCTGCATGCACGCCCTACTTTGCGTAGTCCGTCACTCTGCTCTCGCGGATCACATTGACCTTGATCTGTCCCGGATACTGCATCTGGCTCTCGATCTTCTTCGAAATATCCCGAGCGAGCACGACCATGTCGTCGTCGCTCACCTTGTCCGGCACCACCATCACGCGCACCTCGCGTCCCGCCTGGATCGCATAGGACTGTTCGACGCCGTCGAAGCTGCCTGTGATATCCTCCAGTTCCTTCAGTCTGCTGGTATATGTCTCCAGCGACTCGCGTCTCGCACCGGGTCTCGCCGCGGAGATCGTGTCCGCCGCCTGCACGATGCAGGCGATCAGCGACTGCGGTTCCACATCGCCGTGATGTGCCTCGATCGCGTTGATGATCAGCGGGGATTCCTTGTACTTGCGTGCGATGTCCACACCGAGGGCGATATGCGAGCCCTCCACCTCATGATCGATCGCCTTGCCGATATCATGCAGGAGTCCCGCGCGCTTGGCCGCCCGGACATCCAGTCCCATTTCGGCTGCCATCACGCCGCAAAGCTGTGACACCTCGACGGAGTGCTTGAGGACATTCTGGCCGAAACTTGTGCGGAATTTCATGCGTCCGAGAAGCTTGATCTCCTCCGGATGCAGTCCGTGCACACCCGCTTCCAGTGCGGCGTTTTCGCCGGCTTCCTTGATGGTGTTCGCAAGCTCCTTCTGCGCCTTATCATACATCTCCTCGATACGCGCAGGGTGGATCCGTCCGTCAACGATGAGCTTTTCCAGCGTGATGCGCGCTGTCTCTCTGCGGATCGGATCAAAACCGGAGATCACGACCGCTTCCGGTGTGTCATCCACGATCAGGTCCACGCCGGTCTTCTGCTCAATCGCCCGGATGTTGCGTCCCTCTCTTCCGATGATGCGGCCCTTCATCTCATCGCTGGGCAGCTGCACCACCGAGATGGTCGCCTCCGCGACATTGTCCGCTGCGACTCTCTGGATCGCGCCGACCACAAGTTCTTTGGCGCGTTTGTCAGCTTCTTCCTTGGCTTCATTCTCGGCATTCTTGATGAGGATGGCGACGTCGCGCTTGACATCCTCCCTGACGGAATCGATGAGCATCTCCTTGGCCTGTTCGGTTGTCAGCCCGGTGATGCGCTCCAGTTCCTTCTGCCGCTGCTCGTTGAGTCTGGCAAGTTCCTCGCTCTTTTTCTCCAGCGACCGCTCCCTGTCATTAATGGACTGTTCTCTGCGTTCGAGGGTCTCCGCGCGCTTGTCGATGTTCTCTTCCTTCTGCTGGATCCTGCGCTCACTCCGCTGCACTTCCGCTCTGCGTTCGCGCATTTCCTTCTCCAGCTCGTTCTTGGCCTTTAAGGATTCCTCCTTGACCTCGAGAAGCGCTTCCCGCTTCTTCTCTTCCGACTCACGCTTCGTCTCCTTGGCCGTTTCCAGCGCCTCGTCAATGATCTTCCTTGCGCGACCTTCCGCATCTCCGATCTTTGTATTCGCAGTCTTCTTCTGATAATTGTTCGTTGCAAATACAGCGATCAGGGCGGAGAGGCACGCCGCCGCCAAAGCGGCAATTACTGTCATTACCATTTTGGAGCACCTCCTTCTCCCTATGAAATTGTCATTGTGCGTCTGATATCGTTGAACATTTGTGAAATGAACATAAACTGTCTGAATTGCTGACAGAATACACACAAAAATACAACAGAGTATATTTTACGCCGAACAGGGGAATCTTGTCAAGGAGAAAAAACAGGCGTTATGAATTGTCTTCCTCGAGCACGTGTCGTACCTTGTCCGCGGAAAAACCCTTGCGGGCCATGGCGGCGAGAAACCGCTGCCGGTCTTCCCAGGTTGCGTTTTTTCCGTCAAAATGGCGTTTTTCGATCTGTCTCCGGATCTGTGCGATCTCCGGGTCTTCGCCGGCGATCAGATCATCGGCATAGAGTTCCTCCAGTGCGGCATCTGCTGTCCCGGCATCGATCCCGCGCTGCAGCAGTTCGCCCCGGATCTTCATGCGGCTCGCACGCGCCATGCGGCCGCGGATAAAATCGCGGGCATAGCGTTCATCGTCGATATAACGGTAGGAGGCGACATAGTCGACAGCCTCCTCGACCACCGCATCGGGATAGCCGCCCTCCTTAAGCTTGTCTGTAAGGCGTGCCCTGGTATAATCCCTTGTCTTCAGCAGATTCATGGCGCGCAACTTCGCGCGCTTCGGAAGAAGCACCGTAAGGATCTCCCGAAGGGTCTCCCCGTCAAGCGCTTCGCCCTCCCGAATCCCGTATTTCTTTATCTCCGTTTGATAAAGGACGAAGCGAAGCGCCTCGTCGGTCAGCACTTCGCTTCGCTTTTTGTCAAAGGAACGGATCGCCGTAACCGTCATCGTCCGCACCGGAGAGACTCAGGCTCTGCCGCGTTTTTTTGCGGGGGCATCGGCAGCCGCGCCGTCCGCATCCCCGGAAGCGTCCGCATCTCCGGCAGGCTTGCTGTTCGATCCCCCGGCGCGCTCCCTCAGGAAATCGTCGACCGGCAGGTCAAACTTCTCTCTGACTTTGATCTCGATCTCGGCAAGCATAGCCGGATGTTCATCCAGGAATGTCTTGGCATTCTCGCGCCCCTGTCCGATCTTGTCCCCGTTATACTGATACCAGGCGCCGGATTTGTTCACGATATCGGCATTAGCCGCCAGATCGAGCACATCGCCGGTATAGGAAATGCCCTTGCCGAACATGATGTCAAATTCCGCCTCACGGAACGGCGGCGCGATCTTGTTCTTTACCACCTTGACTCGCGTGCGGTTGCCGATCGACTCACCGCTCGCCTTGATCTGCTCGATACGCCGCACATCGAGGCGGACCGAGGAATAGAACTTGAGCGCACGGCCGCCGGTCGTCGTCTCGGGATTGCCGAACATGACGCCGACCTTTTCCCTGAGCTGGTTGATGAAGACCACCGTGCAGTTGGATTTGCTGATGACAGCGGTGAGTTTTCTCAGAGCCTGAGACATGAGCCTCGCCTGCAGGCCGACATGAGAATCCCCCATATCGCCGTCGATCTCGGCCTTGGGAACCAGTGCCGCAACGGAGTCGACCACCACGATGTCGATCGCACCGGAGCGCACCATGGTCTCCGTGATCTCCAGTGCCTGTTCACCGGAATCCGGCTGAGAGATGTAGAGGTTGTCGATGTCAACACCGATGTTTTTGGCATAGATCGGATCCAGCGCATGCTCTGCGTCGATGAAGCCCGCGATCCCGCCGCGCTTCTGCACTTCGGAGATCATGTGCAGTGTGACGGTCGTCTTGCCCGAAGATTCCGGTCCGTAGATCTCCACGATCCTGCCCTTCGGGATGCCGCCCTGGCCGAGTGCGATATCAAGAGACAGCGAACCTGTCGGGATCGTCTCCACAGCCATCTGGCTCGCGGGATCCCCCAGTTTCATGACGGCGCCCTTGCCGAATTCCTTTTCGATCTGTCCGAGTGCCGCTTCCAGTGCCTTCAGTTTCTCTTCTCTTTCCATTTTTCTCTCCTTCACTCAGGCGACGGCTCCGTCTGATCCGGAGCGCCGCGTCCGTGTTGCCGAACATCCGTTCGAAAACAAGTTTAGAACACGTGTTCGGCTTTGTCAATAGAAAATTACAAAAAATCTGGATCAGGGGATAAACTGCGTGGAACCGGAACAGACGCGGACATCATGACGATCCTCATCATGGTCGGGATCATCATAACAGAATCCGCATGCATGTACAAATGAAAAAAACATAAACTGCCGCGGTCCCCGCCGCAGACGCACCGTCTTATCTTCGTCTCACGAGACGGGATCGGATGCCGTCACCTGCAGTTCCTCGATCTCACCGCCCGCGAGTTTCCATGCCTCCATGATCTTTTCTCTGGACCAGCCCGTTTCATTCATCAGCTCGTCCACCGTCACCGGACGCCTGAGGTCCTCATAGAGTTCTTTGGCGCGGTCCGCCACTTCATTGACTCGGTTCACGGCGTGCTGTCCGCGTGCGTCCTCCTGCAGGTTGTCGGCAATGAGAGCTTCCATCGCGTCCATCACATAACGCGACAGCGTCTCCTCAGCCTCCCCGGGTTCCTCCAGCGCGCCGAGAAGCTCCGCGCCCTGCAGAAGCGCCACGTTGCCCTCGCCGATCAGATCCTCCATCGGCACGCCCTGTTCGGCATAGAGTCTGGCAATATCGGGAACCAGCGGAAGCAGGCATTCGGCATAGGCGGTCTGTGCCTCCCTGTCCCCGTCGATGGCCCGCGCGGCGAGCGCGAGCTTCTCTTCCTCCGAATGTGCGGGGAGCGCTCCCAGCTCCTCGATGTAGGCAGCAAGGATATCCCGCTCGCCCGCCGGGAGAGGCGCTTCCTCCTCCGGCTCCGCACCGATACCGATCCGCTTCTCCCTCAGATAGGCATAGACCTCGTCCATCTGCTTCTCATCCAGAGAAAGCTCCGCGAACGCCTCACGCACCCGCGCATCATCGATCACACCGCCGTTCTCGCGGGCCGTGCGCACCAGCTTCGTCAGTGCCTCGCCGAATTTAATCTCCCTGTCATCTGACATATCCGGTCACCTCAGATCCACAGATCAAACTTGCCTGCAGAAACGGATCATCAACTGCGAAATTCTCAAACGAACACAAAGGCCAAATCATCGATACTTCTCATTCTACATATGAATTACGGAGGCAGAAAATATTTTCACATCTTATGCTGATGAGTAAACAGATGCTCCTGACAATACTCGTAGTTCCCGTTGCACTTGGAACAGAAGCGGAATTCCAGGTTCGGATTGTCCAGCTCCGTCTGCCCGCAGATCGCGCACTTGTGCTTGGCGATGCCTCTGGGCGTCATGTGCTGCGTCTCCTTCCTCGCGTGACGCACCTCGTTGCGGAAGGCCGCTCTGCGCCTGACCTCGGACGGCCTCGCGTGAAGCCCTCTCCCGCCGGCGAACCAGAACACGGCGAAGTTTAGCAACGAAGCGGCGATGGGGAAGAAGGTCCAGAAGCTCCCGTTCACGAGACCGATAAACGCCTCCGCCGCAAGCCACACACCGTAGATCACCCCCAGCCATTTCATCTTCACCGGGATCACAAAGAACAGCAGCACCATGTTGTCCGGAAATGTCGCGGCAAACGCCAGCAGGATCGACATGTTGACATAGTAGATCGAAAAGCTGCCCGCGATCTCGGTAAACACCGCTTCAACAACGGCAGCCGTCGTATACTGCGGATAAAAGAGATACACGAGCCCCATGGTCAGGAACGCGCCGATCACCGTAAAGAGCAGACCGGAAAAGATGTAGAGATTGTAGCGCGCGCTGCCCCACACCTGTTCCATCGTGCTGCCGATCGAATAGTAGAACACCAGCGTGATCACCGTAAAGAACAGATTGGACGATGCGGGCGGCATCAGGATCCAGCTGACAAGCCGCCACACCTGACCGTGCAGGATCGCGTAGGGATTCAGCGTCATATAGTCCAGCAGACGGTTCAGCCCGGGCATATAGTAAATGATATAGCCGATCACATAGCAGATGATCAGTTTCAGCGTAAGATTGGGGATCGCGATGCGGGCGATCTTCCTTTCCAGTTTTTCCAGCATGTCTTCGTCTCCTCTAGATTGTCTTGAACAGCAGGCCAAAAGTGCCCGGTCCGCTGTTGATGGAGATCGCGGGTGAGGCCTTCTGGAAGATCACGTTATCGAACCGCATGTGCTCCCCGATCTCGTGCTCGATCCACTTCATCTCCTCCTCATTCAGTCCGACATGGACCACGAACAGAAGCCTCCTGTCGATCCGGCCGACGGTCTTTTTGAATGTCGTGCGGATATAGGTCCGCCAGCTGCGCTCTCTGGTACCGAAGCAGATCCGGCCGACGGTCATCCTGCCGTCTCTTCGGAGCATGAGCACAGGGCGCAGCAGAAACGCGCCGGCGATACGGCTCACCAGTTCATTGATCCTGCCGGCTCTCGCGAGCCAGATCACATCATCCACGATGAAACCGCTGTGGATCTTTGTTTTCACCGTGCGGAGCATGGAGATGATCTTCTCCGGTGCCTGCCCCTCCGCGGCGAGTCTGGCCGCCTCCAGCACCATAAAGCCGAGACCCGCGGACAGATGCCCGCTGTCAATGACCGTCACATTGTTAAAGGTCTTTGCCGCCTCGGTCGCCGTACCAAATCCGTTGCTGACCTTCGAGGACATCGAGATGTGGATGATATTGTTCGCCTTCGCGAGACATCCGCCGAAGAACGCCTCATATTCGCTGATCGTTGGTTCCTCGGAGACCGCACTGTTCGTCTCCTTATCCGTCAGATAGGCGATGAGCCCGCGCTGATCCATCTCGATCCCATCCAGGAACAGACCGTCGCCCGTGCGCACATGATAAGGCAGGATCTGCACGTTGTTGTTGGTGAACATCCGATCCGGCAGATCGCACACGCTGTCCGTCGTGATCATGACCGGCAGCCGTTTCCTGTGATGCGCCTCGATGCTGTTGATCGTGGGGTTCTTCAGCGCCTCGATCTCCTCGGTCCGCTCGATCAGATCCTGCGGGAGCATGCGCATGACCGTCTCCTCCAGTTCCTCGCTGTTCACCGGTTTGACCAGATAGCCGTCAAAGCTCTCGCGCGCATAGAGTTCCTGATTGCCGCTCCCGGCGTTGGCCGTCAGCGCGATCACCCGGGTGTCCCTGCACACGCCGCCCGCCTGTGAACGGATCGCGTGCAGGCATTCGATCCCATCCATCTCCGGCATCATGTGATCCATGAAGATCAGATCATAGTGCGTGGTCAGCGTCATCTGCAGCGCCTCCGCGCCGCTCTGCGCCGTATCGATCCGCACCAGCGTGTCGCGCAGGAGCTTGGTCACCACCATGAGATTGGCCGTGTTGTCGTCCACCGCGAGGATCCGTGCGCGCGGCGCCTCAAAGCTCCTGCGGTAATTGCTCCGGTGGTTCATTGCATGGCGGGATTCCATATTGATCTCGCCGATCTGCTGTTCGGAACCGACTTCCTGCGGCAGCTCGATCACAAAGGTTGATCCCTGCATCCAGACACTGTTCACTTTGACGCTGCCGCCCATGAGATCGACAAACTCCTTGACGATTGAGAGCCCGAGTCCCGTTCCCTCGATGTAGCGGTTCTTTTCTACATCCACGCGCTTGAACGCCGTGAACAGATAGGGGATATTCTCCTTTTTGATCCCCTGTCCGGTATCGGACACCGTGTAGATCACGCGGATCCGTTTGTCCTCCCCGCGGGCAAACTGGATGGAACAGTTCACCGACCCCTCTCTGGTGTATTTGATCGCGTTGTTGAGCACGTTGATCACGATCTGCCGGATGCGGACCTCATCGCCGATCAGGCGTGCGGGAAGCGCGGGATCCACATCGACATGGAATTCCAGTCCCTTCTCTCTGGCCGAGAGCCAGACCATGCCCACGATATCGGAGAGCATGTCGCCGACATCATATTCCACCGGCACGATCTCCATCTCACCGGACTCGATCTTGGACATGTCAAGGATATCATTGACCAGATGCAGGAGCATGCGCCCGGCGGACCGGATATTGGCAGCGTTCTCCGCCACCTCATCGGAGACATCTTCCCTAAGGATCATCTCGTTCAGACCGATGATCGTGTTGATCGGCGTGCGGATCTCGTGGCTCATGCTCGAGAAGAAACGGCTCTGCGCCTGGTTCAGCTCTGTGATCTCCTGCTTCTGTTCGGCGGCAAGCCGCCGTTCCCTGTCATAAAGGCGCATGAGGAACGTGATCGTCACCAGAGTCGTCACACCGACGCCGATGAGAGACGCGATAGAATCCAGATAGGCCGTTTTCATGTCATGTTCCGTGAGCAGCTCCGGATGATAATAGGATGTGACATAGCAGACGATCGCCGACAGCGGAAGGGCGGGAAGAAGTACATATTTCATCCTGCCCACGACATTGAGCCCGACATACAGGAACGCATAGGCGAACCAGATCGGCGTGCATCCGTAGACCCCGCCGCCCGTGAAGTATTCCAGAGGCAGCACGACGAAGATGATCGCAAGACTGACCAGGATCGCGCCCGGCTGTACCCAGCGAAAGCGGATGGACAGGATCACGATGGTTAACATCGAGACGATCCCGACACCCAGCACGGTCAGTTTCAGTGTGCTCTCGCCGATGAAGATATCCCAGATAAAGATCGCGAACAGGGTCACGGCCGTCGTCAGGGAGGTGACGCAGTATCCCCTCGTCGACAGATCGTTGCCGGAATCGCGGAGCCAGTTCAAAAGCCTTGTGATCTGCTTCATCCTCTCCCCTCCTCCGAACCGTCAAACAGCGGGGCGGGTGCGGAAGACGCCTCCTCCTCCGGTGCGAACTCCAGAATATCCTCCCCGTGTTCCGTGTCCTCTCCCTCTGTGTCCGCGCCGCACACCCTGAGGATCGTGTCCGCCATCGAACCGTAGAGGGAAAGCATCTTGGCGTGCTCCGCCGCGATCGCGTTGCCGTTTTCCTCCTTGGCGGCGTTTTCCAGCCGCATGGCCATCTCGGACAGACCGGACGCGCCGATCATCCGCGAAGTGCTCTTGACCGCGTGGATGCGGATCGCATAGTTTTTCCAGTCCTCCTCGGCAAAGAATTCCTTGAGCTCCCTGTGCTTCTCCGCGGCGTTTCTCCCGAACTCCAGCAGGAGCGAATGATAGAAATCCACATCATTCATGCAGTACCGCAGACCGTCGGCCGTGTTGATGCCCACGTGATCCAGCGCCGCATAGGGACTGTCGGCGAGCTTCCGGTCGGCCGCCGGTTCCTCCGGGACGGGTGTTTGCATTTCCGGCGGCAGGTCATAGCGGATCATGGATTTCGGCAGTTCTCTTCTGAGCACGCGCTCCAACTCGGCCAGTTCGATGGGCTTGGGCACGAAACCGTTAAAGCCCTCCGAAAGGAACATCTCTCTTGCGCTGGAAACGGCGTTTGCCGTCAACGCGATCATGATCATGTCGTCTCCCTGCTTGCCGGCATCCGCCCGGATGCGTTTCATCGCCTCAACACCGTCCATCTCCGGCATCATGTGATCCATGAAGATCACATCGAAATGCTCTTTTCTGCAGCGCTTGATCGCCTCCGGGCCGGAGATCACCGTTGTGACCTTCATTCCGTAGCTCTTGAAGATCCCCTCGGCGACCATCAGGTTCATCCGCTCGTCATCGACGACCAGTGCCTTCACGCCCGGGCAGTAGAAACGCTCTCTCTGCTCGGCATCCGCGTCCTCCTGAAGCGACACGACATTGAGCGCGTTCACGATCGGGAAGTTGCAGATCGGCTTTCTCAGGATCTGCATCGCGCTCCCGGCGGACGGCGTAAAGTTCTCATCCGCGATGATGATGACGCGGATGCTCCTGGCGAGCCCCTCCAGATAGGCGGGATCCGACAGGTATTCCTGCACGCCGGTGAACAGATGTGTCAGTTCTACATTCTTATGCAGCTGTTTTAACTCCTCGAGTTCATTGACATAGTGGATGGGGAAGCCGAGGCCGTGCCCGATGTGGCCGATCATCGCCTGATAGAACTCACGGATCTGCGGCGCTTCAAAATGCGCGAAGCGGAAAAATGTCGCGGCGCAGACCTTTTCCTTGCTCTTTAAGGACATGCAGGGCGAGGCGTCGGCAACAGCCTGCGGGATGCTGACGGTCGCCTTTGTTCCTTTCCCGGGTTCACTCTCCAGCGAGAAGAAGCCGCCCATGGATCTGGCAAACCCGTCCACGATCGGGATCCCCAGACCCAGTCCGCCGACCGCACGGCTTCTGCCGGAATCCAGCTGATAGAAATTGCGGAAGCTATGTTCCGCCTCCGTCTCGGTCATGCCGACACCGGTGTCCGTCACCTCCATGCACAGATTCACGCCGTAATCTCTCGGCACCGTGTAGATGTGCACATAGACACCGCCGTCGGATGTAAACTTGAGGCCGTTGGCGATCAAATGCCACAGGATCTTGCGGATCTTGATCGCGTCCCCGACGAGCGCGGAAGGGATCGATGCATCCACATCGAAGATCAGTTCCACATTGGGCCGCAGCAGCATCTGCATCTGCGTCACGAGGTCGTTGATCAGTGAGCTGATCATGTAGTTTTCTCTGGTCACCGCGAGCTTCTTCATGTCGATCTCGGTGTAGTCGAGAATGTCGCCGATCTGCTCCGCCACACGCCTTCCGGCATCGCCGACGGCACGGAGATCCTTTTTCGTCTCCGCGTCGCGCTCCCGGTTTTCCATGACGGTGGACAACCCGATGACCGCGTTGATGGGCGTGCGGATCTCATGGGAAACATTGGCAAGGAAATCATCCATCCGGCGGCTGGCGTCGGTCAGTTCCTGGATCCGCACATCGGCACGGTTCAGGACCTGTCCCCATTTCTTGACGATCAGACGGGCGACCCAGCCCGCCATGAAGATCAGCATCACATGCAGCAGGGTTCTCGTGACCATCAGGGCATCAACGGGTTCACCGGCCTGGACATAGGCGACAAGATCATAGAGCATCGTGACATAATAGGTGCTCACGCAGAGAAAGATCAGTTCGGAGATGCCGGTCATGGAATAGAGCATGATCGTGACACCCATGACCGTTGCCGTGTCATACATGCTCGTCTGATGGATCCCGTAGAAGAAAAAGGTGAGCATCATCAGAAGGGAATAGACCCAGATGCGATAATATTCCGTGAGCGCCTGCGTGATGTGCAGCACCCACGAACACAGAACGCCGAGTGCGATGGGCAGGAGCGCCCAGGTCTCCCAGCCGAGCAGCAGCGACTCTCCGATCAGGATCGCAGAGAACAGCGTGTAACTCACGAGGATCATCAGATGCGACGCCTGGAACAGCGCGTTGCTTTTTCGATCGTTCATGTCCGGGACCGCCTTTTTATCTTGCCCGAAGTGCCTTCATCTGCCGCTTCTTTTCATACATCGCTGCATCCGCGCGGCGGAATGCCGCGGCAAAACTGTCATCCGTCTCCGGGTCATAGAGCGCATAGCCGATCGCCGCCGTGGATCTCTCCCATTCCTCCAGTGAGGTGTCGGCGTACGCCTCTTCCAGTTTCCTGATAAACTCGCTGACCAGACTCTCTGCGTAGCGATAGTCATCGTTCATCAGGATGACCGCAAACTCATCGCCGCTGATGCGGAAGACGGCCGAATGTGAAAAGGTCCTGCAGATGAAGCGGCAGAGACGGATGATCGCCATGTCACCCTTTTCATGCCCCATCGTGTCATTGATCTGCTTGAGGTTGTTGAGATCAACCATCGCGATGCCGAATTCCGTCCTGCCCTCCCGGATGTTGCGCTCCATCCGCTGGACCTCTTTTTCATAGGCGGACTTGTTGCGGACACCCGTCATCACGTCCTTGTTGGTCAGATCGTCCATCTCCGCGGCGTGCTGCTGGGAGACGGCAAGATCATGAGTCGCTTTGATCAGGCTCTGCATGTGGTTCTCCAGCTCCCGGATCATCACCGCGAATCGCTGTCCCAGCAGATCAAGCTCGTCACTGCCCCTGAACTCCCGCTCCAGCGTCCCCGAAAGCGAGCCGTCCTTGTTCTCGGAATACTCCGTGACGCGCTGTTCCAGTTTTCTCGTCTTGCTGATAAAAAGGATATTGAGCAGAAGAAGCATCAGCACCATGCCCACGATGAAGACCAGTGTGATATAGGCCAGCTGCTGCAGCGTGTTCATCAGGATGTCATGATTGACCGTGGCCACATTGATCTCGGTCCCGATCAGGCCGAGTTTTTTACCGTCGATGACCAGCGGCGTATAGTAGCAATAGGTGTGTCCCCAGGAGTTGTCGAACTCCAGATAGCCCTTCTGCTTCACCCCGGTCTCCCAGGTGCGCCACATGATCTCATAGTTATCGGGATCGTTGTAGTATTCGTCACCGAGATAGATCCACTTCTCATTCTCCGGATCCGGTATCTCCCCCTCTGCGAGATGATCGTTGGGGGTCGTCCGCTCTCCGTCGATCATGTAGACGACATTGTGCACATCGTCCTTCATCACCAGATAATAGCTGTAGGGGATACCGAAGGCTTCCCGCGCCTTTTCAAAGGTGAGCAGCCAGTATTCATGCCGGTAGATGAAATAGGCCTCCTGTACCTCGGGCGTCATCTTCTCGAAGGTGATATCGTCCTGGAAGACCTTGCCGGGATAGGTCTGCGTGAAGAGTCTTTCAAATTCGGCCGCAGCATCCGTATAGTCGGTGAAGTCGATCGGGATCTTCACCTCGTCAAAATGTGCCATGTAATAATTTTGGTAGGTCTCAAAATCCGCCCAGTCATTCTCGATCAGCGCAGCCAGATATTCACCGATGTCGCGGATGTTCTGCTCACACTGGTTCTTATAGATCTTCATCTGGGAGAAATAGGTGGTCACCCCCGAGGTGATAAGGATCGAAACCGTAAAGATCAGGAGCACCACGGTGCTCTTAAACAGGATTCCCTTGCCGATCTTGACACTCTGCATGATGAAAAGCCTCCAAAAACAGTTATGTTTGATTATACCATACGGCACCCGCAAAATTCAACGCCGGCCACGCGCGATCCGTCTCTCAGCCATCCAGCCGGGTGAGCCCCCAGGACAGCCAGCCGAACCGCATGACGTTCCCGTCCGGATCCGTCAGATCAACACTGGGTCTTCCCGTGCCCGGGATCTCATCTCCAACCTTCCACGAAGCACAGGACAGCGGCATGGCGGAACTCATCCAGCACTGATGCCAGATCTCTTCCGGAAGAGCCGCATCCGTACCGGCTTCCCGCCGATCCATCCGCTGCTCGTAGATGCAGATGTGCTGCGAAAACCGTCGTTCATCGCGGGCGATCCAGGTCGGCCGGTGTGCGCCAAAGCTTCCGCGCTTCCACACAAGAAGCAGCACCTCATCCATGCCGTCGCCGTCGATGTCGGACAGCAGCAGATCCTGCACCAGCCACTGACCGGGTGTCGCAAGGACGGTCCGGTCTCCTTCACGGACAGTGAACCGCTTCCCCGAAACCGTGAACACCTGTCCGTTCTTCTCCGTCTGCCTGTTCTCGAAGCGCACCCAGGAAGGGAGAAAAGCGCCTCTGCCGGCCAGCACGATGACGGCGAGGATGAGCGACGGGAGCGCGGCGAGGATGCCCGCCAGCATGCCGAAAAGCCGCATCCGCCCGCGGAGACGCCTCTCCTCCGGCGTCCACTCCTTCTTTGTCATCCCCGGTCGGGATCCCCGTCAGTCGTAATCATAGGAAACGCGATAATCCATCGTCCAGGCGGGCTTGTCCGGGACGCCTTCCCGCTGCCAGTGATATTCGCCGGTATCGTCCGGGTCAAGTCCCAGCATCACATGCCATTCATGATCGGTCATGCGGTCATTGATGGGCTGGACGAACTGATAAAAGCTGTATACGCTCCCCCGGGCGATCCGAAGCTTTCTGTCGACCGGCACGACCACCGCGATCATGGCCGGATTGTCGTTGGCAAGCTGCAGCACGGAACCGTTGGGATCCGTTGCCACATCAACGACAAGCGCCGCAGGGAACTCCTCGGAAAAAGGGCGTTCCATGCCCAGCGCCTCCGCATCCTCCTGATAGGCCTCCTGCCAGAAATGCTCGATCTCACCGCCATAGATCCGGATGAGTTCAAACTCCTCGTCCGTCGGCAGCTCGTCCGCAAGTTCCTTTCTCGCGATCTTCTCCAGAGACTGCGCGATCTCAGAAAGACGGGCAAGGTCGCGCTCTGCGTCTGCATGCAGCATGCCGAAGCGCCTGAGTCCTTCTGCCGTTCCCTCGGCAAGCACACGAAAACGCGCAAAGACAACCGGTTCCGGCTCGACATAGCCCCGGTCGTCATGGTCCTCTTCTTCGCCGCCGCCCATCTCCGCCATCACCTGCTTGGAATAGAGCACCGTATCATGCTTCAGCTCGGTGTAGCTGCCGAGGAAGCTCTCCAGATCCCGCCGCTTCCATTTTTCGCTCTGCATGAAGAACGGATAACCCTCTCCCTTGTCCCGCAGCAGCGGTCGGAGGGTGTTCAGCCACCCCGCGTAAAGAGAGGCTGTCCAGAGCCCGTCCGGTGCCTGTTGTATGCTATCACGTAATTTTGATAAATTATCTTCGTAATATTGATATCCCATGGCGCCCAGATCGTCGCGCAGGATGCTTTTTGCCGTGTCATTGCCGAGTGCGGCAGGGACATCGAGCGCGTCGGGAAGCATCCGTCTGTCGCCCTGCGGATTCTCCTTAACCGCGCTGTAGATCAGTTTCTGGAAGATCGCGGCGTCGATCGTGAAGCGCTGCCCCATCAGCCTGAATCCCTTGTTTTCCGCCGCCTTGTCGGTCTCTCCCTGATCATCCCACATCGGTACGGAATTGATCGCGGGAGGATCCAGGCTCTCCGTGAGCTCGTGAAATCTTCTCCATGATTCCTCATCGGAAACGGCGGCTGCCAGTTTCACATCCGCGGGCTCCGCGCCATAGGCTTGACGGATGAGCGGCTGATACTCGCAGACACCGCTGTCATCGCTCGCTCCGGCAAAAAAGCTGGTCACCGCATAGATCGCGGACCAGTCCGTAAAGGCTTCGTCGTCCATGGCCAGTGTCATCAGAAACGCGCTCATGTCGAGGGATTCATTCTTCTGCGTGAAATTGCGTCGTCCGTACCACATCATCGCCCGGAAGTACCGGGAGAGTTTCTCGTCCGTGTCATAATAGCCGCGCGGTTTGTACTGGCTGTAGTCCTCAAATTCCGCCGCCTCTCCGGTGAGCGGTGAGACATCGATCCCCTGTGCGGCGTTGATGAGAGCCAGCTCCTCACGGATCATTTTGCCGACATGCCCCTCCGCATCGATCCCCTCCTCGTCCTCCGGCTTCCAATCGGGATCCAGAAGTGCCCTGGCAACCGCAAAAAAGGCGATGTTTCGGTCCGCCGCCGTCTGCATGCTCTCCGTGAGATGCGTCATCTGTGAGGAGAGCATCATCTCATTACGCTGCGCCAGCGACTGCTCCAGCATGTGCCCGGTCAGGGAGACCAGACGGTCATAGAGCTCGCCGCGTTCGATGTTCTTCATCAGGTAGGCGAAGTAGAGATGATAGGTGTGCATGAGGGAATCCACCGTCACAAAGCTCGGTGCCTGCATATAGCGGTTGGATTCATAGATCTCAAAAAACTCTCTTCCGTAGTTGTCCGCCACATAGAAACCGTCCGTGGAAAGCTGCCCCTTCCATTCATCGGGGATCCAGAGGAGTTCGGCGTTGATCACATTTCCGAGATCGGGATCGATCGTGTAGAAAGGAACCCGCGCTTGGATCTGTTCCTCATCGAACAGCGCGTTCTCCGACGCAAAAAGCACGGGTCTGGCAAACGCTGTTTCGGCCGTTCCTGCCCCGGCCTTCTCATCCGCCGCGTCCGTTTTGGTCTTCTTTTTCCCCTTCTCCCCGGCGTCTTCGCTCTCTGTTTCCTCATCCCGGGAAGCGGACGGTGCCGTCGTTTTGCCGCAGGCAGCTGTCGATGCGAGTAAAAAAGCACACAGCAGAAGGCTCAGCACCCTTCCGCCGAAACTGTGACCGTTCTGTCTTTCCCGTTTTTGTCCTTTCATTTCCTTTCTCCCACTCCGATGTCTTTTCTGCATCTTTTCTTTTCTTTTGCCCGCCGGTCTCTCACGGATTGTCCGCATGATTCCTGTCCTGCACGGGCGTCTCCCGGACCTCCTGAGCCGTCAGCCCCGGCCAGATTCTGTCCGCGAGGTCCCTGCAGGAGGCGAGCGAAAAATTCGGGTCGCGCTTTGCGAACCGGTTTTCCTCCGCGAGCTCCTCGGTGTAGTCATCCAGGAAATATACGGTCATGCCGTCCGCGACATCATGGCAGATCAGCGGGAGCACATCGGCTCTTTTCACACAGGCCCCGCCGTCCGCCCCGCGTCCGATCGTGACCCGCGCCATGCCGCCGACAGCTCGGTTCATGATGCCCTTTCCGTAGGCCGCGGTCGCGTTCACGAAATTGCCGAGGGAATAATAGACCGGCATCTGCCGTCCCTCTTCGTCTGTGTATAGCTCGATCGGCTCGATCACGTGCGGATGCGTGCCGATCACGAGATCGACGCCGCATTCGAGAAAGATCAGCGCCCATTTTTTCTGCGCGTTGTCCGCCGTCAGCCGGTATTCCGTTCCCCAATGCGGACAGACCACCGTGAGATCAGCGCTGCTCTCCGCACGGGCGATGTCGTCGCGCACACGCTTCTCGCTCAGATAATCCACGAGATAGCCCTTTCCCGCAGGCATCTGCAGACCGTTTGTTCCATAGGTATAGTTCAGAATCGCGATCCGGAATGCCCCGCATCTGACCACACAAAGTTCATTCTGGTCCTCCGCGCTGTCATGAATGCCAAGCACTTGGATCTGCGGGTGTTTTGTTTCCCAAAAGGCGAGACAGTTCTCGATCCCCCTGGCACTCCGGTCAAGCGCGTGATTCGTCCCCTGCAGGATCACATCAAACCCGGCGGCCGCTTCGGCGTCCCCGACCTCGACCGGCGAGTTAAAGGTGGGATAGCCGGAGAATCCGAGTTCCTCGCCGCCCAGGATCGTCTCCTGGTTGACGATCGCCAGATCCGCACCCGCGATCTCTTCCCGCACCTGCGCAAAGAGATGATCGTAGTTCCGGCTTCCGTCCGGACGGAAACCGCTCTTCACCACCGGCATGTGCATCAGCATATCGCCCACCATGATGAGCGTCACATCGTCACGGGAAGATCCCTGTGCGGCGGGTGCCGGATGTCCGGCAGCAGAAACGCTGTCGGATAAAACAAGAAAGCACGCCGTCATCACGGCAAGAAGCCGCCAAACGGCAGGTTTCGGAACAGCAGACCCGACGGTGCGCACGGTCAGAATTTCTGCTTCCTGAAAAACTCGTCGATCTTCTGCAGGAGTTTTTCCTGATCGATGCTCTTGAGCAGATAATCCGCCGGTTTTAGAGCCAGCACGCGCATGATGCTCTCCTTGTCGCCCTTGCCCGTCAGGAACATCACCGGGATCCGGCTCGTGGCGACTTCGCTCTTTAACATCTCCAGCACCTGCACTCCTGTGGTCACCGGCATTTCATAGTCCAGCAGGATCAGGTCGGCACTGTTCTTGGCAAGCCACTGGATCGCCTGCAGGCCGGAAGCCGCCATAGCGATGCGGTAATGTGCGGACAGCCAGTCACGAATGGTCAGCATATAGGTGACATCGTCATCCACGATCAGAATGCTCTTTTTGCGCAGCTCCGTCTGCTCCTCATCCACATAGCGGCGCACCGTATCGAGGATCGCGGGGATATCCATCGGGCGGTCAAACCATGCGAGCAGAAAAGCCTCGGGGAAATACTGGACCACATATTCCCGTTCCTTTTTTGTGGCGATGAGCAGCACCCGCTTCTCCGAATCAATGCACTGATCCTTCAGGAACACGAGACTGCTGCGCATCTGGTCCACCTGATCGTCCGTCATGAGAATGAACAGTTCGGTATCCGCGCCGATGAACTCCAGCGCTTCCAGGCTCGGACAGGAGAATCCCGCATGGACACCCATCTCCTCCATCTTTTTGATGAGACCCTTGACCGTAAAGGTCTCCGCCTGGCTGATGACCACCACATTCTTCATCTGCTGTCCTCCTTTTCGTAAACGTCCGGGCTCTCCCGTCCGTCGCGATCATTCAGGATTTCGTCAGAAACACAAATTCCACCGCGTCGGTGCCCCACATGAGCGTCGAGCTTGCCCCCGTCTGCAGGAAGCGGATCTCCTGGAACGGTATGCGCTTTTTGATCTCCGCCTCCAGCCGCTTCGCGTCATCCGGCAACAGATTGGGCGACAGGACGAGAAGACGCGTCCGGTCGACGTTGGCGCCAAAACTCTTTTTGACAAAGGACGCCAGGTACTGCTGTCTCGGTCCCGCGAGGACCCCCTTCAGACGCAGCTGCCCGCGGTCGGATGACAGGATGGGCCGGAGCATGAAGCTTCGCAGGACTCCGTACAGGCGCGGGGAGATCTTGTCCGACGCCATCAGACGTTCGGTGGAATCGAGCGCGACCATCGCACGCACATGCAGGCGCATGTCATCGACCGCGGCATAGAGCGCGTCGGGTGTCAGATTCTCCGTTTCCGCGATCCTGGAGGCAAGCACGGCAAGCATACCGAGACCGCCGGAGAGCTGCTTCGTGTCAAAGACCGTCACATTGCCAAAGGAATGCGCCGCGTCGCTCGCGTTCTGGTATGCCTTCTCGCCGGCCGCCGAGGTTGTGAGATGGAACACGTGCTCCGCCCGTCCAAGCCGCTCGGCGAAGAAATTCTGATAGTCCTCCACGGCGGGCGGAAGCACATCGATCGGCCTTTTGTTCCGCTGCATCATGTAGGAGATCGCCTCGCTCGTGCTCACCTCGGTGCGGTCGATGAACACGCCCTCCTCCGTCCGGATCCGGTAAGGCAGGACCTCGATGTGGTGGAGCAGGAGCATCTGATCCGGCAGGTCGCACGAGGATTCCGTGGTGATGACGATGCTCTTCTTGCGCTTGTGCACATCCAGCATATTTTCGCCGGCGTGTACCGTTGCGATCCCCGTATAGGTCACGAGCTGCGGGGAGAGTTTGTCGAGCACCGCCTCCTCGAGCTGCGCGCCGGTCACCGGCTTTATGAGATAGCCGTCAAATCCGCTGCGCCTGTAGAGTGCCTGATTCTCACTGCCGGCATTGGCCGTGAGCGCAACGACCGGTGTCTGCCGGTTCATGCCGCCCGCCTGCGCACGGATCGCCTCCAGCGTCTCGATGCCGTCCATCTCGGGCATCAGGTGATCCATCAGGATCACGTCGTAGCGTCTGTCCTGCGTGAGGGACAGGCAGCGGGCACCACTCTCGGCTAGATCGATGTGCATCTTGGTGGCCGCAAGGAGTTTGGCCGCCACCGAGGCATTCAGCTCATTGTCATCGACGATCAGCACGGACGCCCCCGGCGCCTCAAAGCTCTGCTTGAAGCCGTCCTCTCTGCGCGTCCTGTCACCGGAGCGGAGCGTGAGCTTGCCGACCGGCCGGTCCTCGGCCACATCCTGCGGAATGCGCACGCGGAAGGTGGAGCCTTTGGTGTAGACACTGTCCACCGTGATCTCGCCGCCCATCAGATCGACCAGCTGCTTCACAATGGAGAGCCCCAGTCCGGTTCCCTCGATGTAGCGATTCTTCTCCTCGTCCACACGGCGGAACACATCGAACAGCATCGGCAGGGATTCCTTTTTGATGCCCGTGCCGGTGTCGGTGACGGCAAAGATCATATCGACCTGCTTGGCACCCGCGGGGCGTCTGCACTCCACGGAAAGCGTGACGCTGCCGTCCCTGGTGTATTTCACCGCGTTATTCAGCAGATTGATCAGGATCTGCTTGATGCGGATGTCGTCGCCGATCAGGCTCCTGGGAGCCGTCTCATCGAGGTCCACATGGAACTCCAGTCCCTTTTCTCTGGCCGGCGCCCAGATCATGTTCACGACCTCGGAGATCAGATCGCCCAGCGCATAGGTGTTCGGTATCAGATCCATCCGCCCGGATTCGATCTTGGACATGTCCAGGATGTCATTGATGAGCGCGAGCAGAAGCTGCCCCGCTCCCTGAATGCTCCGCGCGTCCTCCGCCACTTCGACGGTGACGGCCTCGCGCATGATCATCTCGTTGAGTCCGATGATCGTGTTGATCGGCGTGCGGATCTCATGGCTCATGTTGGAGAAGAACCGGTTCTGCGCGCGGTTCAGCTCCTCGATCTTGTGCCTGCGTTCCTCGGCGATCCGCTGCTCCTCCACATAGAGATTCGTTTCGAAGATGATCATCAGGCTCGCGAAAAACCCGACGATCAGCGCGGAAGCCAGCGAGTCCGTATAGGCCATCTTCGCCGTGTGCGGAATGACCGTTGCCGGATAATACCACTGGACCACATAGCAGACAGCAAGCACCACCCCGCTGCCCGCGATAAAGAAGAACCGGCGCCTGCCCCGGAGCACGATACTGACAAAGATGACCGCAAACAGGAACCACATGGGCGTGCCGCCGTACATGCCGCCCGATGCGAAATAGACCGCGGGAAGGATGATAAAGATCAGGATCGTGGAGATGATCGTCGCACCGGTCTGGATGCGATGGATATAGATGGAACCGACAAAGATCAGGACAAACACCAGGAGGCCGGAGATGATACACAGGATGTCCGAGGCGCTTTCCTGCATGATAACGGACAGGACCCCCATCACGATCAGAGCGGCAAGTCCCAGCACGCCGGCAAGGCGGTAGGTCCGCTCCTGCAGATCGATCCGGTGGTCAAATAAGGCAGCGATCCATTTCTTCATACTTCGTCACCTTCTTCCTGTGCGCGGCGCTCCAGCTTCTGGATGCAGGCGGTATAGACTGTAACGAGTTCCATGTGTTCCTTCTGGATCCGCTTGCTGTCATTGTCCTCGATCGCGCGTTCCAGTCGTCTGGCCTGTCTGGAGAGCGCACGCTCGCCGAGGATCTGCGCGCCGTTGCGCAGCGCGCGCAGACGGATGAAATAGGGTTCCATCGTGCCCGTCGCATAAGCGGATTTGAAGACGCGCATGTTATGCGGCATCTCTTCGATGAAGATCCTGCGGAGCCTGTTGTAGAACGCCTTGTCACCGAGGCAGCGCTCGATCCCCAGTGCCTCGCCCGACTGGGCCTTCAGGATCTGATCCGTCTCGTCGACCATCTCGATCTTTTCCATGAGGACCTTGCCCGCAGGCAGGATCCTTGCCAGCAGACGCTCCATCTCCGCCGTATCAAGCGGCTTGGGCAGGAATCCGTCGAATCCTTCGCTGAGGAACATCTCCCGGGCGCCGCTGACCGCGTTGGCCGTCAACGCGACAAAACGCGTGTCCCGGTTCTTGGACTGCGCCGTTTTCCGGAGCAGCTTCATCGCCTCGATACCGTCCATCTCGGGCATCATGTGATCCATAAAGACCAGATCAAAATCCTCCTTGTCGTAGAGGACCGTGGAGGCCTTGCCGGAAAGTGCCGTCTGCACCTGCATCCCGTAGCCGGTAAAGATCCCGTTGGCCACAACGAGGTTCATCTCCTCGTCGTCGACCACGAGCACCTTGAGGCCCGGGAAGCTCACACGGTAGTTGTTCTTTAACGGATCGATCTCGCCGCCGACATTAAGCGTGTTAAGGATCGCAGCGATCGGGAAGCCGTAGAACGGTTTTCTGAGGATCGTGATCCTGCTCTCCTCATCCAGCTTGAAATTCTGATCCGCCACGATGATGACCTCGGCCGATTTGGCCAGGCGCAGGAAAAAGGCCGGATCCTCCTCATATTCCTCTTTTGCCGTAAAGAAATGTGTCGGCGCCATCTGCTCGGCGATCTGCTTGAGATCCTCCAGACTGCCGGCGCGGCGGATCGGCACATGCAGGCCGTGCACCAGGTGGGTGATCATCGCCTCATAATAGTCGCGGACCAGCGGCACATCGAATTTCTCGGAGCGCAGATAGCAGGCGATCGATAGCTTTTCCGGATCCGCCACGCTCATGCAGGGCGACGGATCCGCCACCTCCTGCGGAATGGAGAGCCGCACCGTCGTGCCCTGCCCCGGATTGGAGGTCAGGGAGACAAAGCCGCCCATCGCGTGCACGAAGCCATAGACGATCGCGAGCCCCAGTCCCATGCCGCCGGCGCTGCGTGTTCTTCCGGAATCTGCCTGATAGAAGCCGCGCGCGATCTTTCGAACCTCTTCCGGCTCAATGCCGACGCCGGTATCGCTCACCTCCACGCACAGGTTGATGCCGTAGCTCCTCTTGTCCGAGGTGATGCGCAGATAGATGCCGCCCGCCCTGGTGAATTTGTTGGCGTTGTCCAGCAGATGCCAGAGGATCTTCTTGATCCGGCGGGAGTCACCGCGCAGCTTGGCGGGAACCGTCGCGTCCACATCGATCACCAGATCGGTCGGGAAATCCGGATTCTTCATGCGGAATCTGCTGACGACATCGTTGATCACGGAATAGGTGCCATAGGTATCCGTGGAGAGGATGAGCCTGCCCGTGTCGATCTCGGTGTAGTCCAGGATGTCACTGACCTGCTCGGAGAGACGGTTGCCCGCCTGACAGATTGAGAGGACCTCCTCGCCGGCGCCGCTATCCTTGTCCAGGAGCAGGGCGGAAAGACCGGTGACCGCATTGATCGGCGTGCGTAGTTCATGGGAGATGTTGGCCATGAAATCCTCGGTCCGCTTGTGCAGCTCCGTCAGCTGCTCAAAAGCGCGCCCCTGCATCTCGCTCGTGCGCTGTCTGCCGCTGATCATCGACCGGGCAAAGCGCGCGGACACTACCACGATCAGGACGTGCAGCAGCAGCTTGGCAAACGTGAGCGGATCGGAAAAAGCGGCGAGTCCGTAGTGAACGGCGATCTGATAGGATATGGAGCCGAAGTAGACAAGAAGGCCCACATCGAAAACATGGAAATCATCGGCGAGCGAGAACAGGAAAAACACGAAGCAGATGATCAGGGCTGTATCAAAGAGACTGGATTCATGAACACCCTGATAAAAGGTTGCCCCGTAATAGATCGTCGCCAGTGCATAGATCCGGCCGCTCTCCGTGAACGGCTGCTTCAGGTGTACCCACCACGCAAAGAGCATGCTGATCACAAGAAACGGCAGTGCCCAGGGCTCCCAGCCGACCACGAAGTTTTCGATGATCAGACCCAGCGCAAAGGCGGAATAAGAAAGCGCCAGGATGAAGATCACATAGCGGTTTCGTTCGTGTCTCCCATGCTCAGGATTCATCTCACTTCACCTCCCGCCGGATCGCATCCCAGTCAAGCGACAGCAGCGCTGTCCTGATGCGTTCGAATCGTGCCGCCTCCTCCGCGGGAAGACGGTATTCCTCCAGTGATTTCAGCACCATTTCCACAAGATCATAGTCCATCTGTTCGGCGAATTCCGCGATGGACGATCTGGCATCCTGAACTGTCGAGGCATCTGCCATCGGCCGGCTGTCTTCATCGTCGCCCTTGCCGAACAATGAAGCAAGATTCGTACTGAAGCTCCGGTACTCCGTCAACAGGGAGAGCGTGTTGTCCCTGATGACCTCGATATCCTTGCGGTTGCCCGCATCCTCGAGCATGGCCGCCTTTTCGGAGAGCTGTCTGGCGCCGATGATCCGGGCGCTTGATTTGAGTGCATGGACCTTGATCGTGTAGTTGTCCCAGTCCGATCCTTTGTAGAAACGCTCGATCTCCTCGGCCTTGATGGGCAGCGTGTTGTAGAAGATCTGTAGCGCCGATATATAATTCTCCATGGAACCGCAGTTGGCGATACCGGTATCCGTGTTCAGTCCGGGAACGGCATTCAGAAGTTCCATCTGCTTCTGCCCGTCATTCTCCTTTTCCTCTTTTTCCTCCGGTTTCTCAGGCTCCAGTTCATCGCCCAGAACGGCGCGCAGGCGCCTGAAATCGACGGGTTTCTCCAGGAACCAGGAAAAGCCGTCCTCCTTGAACCGCTGGGCGCTCGCATCGCGCGCGTCGCCGAGGAGAAAGGTGACCGGCTTCTTTTCGATATCCGCCATGACTGTCTGTGAGAGTTCCTTCAGCGTGCTCGCACCGTCAAACCCGGGCATCCGGTCGTCGATAAAATAGCAGTCGAAGTGCATGTTCCTCGCGATCGCCGCGGCATTCGGCACGGAAGCGGCCGCGCGCACCACAAAACCGCTTCTGAGCAGAAGTTCCGTCAGATATTCCCGCTCGAGATGATCATCATCGATGACCAGTGCGGTCTGCAGAGTCTGTGCCATTGGTCCCCTCCTTACCGTGATCAGACATCCAGCATGGCGTCAACCGCGTGCGCGCGGATATATTCCCGTCTCGGCGGCACGTCGGTCCCCATGAGCAGTTCCGTCATCTCCGACGCCATGCGTGCGTCCTCAATGGCGACGGATTTCATCAGACGTCTCTTCGGATCCAGTGTCGTCTCCCAGAGCTGATCCGGATCCATCTCGCCGAGACCCTTGTAGCGTTGCAGCGTAAAATTGCCCTTATGGGACTTGCGATACTTCGCGAGCGCCTCGTCGTCGTAGAGATACTCCTCGTCGCCGCGGGACGGGATCGCCTTATAGAGCGGCGGCATCGCGATGTAAACATGTCCCTCGTAGATCAGATCCGGCATGAACCTGTAGAACAGCGTGAGCAGGAGCGTCGCGATGTGCGCACCGTCCACGTCGGCATCCGCCATGATGATGATCTTGTCATAGCGCAGCTTCTTGATATCAAAATCGTTGCCGTAGCCCTCGGAGAACCCGCAGCCGAAAGCATTGATCATCGTCTTGATCTCGGCGTTGGCGAGCACCTTGTCGATGGAGGCTTTTTCTACGTTGAGGATCTTGCCGCGGATCGGCAGGATCGCCTGATAATTCCGGTCTCTGGCCATCTTGGCACTGCCGCCGGCGGAATCACCCTCCACGATGAAGATCTCGCACATCTTTGCGTCGCGGCTGATGCAGTTGGCGAGCTTTCCGTTGGAATCAAAGGAATACTTCTGCTTCGTGAGCATGTTGGTCTTTGCTTTTTCCTCTGTCTTGCGGATCTTCGCTGCTTTTTCCGCGCAGCTGATGACATTTTTGAGCGTTTCCAGGTTCCGGTCAAAGAAGCGCACGATCTCGTCGCCGACCACTTTGGAAACGACCTTGGAGGCATCCTGATTGTCCAGCTTGGTCTTGGTCTGTCCCTCAAACCGCGGGTCGGGGTGCTTGATCGAGATGACGGCCGTCAGGCCGTTGCGCACATCCGCTCCCGTGAAGTTGGCGTCCTTTTCCTTGAGGGTGCCCAGCTGCCTGGCGTAATTGTTGACCACCGTGGTGAGCACGGTCTTGAATCCCGTCAGATGCGTGCCGCCCTCCGCGTTGTAGATGTTGTTGCAGAAGCCCAGGACCTCCTCGCGGAATTCACCGATGTACTGGAAGGCGCACACGACCTCGATCCCTTCGCTCGCACCCTGAACATACACGACATCCGTCACGGTCTCATGCCCTCTGTTGAGTTCCCTGACAAAGCCGACGATGCCTTCCAGTTCGTGGAAGACCTGCGTTTCCTCGGTGCCCGGCCGTTTGTCCTCGTAACGGATGGTAAGTTCCGGGTTGAGATAGGCCGTCTCGTGCAGGCGTGACTTGATGTCATCCTCCTTGAACCGTGTCTTCTCAAAGATCGTATCGTCCGGCAGGAAATTGACCTTGGTCCCGGTCTCCCTGGTGTCGCCGATGGGTGTGAGCAGTCCCATGACCAGCGGTGTCGTCGGTTCGCCCCGCTCATAGGTATCCTGATAAATGTGCCCGCCGGTCTTGATGAGCACCGTCATGTGCGAGGACAGCGCGTTGACGACCGAGCTGCCGACACCGTGCAGACCGCCGCTCGTCTTGTAGGAGCTGTTGTCGAACTTGCCGCCCGCGTGCAGCGTCGTGTAGACAATGCGTTCCGCGGAGATGCCCTTCGCGTGGCGGTCCACCGGCACGCCGCGGCCGTTATCCTCGACCGTTGCCGATCCGTCCGCCTCCAGCGTCACGCTGATCTCGGTGCAGTATCCCGCCAGATGCTCGTCGACCGCGTTATCAACGATCTCATAGACCAGATGATTGAGTCCGCGGGTCGTCGTGGAGCCGATATACATGCCCGGCCGCACACGGACCGCCTCGAGGCCCTCGAGGACGGTGATACTGGAAGCGTTATAGTCATTCTGCGCATTCAGGGTGCCCATTCTGTCATTCCTTTCAGAAATGCTGTTTTCTGATCGCCGTGACCGCGATCGCCCCCGGCCCGATATGGCAGCCGACGGAAAGCGACAGCGGATCATAGTGGATTTCTCCCGCCCAGGGAAACGCCTCCGCAACCTCGTCCCGGAACGAAAGGAGCGCGGCCTCGTCATTGGAGAACGCCATTTCGATGTCGACGTCGTGCTCATCGAGACCGCCGAAGCGTTTCTCGATGTCCTCGCGGATCGCCTGGATCATCAGTTTCTTGCCCTGTGCCGAGGTCCTCGCCTTGGCAAAAGCATCGAGCTTGTCGCCCTGGATCTGCAGTACCGGCTTGATGCGTAAGAGCGTGCCGACCGCCGCTGCCGCCGGCGTGATGCGTCCGCCGCGGCGAAGATAGGAAAGCGTGTCCAGCATGATATAGATCGAGGATTCGAGGCCCGTCTGTTCAAGCTTTTCGCGGATCTCGCGGGCATCTGCCCCGCCCTGCGCCAACTTCAGCGCATCCAGACAGGATCGCCTGAGCGTCACGGAGATCCGCTGGTTGTCCACCACCTCCACACGTCCGTTATAGTCCTCGGCAAGCACGCGCGCACTCTGGCAGCTGCCGGAAAGACCGCTGGACATCGGAATGTGCACCACCTGATCGTGGTCCTTGAGACATCTGTCCCACAGGGCTGTCACGTCGGCCGGAGATGGCTGCGAGGTGCTGACACTCTCCCCCTCCTCGATCAGGCGGTAAAACTCCGCCTGCGTGATGTTGATATCCTCGAAATAGTCCTTATCGCCGATGCGGAAAGGCATCGGAAGCACATAAACGCCGAGTTCCCCGGCCTTTTCCTGCGTGATGCCGCTGTTGGAATCCGTTACCACTGCGATTCCTGCCATGTTCTTCTCCCCCCTGAATCGACTACAAAATAACAAGTTATTATATCACGGATTCATGAAGAATTAAAGGGTTGCGGGATCGGGAAATGCACATTTTTCGACCGCTTCCCGAAGTGGCGCATGACGGTCCGCGGAAAGAGACGGATCCTCCGCAAAGATCGCATCGACATCGGCGGAGGCCAGCCGCAAAAGATCCGCGTCGGCATAGATGTCGGCGGCACGGAACGCGAGCTCGCCGCTCTGTCTGACACCGAAAAGATCCCCCGGCCCGCGCTGCTTCAGATCCTCATCGGCGATGCGGAAGCCGTCATTCGTCTTGGTCAGGATCTCCATCCGTTTCCCGGCTTCCTCCGCTTCGGAGGTGTTGACGAAGATACAGTAGGACTGCTCCTCTCCCCTGCCGACGCGGCCCCGCAGCTGATGGAGCTGCGCGATCCCAAAGCGCTCGGCGTTTTCGATCATCATGACCGTGGCATTCGGCACGTTCACGCCGACCTCGACAACCGTTGTGGACACGAGCACATCGGTCTCATGCCGGGCAAACCGCTCCATCGCCCGGTCCTTGTCCTCCGCCCGCATCTGCCCGTGCAGGATATCCACACGCACGCTTTCCGGCATGGCTTCGGAAAGCTTCACAGCGTAATCGAGCACGTTTTCCGCACCGGCGAGCTCCCCCTCCTCGATCATCGGGCAGATCACATAGGCCTGCCGGCCGGCGGCCGCCTGCTTTGCGATAAACGCCCATGCCTTCGGCCGGTATTCGGGACCGACCAGGGCGTTTTTGATCTTTTTTCTGCCCGCCGGCAGCTCATCCACCAGGGAGACCTGCAGATCGCCGTAGAGGATCATCGCCAGCGTCCGTGGAATCGGTGTGGCGCTCATCACGAGAACATGCGGTTTCTCCCCCTTTCTGGCGAGGTATTCCCGCTGTCTGACACCGAAGCGGTGCTGTTCATCCGTGATCACAAGTCCCAGACTCCGGTACTGCACGGCATCCTGCATGAGCGCGTTCGTGCCGATCACGCAGTTGACATTGCCCGAAGCGATCCGGGACAGGGCCTGTCTTCTCTCTCCCGCCGAACAGGTCCCGGAGAGGAGCACCGGCCGAAACGGCAGATCATACTGTTCTGTCATGCGCGCAAAGGTCTCATAATGCTGTGCGGCGAGCACCTGCGTCGGGGCCATGAGCGCCGCCTGATGACCGTTCTCGACCGCGATGAGCATGGCGATCAGGGCTAGGATCGTCTTGCCGGATCCGACATCGCCCTGCACAAGCCGGTGCATGACACCGCCTCCCGTCATATCGGCCGTGATCTCCGCAAGCACCCGCTTCTGCGCGCCGGTCAGCGGAAAGGGGAGCCGCCCGAGGAAGCTGTCCACCGGATCGGTACGTTCCATGCGGATCCCGTCCTCTTCCGCCGCCGCAGCAGCCTTCAGGGAACGGATCCCCAGAAGGAAAAAGAAGAATTCGTCGAAGGCCAGCCGGCGTCTCGCCCGTGCCTGCGCTTCATCATCGGACGGAAAATGCAGTATCCGCAGCGCTTCGGAAAGCGGCATCAGGTCGTGGGCTCCGACGATCCTCTCGGGGACGGGATCATCAAGAAGAGAGACCCGTTCCAGCGCCGCGTGCATCGCTTTGATCACCGTTGCGTTCTTTAAGCCCTTCACAAGGGGATAGCGCGGGAGCAGGCTTCCCCGAAGAAGCGCATAGTCCTCGGGCGTGTGGATCCCCGGCTGTTCCATGAGCCAGGACCTGCCCTTTTTCTTTACATAGCCGCGCAGGACATATTCTCTCCCGGCATAGAGCGTGTTTTTGAGATAGGGCTGGTTGAACCACTGAACGCGGAAGACATCGGTGCCGTCCGTCGCCTCTCCCGAGAGGATCGCGTAGCGTCTGGCGTGCGTAAGCGACGGAACCCGCAGAAGCCTGCAGGAGACCGCAAAACGCCCGCCTTCACGGAAATCCCGCACAAAGCACGGAGCCGCATAGCTGTCATAGGCGCGCGGATAATAATGCAAAAGCTCCTCGACCGTGCGCACACCGCACGATGCAAAGAGCTTTCCCGTCTTTTCTCCGATCCCTTTTAAGTCTGTCACAGGCGCCGACAGTTCCGCCTGCGGACGCCTGTCTGCCACGGTCCCTATTCCGCCGACACGATATAGGCGTAGACCGGCTGACCGCCGTACTGCAGTTCCACATCAACGCCCGGGAACCGCTCGTTCACACAGGACAGCAGTTTCTCTGCCTCTGCTTCATCGACATCCGCGCCGTAGTAGAGGCTCACAAGTTCCCGTCCGTCCTGCATCATCTTCTCCAGCATGCCGACCGTCACATCCACACGGTCGCTGCCGACATGCAGGATCCCGGCGTCACCGATGCCCATATAGTCACCCTGGCTGATCTTCGTGCCCTCGATCACCGTGTCACGCACGGCATAGGTCACCTCACCCGAGGAGACAGCGGCGATCGCGTCCCGCATCATGGCCTCGTTCTCCGCCGCGGCGTCATCCGGAATGAAGTTCACGAGCGCGGCGATCCCCTGCGGCACCGTCTTGGTCGGGATCACGATCAGTTCCCTGTCCTCACACATTTTCTTTGCCTGATCGGCGGCCAGGATGATGTTCTTGTTGTTGGGCAGGATGAACACCGTGTCCGCGTTGACGCGCGAAGCCGCCTTCAGGATATCGTCGGTGCTGGGGTTCATGGTCTGCCCGCCCTCGATCACCTGATCGCAGCCGAGACTCTTAAAGATCTCTACCATGCCGTCACCGGCACAGACAGCCACAAAACCGATCGGTTTTTTCTCCACGGGTGTCTCCTCCGGCTGATCTGCCACCAGACTCTCGGCCGTGACGGGGCTTCCCGCCGGCGGATCGATGTGGCCCTCGGTCTGGATATCATGGACATGAACCTTGCGCAGCTCGCCGTAAAGCAGTGCCCGCTGCAGCACAAGGCCCGGATCGTTGGTGTGGATATGCACCACGATCCCCTCGCCGTCGTCGGTCACGCGCACATCCTCGCCCACCGATGAGAGAAACGCGCGGATGTCACCGGCCTGCTTGCGGTTCAACGGCTGCTTCAGCACGGCGCGCAGCACGACGCAGTACGCGAATTTCAGTCTCGGTCCGTCGTCTTCCCCGCCGTCTTCCGTCCCCTTTGCGGGCGTATCGAACGGGATGCCCTTGCCGAGATAACCGTCATAGGCCCCCTGAAGAACCTCCAGCAGACCCTTGCCGCCGGAATCGACGACGCCCGCCTCCTTGAGGACCGGCAGCATCTCCGGCGTCTCCTCCAGCACCTCTTCCGCATAGGCGATCACGCTTTTGCAGAAGGTCTCCAGATCCGTCTCTCCGGCATCCGCCAGTTCCCTGGCCTTGTCACTCGCTCCTCTCGCAACGGTCAGGATTGTGCCCTCCTTGGGCTTCATGACCGCCTTGTAGGCCGTCTCCACAGCCTTTTCAAAAGCGTCTGCGAGGATCGGGATGTCGATCTCGTCATTTTTCTTCACCACCTTGGTGAAACCGCGCAGAAGCTGCGACAGGATCACGCCGGAATTGCCGCGTGCCCCCCTGAGGGATCCGGAGGAAATGGACTTGCAGACCGCTTCCATCGAGGCTCCCGGCTCCGCAGCCACCTCCTGGGCGGCGGACATGATCGTCGCCGTCATGTTCGTCCCGGTATCGCCGTCCGGCACGGGAAACACGTTGAGCTCGTTGATGATCTCCTGCTTGGATTCCAGGTTCTTCGCCCCCGCGAGAAACATCTGCGCGAGCATCCCGGCGTCAATGGTCTTTACGCTCAATGTCTTATCCTCCGACCTCAGTCTATCACACGCACACCTTCAACATAGACATTGATCTTCTCAACCTCCATGCCGGTGAACTCCTCTACCTTGTATTTCACGTTCTCCACCAGATTGTCCGCAACCGCCATGATGCTGACCCCGTAGGAGACGATCACATGAAATTCCAGATGCAGCTTGTGGGAAGGGGAAACACTGACCCGGATCCCCCGCGTCATGTTGTCGCGCTTTAACAGCCTCGCCAGTCCCTCCCTGACGTTGACATCCGCCATGCCGACCACGCCGAAACACTCCGTCGCGACTGCTCCGGCATACTGTGCGATGACCTCATTACCGATCGCGATATTCCCGATATGTGTGTTCATGGAAGAAGATTTCATAAACCCCTCCTTATTTACACAATGAATTCCCCGGATCCGTCATCGAGCCCATGATCTTCCTGTCATGTTCCCGGATTGCTCCGTTCCTGCGCAGACTTTATTATTATATCAATTTTACTAAAAAAATAAAGCAGTTTTTGCTTGCAATCCCCTAAAAAATCTGTTAACATATCTTTTGCTGTGTTAAGAGCAAGAGGAGGTTTGTCATGGCTAAATGTGAAATCTGCGGCAAGGGCGTTCATTTCGGCAACAACGTCAGCCATTCGCACAGAAGATCCAACAAAATCTGGCACGCCAACATCCAGCGTGTGTCGGTTCTCGTCGGCGGCGCAAAGAAGAAGATCAATGTCTGCACCAGCTGTCTTCGTTCCGGCAAGGTCGAGCGCGGCTGACGCGCACTGACTCAGATAAAGAAAAGCGGCCGTAAGGTCGCTTTTTTTGTGCCCGTCTCTCACGCGCCGTATTCGACGGCAAGCTCCGCATACTCCTGATTGATCATCTGGATGATCTCATGATCACCGCCCGCGTTGTCGGGATGAAAGATCTTGATGAGATCCCTGTAGCGCTTCCGCAGCGTCCAGGAATCGCTGACCCCGCGGAACAGGAACTCTCCGCTGCCGAGCCTTGCGCGCTCCACCACCTCTCTCTCGGCCTCGAGAAGCATCCGATCCTGCTCCAGCTGCTTCTTGTCCGCCGCGAGCTGGTCAAAGCCCTTCTTCAGGATCTGAAGCCGCTGCTCAAAGAGATCGCTCTCCTCGCGGAAGATCCTGCGGTCGCGCTCCAGCTGCTTGTTCAGGTCACGCATCTCCTCACGGAACTGTCTGCGCTCCGTTTCAAACCGTTCCATCTTGTCGTTGACCGACTTCTCCTTGGTGTCGAGACGCACGCTCTCACGGAACAGCCAGCAACGGAGATCGTGAAGATCATCCTCGGTTCCCGTACCGATGATCTGCTCCTCGCGTTTCTTCAGTTCCTCCTCCGTCATCTCTTCAAAGGCAATCACACAGCCCATTACTGATCATCCTCCGGAAATGCAATGTTCATAGCCTCCTCATCCTGCGGGAGTTCCTCATCCTTACCCGCAAGGAAACGGTTTACCAGATCCGGCACCAGGTCGATCGCCTTGGTGACGGGATCCTGATTTTTGACATTGACGACCTTGGTCACGCCGTCCTTGATAACAAGCACCGCGGCAGGCGACATTTTCGCGGAAAAACCGCCTCCGCCACCGTTCTTTTTGTCAGTCACCGAGGAACCGGCACCTGCGCCGATCGACACATCGACAAGCGGCACGATCGTCACATCCCCCATCACGGTCGGCTGTCCGACGACCGTTTTGGAGCTGATGATGCCGTCCATTCCGTTCATCAGCGATTCCATCACTTCATGAAATCCGTTTGCCTGCCTGTCAGCCACCGTCGTTTCTCCTTTCTTCCTTTATGCGTTTCGCCCGTTTCACGATCCTGCGCACGTCCCTGTTAAAATAACACCGCAGGAACGAAAAGGCAAAAACCGCCGGCACCAGACGCCCGCGCACATGTGCTGTTCCGTAAAGCGTCTCCCCGTCGAAGACGGGCACCACGCGCACGCGATCCCCGAGCACCGGATAGAGCATCCCCACAGCCGCCATCACGTTGCCTGTCGATGCGGGATCCGCGGCGCCGTACACGAGGTCGACGCGGCATTTGCGCGGTACGCTATGCCTGAGCACGCGCATTACCTCTTTTAATAACACCTGTTTCGCGCGCGCAAAGGTCTCGCTCTCGACTGTCACGCAAATCTTTTTTATTTTATCACAAGTGCAAGATATTGTATAGTATATTTTTTTTGCCGCAATCTGTGGTTTCTCCGAGGCATCCGTCAGCTTCTGCCTGAGATCGCCGATGCGCTCGCGCAGGGGGCGCTTCCGCTTCCCGGGAGATCCTGCATTTGCCTCCGCAGCGTCCTCGCTTCCTAACGGTCCTTCGTTTCCCTCTGTCCCCTGATCTTCGGAATCTTCTGCCTCTCCTAAACGATTGTCTGTCTCTGCTCTGCCTTCCGTACCGTCAGTCCTGTCATCCTCCGCGGCAGTTTCCCTGTCCCGAATGCCTTCCTGTCCGGCCGGATCTTCTCTTCCCGGGATCTCTTCCTTTTTTTCGGCGGCTTCTCCGCTCGAAAACCCTTCGTCTCCGGTTCCTTCTCCGTCCGCATCGTTCTCCGTTTCGCCGTCCCTGCCGCGCCGTTTTGCGTGCTTCTCCTTTTTCTCCCCGGACTTGCGGGGAAACAGCCTGAAAAAGGCGATATAAACGGACAAAGGGCCATCTTCGGGAAACGGCCACATGAAGGTCGCGCGGATCAGACGGAACAGCCAGGATACGCGTGCCGTGGCCTCTGTCCGCTCGCCGATACCGGGATCCGGCTGTCCGGGCTCACGGATATCCGCGTGGATCTCATAGCGGACCGGACAGAACAGAACGATCAGAGCGATAACGAGCACAAGCCCCAGCACGCACAGGAGCACGATCCCCAGAATCTTCAATACGGTCAGTATTACCGCCAGCGCTGTCATCGCACCAATATCTTTCCTTCCGTTTTTCAGAATCTGTCGCTCAGGACAAAGCGGCCGGCCTCACCGGGCATTCCCGCGCGCGCAGCCTCGTTAAAGATCTGCGCAACAAGAGCGAACGCCCCCCGTCTGGTCCGGGCAACGCCATAGACCGTCGGCGGGTTCTTCCTGCAGCGGCTGCTGCAGAGAAACGCACTGTTCACGATCTCCAGCTGCTCGGAAGGGTTTTCCGCCGACAGGATACAGTAGGAGAACACACCGCCCTTTCCGCGCAGGATCCTGGCCTTCTCCCGCCACTTTTCAGAGATCTCACCGCCAAACCGGCAATTTCTGTGAAATTTGCAAAAAGCTCTTTTCATTCGCATCATTATTCTTTATACTGTATATTGAATTTTTCGTCAATAATACACAAGGTATTGGGGGGAAAAAATGAAAACGATCGCAAGGATCGAGCTGAAGCCCGGAATGATCGCAGGCGAAGACATCACGGACTACAACGGTAAGGTACTTGTCCCGACCGGTACGGAATTCACGGAATCGCACATCGCAAAGCTTGCCCGTCATCAGATCATGGCCGTCACGATCAAGGAAAAGATCGACTTCGCGACCACCCATTTCGAAAAGGTTCGCTTTTCCGACGGTTTCAAGAAGTTCAATGAGGACTACTGCTGCTATTTCAACGTCTACAAGGAACCGATCGTCGGCTTTCTGCAGTATCAGATGCCCTTCAACATCGACCGTCTGATGACCGTCTACGAAAACATCACCGCGGCTGCGGAGACGCCGGAGCTGCTTCTGGATTATCTCTACAACATGACGCCGTCCGAGGACAATATGACGCACGCGCACTGCCTCAATTCCGCGCTGATCGCCGGCGTTTTCGGCAAGTGGCTGGGGCTGTCAGCCACGGATCAGGAGATCCTGATCCAGACGGGCTTTGTCTACGACATCGGCAAACTCCGCATTCCCGACAGCATTCTTTGGAAGACCGGTAAACTCGATGACGCGGAGCGCGAATTCCTGAAAAAGCACGCCAAGATGGGCTATGACATGGTGAAGAAGCTGCCGCTCAACGTGCACATCCCCTTCGCGACCCTGCAGCACCATGAACGGATCGACGGCAGCGGCTATCCCGATGGGCTCAAAGGGGACGCGATCGATCCGTTTGCGAAGATCATCGCCATCGTCGACACCTATGAGGCGATGACCAGTCCGCGGGTTTACAGGCAGTCTCTCATCCCGTTCCAGGTCATCGCACACTATGAAGAAAGCCGCGGTTTTGAGCGCTATGACCGGCAGGCGCTGACCACGATCCTCACCAACATCGCAAGATCGCAGATCGGACTTCCCGTCCGCCTCTCCGACGGCCGCACGGCCGAGGTCGAAAGCATCAATGAGGATCATCTCTCTCAACCGGTCGTGAAGCTGGACAACGGTGTGCTCCTCGACACCGCGCAGTTCGGCGTAACCATCGAAGCGATCTACTGAACCGGACACGCGCGGCCGCATCACAAACGCCGTGCGCAGAATGTCCCGTCTCACGGAAAAACCCCGCCGGACACAAGGTCCGACGGGGTTTCTTTTGTTGCTGTTTCTCTGAACCCTGTCCTCAGATCTTGAAGAACTTCAGATCCTCGTCGAGCTGTGCCGCCACATCGTTGAGGCTCTGCGCGGACTGCGTCAGCACGTTGATCGTTGCGTTCAGCTCCTGCATGGAGGCCGAGGTCTCTTCTGTCGAAGCCGCGTTCTCCTCGGAGATCGCCGCGAGGCTCGTCATCGCCTCGACGATGACCGTCTTGGAAGCGTCGCACTCCTGCGTCAGACCGGAGATCGTGTTGACACCGTCCACCGTGGAACCGACACCGTTGATCAGGGTGTTGATCTTGTCGACCGTGTTCACAAGCACCTCGTTGACATTTGTTCCGATATTGGAAACTTCGCTGGTCTTCTCCAGCGCATCCTGCGCCTGACGGAGCAGATTCGCCATCTCATCGCGAATCTCCTGCGCGGTTGTCGCAGATTCCGTGGCGAGCTTGCCGATCTCCTCGGCGACGACCGCGAAGCCCTTGCCGGCGTCACCCGCACGCGCTGCCTCGATGGAGGCGTTCAATGCCAGGAGGTTGGTCTGAGAGGCGATCGACGTGATGCCGTCAACCTTGTTGTTGACATTCTGCACCGCCGTGTTGGTGGCGTGCATGACCTCGGAAATATCGGAAACGGAGGTGCCCATCGTGTCCATGTTGGTGGACAGCTGCTTCAGCGCGTCAGCGGAAGACTGGCTCGCGCCGTTCATGTCGGAAGCAGCGACCGCCAGCTGCTCGGCGTTGCTTGCCACCGTCTGGATCGCGTCGGAAAGGCTCGTCATGCGCTCGGAGGCGCGCTCCACCGTGCCGGCCTGCTCCGTTGCGCCGCGGGCGATCTCCTGCACCGCGTTGGACACATCGTCCGTCGTGGTGCTGATCTGGCCGGAGGTCTCCGAAAGATCTCTCGCCTGCTGCGTGACCGTTGCCGACACTGCCTGAATGTTCCGGACAACCTCACTGAGTTTATCGATCAGGATATTGATGTTCCTGACGATGTCACCGAACTCATCCTTGCGGCCGGTCAGAGCCGGATCGTCAAGCTTCTCGAACTCACCGCCGGAGAGCTTGCCGATGGCCTGATTGACTGCCAGGATCGGCTTCGTGAAGGAAAGCGCGAGCATGATCGCGATCACCGCCGCGAGGATCAGCATCACGATACCGACCACCACGATGATGGTCAGCATCCTGTTGGCGCTGGCAAGCGCCTCGTCCACATCGGTCGCGATGACCGTGACCCATCCGGTGATGGGCTCACGCTGATAGGACATGCGCCAGTTGCCGCCGTTGAACTTGGAATCATAGCTGCCGGTCGCCTCAAGATCGGTGCGGGACGCCGAGTACCACTGCTGGGAGCTGAAGTTCACCGCTTCGCCGGTCTCCAGATCCATGGAGGTGTGCGCGATCAGATCGCCGTTGTTATCGCCGATGAAGATATCCTGATTGGTCCTGGTCTTTTCGCTCTGGCACAGTTCCGTGAACTTCGTCAGATCGTAGTTGCGCTGCACCGCGCCGATGAAGGTGCCGTCCAGGTCAAAGACCGGAGCGATAAAGGTGCAGATACGCTTGCCGCTGGTCTTGGAGATGTTCTGATCGGAAACATAGAATCTGCCTTCGCTCTTGCAGATCTTGAAATACTCTCTGTCGGAGACATCGACCAGATCCCCCTTGGGGCGGCAGACCTGCATACCGTCCGCTCCGGTAATGACCGTCGTGTTGCCGTCGCCGATCTTCTCATCCGACTTGCCCAGCCAGTCGGCAACGGACTCCGTGTCCAGCTCGCCCTTTAACACCTTGCGGGCGGAAACGGAGGTGGCGATCGTCTGCAGCACGCTCTGATTCTGCTGAACAATGGCGCTGAAATCGTGCTCCACCAGCTTGGCCTGTGCATTGTTCAGCTGGTCCATGTTTTCGACCGCTTCCCTGTGCGATGAAACATAGCTGATGACGATCGAACAGATCAGCGGGATCGCCATGATCGCGATGATGATCAGCGTCAGTCTGAATTTGACACTGTTCATCAAGCTTTTCTTTTCCTTTTTCTTTGCTTTACTGCCTTGTGCGCCCATCGTTTTTCCTTTCTTTTATCTCCGCAGAGAAATTTGGTATCCGGTAAACGGACTACAGATAGATATTATACACTGTTTCCTTACATTTGGAAAGCAGTCTTTCGATAAAAAAAAATATAAAATTATCAGGATTCCGGACGACTGTCATCGCCGTCACCGCCGTTTTGGTCCGGGTGATCCACGCTCTGCTGTGCCGGTGTCCGGGAAGCATGACCGCTCTCGGGCACGGCAGCAGCCATCCCGCCGGACCTGCGGCAGACCAGCGCATAGCCGACAGCCGCCGCGACGCCGATCAGCGTAAAGAACCCCCCGGCGATCGCTCCCGCCGGCCGGTAATCCACGCGGATCTCATGAATGCCGGCAGGGACCGGGATCGCCATCAGACCATAGTCCGCCTTCACGATCGGCACCTTTTTCCCGTCCACTCTGGCCGAATAGCCGCGCGTCGCCGGCACGGAGAAAAAGACCAGATTGTCGGAGATGAGATCTGCCGTGGTGGCGGAGAATCCCTTCGTGTCCGGCGTAAAGCTCGTGCAGGCGCTGCTCCTGCGTTCCATGCAGGCCAGCGCAAAATCCTCGGCTCCCATGGGCGCCGTGATCTCCCTCATCGGCAGTTCCTTCATCAGACCGCCGTAAAGCTCGGCGTCCGTGTCGGAAAGAATGATCGCCTTTACCAGCATCCCGTCGGCGTCCGCCTTTTCCACATCGTTAAACTCCGATTCCCGCACATAGTAGCGGAAGGTAAAGCCCATCGGAATGAAATTCCTGTTCTCATAGATCGCGAAATCGTTCTGCTCGTCGGCAAAGATGTAGCCCTCGATGCCGCGGCCCTGACCGAATTCGCCGTCGGTATTGATGACGGCGTTTTCGAGATAATAGCGCGTCGACAGGATCGCCCGAAGCCCGGTGCGGGATAAGGGGGCATCGGATTCGACGCTCCGGTAGATATCGGCGGATCCCGCGTAGAAATCAAAGATCTGCGACGGCACGGTGCTTAAGAAGCAGTGGATCGTGGGGATCCCCCAGGCCATCTCATAGTTGGTCGATGTAGAATCGGTCTCCACACGGTAAAAGGTGTCCTCCGCCAGCGCCGGCCTCGTGTCGATCATCTGCTTCTTCCACTCGGTCATGCCGAAATCGTTGATGAGGCTTGCCCCGTTGACGAGCACGGTATAGGTGGTCAGGAAGCAGGCGCCGATCGTCGCCCCAAAAAAAGCGAGCTGTCTTAGCTTCCTGCCCTTCAGGAAATGCACGAAGAGGATCAGCACGATGACCATGACGGCCGTCCCCTCCACCTGACGCCAGAACAGATCCGGGTTGTCCGTCATGTTGAGATAGCGGACATTGCCCTCTCCGTCCTTGGACGGCAGGAGTGCCACCGTGAGCATGAACAGGAACAGGAGCGCCGCGAGGAGTGACCCCAGCTTCCAGTCGGCAAACTTGCCCCGCTCGATCTGCTGCGCCGTGACCAGCGCCATGAACAGGATGGGCATGTAGAACCAGCGCGCATAATACTGGGAATTGAACATCGAAAACGCGGCGTTGAAAAACGGCACGAAAGCGATGACCGCGCAGGTGACGAACAGATTCTTGCGCCAGTCCGGCTGCCGTCTGTGCGCAAAGAAAAAAGACGCAACGCCGGAGATGCCGAACAGAGGGAGATACCCCGCGAGCGACGAATTGCGGATCGCGTCCGTGTAGAAAAGCGTCCCCTTCCCGATGATGTCCGGGATCATGACAAAGCTCTTCACGATCGCGTAGGGGAGCTTCATGCTCTCATAGACCAGGATATTGTAGCCGGTCAGGATATCGGAGATCCGGGCATTGCCCGTCACGCCGAAGAAGGCCTGCACCAGGAAAAAGGCGCCGATGAGCACGCCCAGCACGCCGCCCGCGAAGGCACGCAGGAGCATGCGGGCAATGACGCGCGGTTCGTTCCCTTTGACATAGCGCACGCAGAAATACAGGAGCAGGAACAGGATCTGACCGAAAAAGAAATAGTAGTTCACGACGGCCATCAGCGTGACCGCCAGAGCGAACCGGATAAAGCGCATACCGGATAACCGGAACGGCTCGTCCTTTTTGTTTTGATCGAACAGCATCAGGTCCTCAAAGGCGATGAGCAGCAGCGGGAAAAAGGCGGCCACATCGGCAAAATGCTGGAACACGATGTTGCAGGCCTGAAAACCGGAAAAAGCATAGAGAAGCGCCCCCGTCAGAGCCGGGATCCGGCCCCGCAGGTATCTGTGCAGGTAGAGCGTTGCCGTCGCCGTTGCCGTTCCAAACTTGAGCGCCATGAGAAACGGCATCAGATAAGGGATCGAAGCTTCAGGGAACGGGATCGTGATCCAGAAGAACGGACTGCCCCACAGATAGAAGGCAAAGTCGCCGATCATCGAACCGCCGAGATCGAGATTCCAGTTCCAGAGGAATTCACCGCTTCTGACGGCTCTGTGTGCCAGCATGTAGAAAGGCACCTGCTGCACATTGTAATCGCCGTAGTAGAAGAACATGCCTCCGTGATGCACGATGATCGGCAGCACGCAGAGCAAATACAGAACAAAACCGAGGGAAAACGCGAAAATGAGCGTTTTCCCCCGGAAAGGTTTCCTGATTGTGACGGTATTGTCTTCCAATGCAGACTTCTGACCGACTCAGTTGTTGATCAGCTTGTCGTTCTCGTTGTTCCAGGAATAGAGCTTGCGGATCTCGGTTCCGATCTGCTCCGCCGGATGCTCCGCGTGAAGCTTGCGCATCGCCTGGAAATGCACCTGACCGCCCGCGTCGGACATGTCAAGCAGGAACTCCTTGGCAAACGTGCCGTCCTGGATGTCCGCGAGGATCTTCTTCATGGTCTTCTTGGTCTCCTCGGTGATGATCTTCGGGCCGGTCACATAGTCACCGTATTCCGCGGTGTTGGAGATCGAGTAGCGCATGCCGGCGAAACCGGACTGATAGATCAGGTCGACGATCAACTTCATCTCGTGGATGCACTCGAAATAGGCGTTTCTCGGATCATAGCCCGCCTCGACGAGCGTCTCGAAGCCCGCCTGCATCAGCGCACACACGCCGCCGCACAGTACCGCCTGCTCACCGAACAGGTCGGTCTCGGTCTCGGTGCGGAAGGTGGTCTCGAGCAGTCCCGCTCTCGCACCGCCGATGCCCGCGCCATAGGCGAGAGCCTTCTCCAGTGCCTTGCCGGTCGCATCCTGATGAACGGCGACCAGACAGGGCGTGCCCTTGCCGGCCTGATACTCGCTGCGGACCGTGTGACCCGGTGCCTTCGGTGCGATCATCGTCACATCGACATCGGCCGGGGGCTTGATCAGACCGAAATGGATGTTGAAACCGTGGGCAAACATCAGCATGTCACCGGCTTTCAGGTTGGGCTCGATGTCTTCTTTGTACATCTTCGCCTGCTTCTCATCATTGATGAGGATCATGATGATATCGGCTTTCTTGGCAGCCTCGGCGGTCGTGTAGACCTCGAGTCCCTGTGCCTTTGCCTTCTCGGCGGACTTGGAACCCGCATAGAGACCGACGATGACATTGCAGCCGCTCTCCTTGAGGTTCAGCGCGTGCGCATGGCCCTGGGAACCATAGCCGATGATCGCGATGGTCTTATCCTTGAGCACGGAAAGATCGCAATCCTCCTGATAGAAAATCCTTGCATCCTGTGACATTTCCCTATCCTCCTTCTTGTATGTTGTTAAGGTCATTACCTGCTTTCCGCAACCTTATGATGATCAGCTGTCCAGATAAACGACATGCTCCACGCCTCTTCCCAGTCCCGCGATCCCCGTTCTTGCGAGCTCCAGGATCTCGTAACCGTCAAGGAGCTTGAGGAATGCCTCGATCTTGCCCTGGTTCCCCGTGATCTCGATGATCATGCTCTCCGGTCCCACGTCGATGATATTAGCCCGGAAGATATCGACGATCGAGACGATGTTGGGGCGTTCCGGCTCCCCGGCACGCACCTTGATCAGACACAGTTCGCGGTAAACGCTCTCATCGGGCACGAGCTCATGAATGTCCCGCACGTCGACGAGCTTGGCAACCTGCTTCTCGATCTGGTCCAGGATCTCGTCATCGCCGCTCGTCACAATGGTGATGCGTGTGAACCGCGGATCCGCCGTCACACCTGCGGTGATGCTCTCGATATTGTAACCGCGTCTGGAAAACAACCCCGAAATGCGGGACAAAACGCCCGAAGTGTTGTCGACCAGAAGCTGAAACACCTTTTTGCGCATAACGGAGTGTGCCTCTTTCGCTTCCTGTACAGTCATCGGTTCAGTATTATAGAACAATCCCGTCCGAAGTGCAATCTTTAATTTGCTAAAGTGCCCTCCTTTTCCTTTCACCTCTTTTGTGCTATGATGCTATGGTCAAACTTTCCTAATTGCGATGATGCGTACGGATCACTCCTGCCATGTCCGCTCCGTCGTGTTATCCTGAAGATCGAGATCGCCGAAAGGAGACTGTTTATGAAGCCCTATAAAGAGATGAACCGCGAAGAGCTGACTGCCGAGCTGGAGGGACTCAAGAAAAAATACCGTGAGTTCCAGTCGCTGGAGTTGAACCTCAACATGGCGCGCGGGCTCCCCTGCCGTGATCAGCTGGATCTCTCCATGGGCATGATGGACGCGCTCTATTCCGGCGCGGATCTCTCCTGTGAGGACGGCACGGATTGCCGCAACTACGGCATGCTGGACGGTATCCATGAGGCCAAGGTGCTCCTGGGCGACATGATGGAGAACCACCCCGACAATCTGATCATCTACGGCAATTCCTCGCTCAACGTCATGTATGACACCGTAGCCCGGGCGATGACGCACGGCATCATGGGCAGCACGCCCTGGTGCAAGCTGGAGCATCCGAAGTTCCTGTGCCCGTCTCCCGGCTATGACCGGCATTTCGCGATCACCGAATATTTCGGCATCGAGATGATCCCGGTGCCCATGACGCCCACGGGGCCCGATATGGACGAGGTGGAGCGGCTGGTCGCTTCCGACGAGATGATCAAGGGCATCTGGTGCGTCCCGAAGTACTCCAACCCGCAGGGCATCTCCTATTCCAACGACACCGTGCAGCGGTTCGCGAGGCTCAAGCCCGCGGCCAGGGATTTCCGCATCTTCTGGGACAACGCCTACGGCATCCATCATCTCTACGACGATCATCAGGACCACATCATCGAGATCCTCGCGGAGTGCAAGCGCGCAGGCAATCCCGATCTTGTCTACAAATTCGCCTCGACCTCGAAGATCACCTTCCCGGGGAGCGGCATCGCGGCGCTGGCCACCTCGGAGAACAATCTTGTCGACATCCGCAAGCAGTTGAAGATCCAGACGATCGGTCACGACAAGGTGAACCAGCTGCGTCATGTGCGGTTTTTCAAAAACATCGCCGGCATGACCGATCACATGAAGAAGCACGCCGAGATCCTGCGGCCCAAGTTTGAAGCCGTTGAGCAGATCCTCGAGGACAATATCGGCGGTCTTGAGATCGGCACATGGACCAAACCCTACGGCGGCTATTTCATCAGCTTCGATTCCCTGCCGGGCTGCGCAAAGGCGATCGTCGATCACGTGAAAAAAGCAGGTGTCACGATGACGCCCGCCGGTGCGACCTGGCCCTACGGCAAGGACCCTGAGGACAAGAACATCCGCATCGCGCCCACCTTCCCGCCGCTGCAGGATCTGAAGACCGCGGCCGAGATCTTTGCGCTCTGCGTCAGGCTCGTGAGTGCGGAGAAACTTCTGGAGGAAGGGAACTAAAGCACGAAGTAGTGCCTTCCCAGCCAGCGGGAGATGCCGTCCAGGCCGGGATAGATCAGGCGCTCATTGATGTTCTGGTGGTCAAGGAAATCCCGCAGCTGCCAACGCAGTTCCTTTTTGATCAGATAGCGGACCGTCTGCTCGGTGCTCCTGTCCAGGAATCCCTCGATATCCGTCATTTCGGACGGGATCACGGAGAAGAACGAATACTGGTTGGCGATGCGCGGATCAACGGAGGGCGGCTCGATCACGACCATGGAGCGGTCCCCCATGTCCTCGTCATACTGTGCCAGACTCCCGCAGGCTTCCTCCAGCATCTCCACGGAAAAGACCGTGGTCTTTGCCCGTTCTTCGATCTTCCGATATTTCTCCGGCAGCATCTGATGCAGTTCATGAATGTCCATCCGCCAGACCACGCAGTCGTGGCTGCTCATCTCGTCGTAATTTTCCTCCGTCAGCGCAAAATGCAGCGCGATGAGCGGCGAATAGGACCAGTCCAGGAGCCTCGTCGGCAGACCGTGATGCTGCCCCAGGATCAGCTGATGCCAGACCGACCGGTCGATCATCGGCTCGACAAGTGCCGCGTATTTCGTGAAATTATCCAGGATACAGGTCTCCAGCAGCTTTTTTTTGTCCTTGCAGTTGCGCTCCAGACTGGTGACCATGTGAAAGAACACATCCGGCTGTCCGCGATAGATGAACAGGTTGCGGAACCGTTTCAGATCGGGGCGGTATTCCTGCTCCGACACCATCTTGAAAAGTGCGTCCAGATCGGAAATCTCTACCGTTTTGATCATCTCTTCTGCCCTCCTGCAGGAACCGTCTTCACACCGCGCGGATCAGTCCGCGCACTTGGGAAGCGCGACCGTTCCCGTGCGCGCGATCTCCACGATGGAAACACTCTTCATCATCGCGATAAAGGTCCGGATGTTCTCCGGCTCGTCACAGATCTGAATGAGCATCATCGATTTGGAGATGTTGACGATCTGGGCGTGCATGATCTCGCAGTTCTCCATGATGTCGCGGCGGTTCGATTTGTTGTAGCGCACCTTGATGAGCATGAGCTCCCGCGCGACGGCGGCGTGTTCGTCAAAGGTCTTGACCTTGATGACATCGATCTTCTTGTTCAGCTGCTTCTCGATCTGCTCGAGCGTCCGCTCATCACCGCTGGAGACGATCGTCATGCAGGAAACGGCACGGTCATCCGTCTCGCCCACCACCAGCGAATCGATGTTGAAGCTCCTCCTCGAAAACAGACCGGCGACCTTGGAGAGCACACCGGAACGGTTTTCCACCAGAACAGAATAGATCTTGTTCATATGCTTATCCTTTCTCCCGCAATGACTGCCGGCTGTCTCACCGGTCAGTGCGGCGTGTTCGCGTCGGGATCGATCATCACCTCGAGAATGGCGGCATCATGCTCTCTGAGGAACACATTCAGTTCGCGGTCCAGAGCGCTCTTTCCGTCGATGCGCACATAGGGCAGATCATAGGCTTTTGCGAGAAGCGACAGATCCGGTTCTCCCTCCAGCACGACCATCGCCCGGGAATCGTGCAGATGATAATGCTGATACTCGCGCACCATGCCCAGCCGCCTGTTGTTCAGCACCACGATCTTGATGCCCGCCTTCTCCTGCCGCATGGCCGCCAGTTCCGCCATCGACATGGCAAAGCCGCCGTCACCGCAGACCGCGATCACCTGTCTGTCCGGCGCGGCCATCTGCGCGCCGATCGCCGCCGGGATCGCATAGCCCATCGTCCCCATGCCGCCGGAGGTCAGGAATCTGCCGCTCCTGACTCTGATATAGCGGCACGACCAGATCTGATTCTGTCCGACATCGGCGACAAAGACCGCGTCATCGTCCATCAGTCTGGAAAGCGCGTCATAAAAGGCCGCCGGCTCGACAAAGGCCGGATCCGAAGACTGCGTCTTCACTTTGAACTTGCTCTTGTCGTTGTAGAGATCGTTGAGCCACGCGCTGTGATTGACCGGCACTTTGGCGATGCTCTCCTCGTTCAGCAGTTCGCGGAAAATGTGCGCGATATCGCCGACCAGCGGGATCGTGGGGCCGACATTCTTTCCGATCTCGGCGGGATCCACATCGATGTGCACGAGCACCTTGTTCTCGGTGATCAGATCCGGCCGGTTCACCGCGCGGTCCGCCACACGGGCACCCACCATCAGGAGAAGATCGGCGTCGTTCATCGCGAGATTGGCGATCCCCTCGCCGTTGTTGCCGACCATGCCGAAGTAGAGCGGATCCTCGGACGGCATCACGCCGATGCCCATCATCGTCGACACCACCGGCAGTTCGAAACGGTGGGCAAAATCGCGGATGATCTCCACCGCCCCCGAGGAAAAGACGCCGCCGCCCACGCACAGGATCGGCCGCTCCGCACGGGACAGCTCCGTGATCACCTTGCGGATCTGCACGGTATTGCCCTTGACGGTCGGTTTGTAGCTTCTCAGATGCACCTCCTCCGGATAGGAAAACCGGGAGAGCGCAGCCTCCTGCACATCCTGCGGCACATCGATGAGCACCGGTCCCTTGCGTCCGGTGTTCGCGATATGGAACGCCTCCTTGAAGATCTGCGGGATCTCCTGTACGCGCCGCACCAGATAGCTGTATTTGACAAAGGACTCCGCGGCCCCGATGATATCCGCCTCCTGGAACACATCACTGCCGATCATGTCACTGTTGACCTGTCCCGTGATGCAGACGAGCGGAATGCTGTCCGCAAATGCCGTGGCGATCCCCGTGAGCAGATTCGTCGCCCCCGGACCGCTCGTCACCGAGCAGACGCCGACCTTTCCGGAGATCCGCGCATAGCCGCTCGCCATGTGGGCCGCGCTCTGCTCCATGCGTACCAGCACCTGCCGGATCTGTGTTTCGCGCTCCAGACTCTCGTAAAATGATGCGATCGCCGCGCCCGTATAGCCGAAGATCACCTCAACGCCTTCCTTTTGAAGGCATCTTGCCATTGCGTCCGATCCAGTCATACTTCCTCCATTCCCACCAGTTTTTTCGCCATCCGCACAGCCTCCGCGGCGTCCTTTGTATAGGCATCCGCCCCGATCTCATCGGCAAATTCCTGTGTGACCACGGCACCGCCGATCATGATCTTCACATCGGGGACACGCTCCCTCGCCAGCTTCACCACGTGCCGCATCTCCTGCATCGTTGTTGTCATGAGGGCGGAGAGACCGATGATCTTCGCATCGTGATTGATCGCCGCCTGCACGATCTCCTCCTTGGGCACATCCTTTCCGAGATCATAAACGGTAAAACCAACATTTTTTAACATTAAAACGACAAGATTCTTCCCGATATCATGCACATCGCCCTGTACGGTCGCGAACACGATCGCGGGAAGTTCCTCCCGCCCCGCTCCCGATTCGGCAAGCAGCGGTTCCAGCACGGAGATTGAGAGCTTCATCGCCTCCGCAGATCCGATCAGCTGCGGCAGGAAATACTTGCCCTGATTAAAGAGCGCTCCCACCTCGTTGATCGCGGTCATCAGATGATCATTGAGCAGGATCTCGGGAGCAGTGCCGTCTTTGATCGCGGCTTCCGTATCCGCCTTGATGTTCCTGCGGTTCCCGAGCATCACATCCTCATGCACCAGTTCCGCAGGCGTGAGCTTCTTCTCCTGCGCGGGTGCCGTCTTTGTCACCACGGGCGTGGCCGCCCCGCCGTTCCCCGGCACAGGGGCAAGTCCCGGCGCACCCGTTCCCTCGTAGCGCCGCATCCGCTCGATATAGCGGCTGTCGCTCCCTTCCTTGACCTTGAGCAGATCGGAGGCAAAAGCCGCGTTCACCAGGAGCTCCTGCGAGGGATTGGCGATGGCCATCGTGAGTCCCCGATCGATCGCCATCGTCAGGAACGCCGTGTTGATGTAGCCCCGCTCCGGCAGGCCGAAGGAGATGTTGGACAACCCACAGATCGTTGCCAGATCGTGCTCTCTGCACCAGTCGACCGTATCCAGCACGGAGACCGCTGCCTGCGGGTCCGCGCCGATCGTGGCGACCAGACCGTCCACCACGATATCCTCCTTGCAAAAGCCCAGTTTTCTGGCCTTGTCCCAGAGCCGGACGATGTTATCGATTTTTTCACTAAAATTATTCGGTATTCCGTCTTCCCCGACAGGAAGCAGGATGAACATGGCGCCGTATTTCTTCGCGAGCGGCAGAAAACGCTCCGCCTTTCCCTTCTCGAGCGAGATCGAATTGATGAGCGCACGCCCCGGATAGTGCCGGAGCGCATCCTCCATCGTGTCAAAGTCGCTGGAATCCAGACACAGAGGCAGATCGGTGAGGCTCGTGACCTCATGCAGCACCTGCCGCATCATCTCGTGCTCGTCGATCCCCGGCATGCCGACATTGACATCCAGAACGGACGCGCCGGCAGTCTCCTGCTCGATGGCGTACTGACACACAAGGTCGAGTTTTCCCTCCCTGAGCTCCGCCTGCAGTTTTTTCTTGCCGGTCGGATTGATGCGCTCGCCGACGATCATGAACGGAGCGTCCATGGCAAAGGTGAGCGCTCTGCGCTCCGAAGCGAGCGTCCGGATCCCTTCCTGCCGGCGCACGGCGGGACAGGACTGCACGTCATAGTCCGCGAAGCGTTCGCGGGCAGCGCGGATGAAGTCCGGTGTCGAACCGCAGCAGGCGCCGATGATCTGTGCTCCCGCGTCAACAAGCTCCGTCATCGCCTCCGCGTATTCCCCGGGTTCCATATCATAATAGGTGTTGCCGTTTCTGTCCGTCACCGGGAAGCCGGCGTTGGGCTTGGCAATGATCGGGATCCTTGTGACCCCGGCCATGGAAGCGATAATCCGCTTCATCTCGGAGGGGCCGGTCGAACAGTTCGCGCCGACCGCGCAGGCACCCAGCGATTCCAGCACCACGGCGCCGGCCGCAGCGTTCGTCCCGAACAGCGTCCGCCCGTCCGCCTCAAAGGTGAGTGTCGCCATGACCGCGAGCTCCGGTGCCTCCTCCTTGGCCGCGATGAGAGCGGCTCTCGTCTCCTGCAGACTCATCATCGTCTCGACGACCAGAAGATCCGCGCCCGCATCCCGCAGATACCGGATCTGCTCCCGGTAGACATCGACCAGCTCATCGAACTCCAGATCTCCGATGGGCGCCACCTGCCGCCCGGTCATGGTGAGATCGCCGGCGACCAGCGTGGGAAAGCCCTCCACCGCCTGCCTGGAAAGCGCGACCAGTTCCGTGTTGATGCGGCCGATCTCCTTATCCAGCCCGTATTCCTTGAGCTTGATCCGGTTTCCGGTAAAGGTCGGCGCGTAGACGATATCGCTGCCGGCCTCCGCATAGGCGCGCTGCAGCGAGAGGATCGCCTCCGGATGCTTTAAGATCCACATCTCCGGACAGACACCCACCGGCATACCGGCCTTCATCAGATTGGTGCCGGTCGCCCCGTCAAGAAAACGGATCCTGTTTTCGGCAAATGCCGCGAATTCCCGAGCGTTCACTTGTCTTCCTGTTCTCCCTTATCGTCGGATTCGATGCCTGCATCTCCGTCGCCGCTCTTCTCAAGGTCATCCGCGGTCTTTTCCGCTTCATCCGGATCCTCTTCATCCCTGCCCTTCAGGATCGGGATCAGATTGATCAGGATGATCGCGACGGCGAGCACGCCGATCACGCTCCCCCAGATGATGCGGGTTCTCTTCTGCTTTGCCCGGCGCTCGACCTCCTCCTCAACCGCCTGGATCTGGCCGGAATTCCGGTCGAATTCCTCATCCAGCGCTTCGACGGAGATCTCCGCCGTCTCATCCTCCTGCGTCATCGCGGCGGCCACTGTTTCCGCGATCGTCTCTCCCCCGTCGTCCGCGGACACGACTTCCTTACTTCCCGTCTCTGACGCGTCTGTTCCCTGACTGTCACCTGCGACCTGCTCCTCCAGGGAAATCCCGCCGGACACAGCGCCGGTCTTGGGAATGTAGCCTTCTTTCCCGCCATACATCACATGGATGAAATCATCATCCTCGTCCAGCACCGCCACGAGATCCCCCGCGGCATACTCCCACAGCACCTCCGTGGCATCCTTGTCTGTGTAGGCCGTCATCGCCTGCTCATACTGCGTCAGCTGAAAGCTGAGCGACGCCTGCGCACCAAGCGGCAGCATGACCCACAGGGCCGTCATGAGTGCCAGCGCCGTGCAGGCGGTTCTCCCGATCCGTTTTCCGTTCTTCCTCTTCATCTCCTCTGTTCCTCCCGTTACCCTGCCATAAACTCCGTGTAGTCCTTTAACACCTTTGCCGGTTCTCCCAGTTCCCTGGCCTCGCCCGCATGCATCCACAGCACCTGTCCGCACAGTTCCTGCAGCGTATTGATGTTGTGCGAGACGATCAGCACCGTCCTGCTCTCATCCGTGATCAGCTGCCGCATCTTGGCCAGGCTTTTTCTCTGAAACTGTTCGTCACCGACGGAGAGCACCTCGTCGACCAGCATGATGTCCGTCTCCAGCATCGCCGTGATGGAAAACGCGAGCTTGGAGTGCATACCGCTGGAATAGGTGCGCACCGGCCGGTCGATGAAATCCCCGATATCCGCAAACGCCACGATCTCCGGCATCCGGTCCGTGATCTCCTGCCGTGAGAATCCCATGAGCATCCCGGACAGCAGGATGTTCTGCCTCCCGGTGAGATTGGCCTTGAAGCCGACCCCCAGCGCCATCAGCGAGATATTGTGGCCGTGCAGATCGATCGTGCCCTCATTGGGCGCAAAGACGCCGGCGATTGAGCGCAGAAGCGTCGACTTGCCGCTCCCGTTCTGCCCGATGATCCCCAGGATCCCGCCCGGCTTCACGGCAAAGGAGACATGCTTCACCGCCTCGAAGATCTCATTGCGCGTGCGCCTGTGGAACAGCGTCTTCCGGATCGACACGTTGTTGAGGATCCGGTAACTGATGCTGACATCCTTCACTTCCAGTGCGAATTCTTCCATCAGATCACCTTGACATAGGCGTTTTCATTGCTGTAGACAGTAAACGCACCGAGTGCGACCAGGACAACAGAGACAAAAGTCCACAAAAGGAGGATCGGGATCGCCGGCGACTTCCCGTAGAGCATCGCATTCCGGAATGCCGCGATGAGAAAAGCCACCGGATTGAACTGCTCCAGGATCTCCCCGAAGGGCGCCGGGATCCGGTTGGCCAGGGAGTAAAAGGTGCCCGTAAAATAGGACAGCATCTGCAGCACGATCCCCGTGATGTAGCCCAGATCGCTCACATAGACCCCGTAGTGCATCATGATCGTCCCGACGCCGAAGGTGAACAGGAACAGCACGGCAAGCACCGGGATCGCCCAGAGCATCCTGGCGGTCACCGGCACCCGGTAGACGATCATCATGCAGATGACCACACAGAAGGAAACGAGCGCCTTGAAGCCGTTGACCAGCATCTTGGACAATAGCAGCACGAATTTGGGCATGTAGATGCGGGTGATGATGTCACGGCTACCGCGGACGATATCAACACTCGCCGACACATTGCGGGAGAAGAACCCCCACATCGTCAGACCGATGAAGATGAACACCGTAAAATAGGGCTCGGAGGCGCTGAAGATCACGCCGAAGATCACCGCGTAGATGAGCATCATGCAGACCGGTTCGATGAGCCACCACAGCCAGTTGAGATAGGAGCCGGACACCTCGGATTCCAGATCGGCCCGCGCCGACTGCATCGCATACGGGAAATAACGCCGGATATCCGACGTGAAGCGCAGGATATAGCGCCGAAAACCGCCCAGCGTGATCTGCTCCTCGGTAAGAAGACAGACAAAAAAAGGGAGCACGAAACCGAGCACGATCCCCAGCCCGATCCACTTGAGCCGGTAGGTGACCGTCATCTGATTGAAATCGAGGGTTTTGACACCGCGCAACCAGGATGCCGCGAACAGGATGACATTCATCAGCACGATGTAGACGCCAAGAAAAACAGCCTTGCGGCGGCCGGACAGGTCACCGTGACGAAGATAATTATGGATCATCCACGCAAACACCGGCGGGGCCGCCAGCATCGCGATGTTTAACAGCGCATAGATCATCAGGACACACTCTCTCCCATGTGCAAAGCTTTTCGAATTCTACCATAAAGAAGAGATTTTGTCCAACTTTCCGCGTTCTACCGGTGCCAGATCAGCGCTTTCCGAAACCGGTCCTCCACCTCCATACCCATCCGGACATCGGGCTTCACCAGTTCCCCATGGAAATCCGAGCCGCAGGAAACACGCAGACCGTGCTTTTCGGCAAGCGCCAGAAACAGCGCTGTCTGCTCCGGCGTGTTGCGGCTGTAGAAGCATTCGACCCCGTCAAGTCCATCCGCCTTAAGGCGCCGGATGAACCCGTCCAGGGTTTCATCGTCCATCTTATACTGCGCGGGGTGCGCAAGCACAGCCAGTCCCCCGGCCTCATGGATCAGGTCGATCGCCTTTTTGCAGGAAGGACGCACCCGGTTCACCGCCCGGTGGTATTCCGCTGTGTCCAGATACCGTTCAAAGGCCTCGCTCCGGGAGGCAGCGTAGCCGTGATCCATAAGATAAGCCGCGAAATGCGGCCTTGACGGCATCGCCCTGCCCGCGTAGCCCTGCATTTCCTCCATGGTTACCGGAATGCCCTGCCCGTTCAGCCAGTCGCAGATCAGCGCGGCACGTTTGAGACGGCTCTCGGCAAAGGCACGGCAGCTCTCCAGGAGTGCTTCACAGCGGTCATCGATCCCGAAGCCCAGGATGTGGATCTCATCCACATCCTGCGTGCTGATCTCGATCCCCGGAAGAAACCGGATCCCCAGTTTCTCCGCGGCCTCGCCGGCCTCCGCAAGTCCGGCCACCGTATCGTGATCCGTGAGCGCAAAGATTTCCAGCCCCTTCTCCGCTGCCATCCATGCGACCTCCGCCGGCCGGTACTGTCCGTCGGATGCCGTTGAATGCAGATGCAGATCAAGTTTCATACCAAATGGCCGCTCCTTACTTCATATTTCGCATACAGATCTCTTCTGTCTTCCCTGGATCCGTTCAATGCAATTTCATAATCCGAACTGTTGCGGGGAATCCTTTTCAACAGAGAAACAAGCATGTCTTCGCCTTCTTCTCTGCCTTCTTCTCTGCCTTCTTCCCGGCTCTCCTCCCGGATGGTCTCTTCCCATTCCTGCTCATCGAATTCTGTCAGCAACATCCCCATCGCCTCTCCTCGAAGCTTCTGCAGGTAATCCGTAAGGATCCCCTCTTCGATACACTGTGAGATTGCCCGATCAACCGCATCTTCCAGAACACTGCCGTTTGCGACCAGTTCGCGGATGTGTTGCACCAGTTCCGCGTAACCCTTCAGTTCCGGACAATGATCCATCAAAATCTTATTCCTGCCGAGGTTGATGTTCAGCATATGTGCTGTCCATTCGTATCCCTCAGCCGGGACGAGAAATGCATCCGACAGTTTCAGATCCGTCCGTTCCGGCATCTCCTCCGTCCCGTTGTAAAACACATAATACGCCGGTGCAGGGATTTTTTCAACCGATCGCCGATACAGCATCCGCCGTCGATCCCCGATGATCCCCTCCATATTGCTCGCATAATAAAGCAAGCCTCTGAGCGGCATATTGGGGTTATAGGTGCTCTGATGTTCCCACAGTGTCAGCTTGGCATCAAAGAGGATCGAAACATCATTCTTCTGATGCAGTAGCAACACATCCTTGATGGTGACGATCTTCAGGTCGGATGGATCCCGATAGGCCGTCCCATTGATCGCATTATACAATGACAAGGCCCTGACCGGATCCGAAAACAGATCGCAGAACAGGCTGTCCTTGTGATTCTTTCTTGCCTTTGGTTTTCTCTTTTCCATGCAGTTCTCCTTTCCCGACAACAATAGCCACCCGCAACGACTCTGTTGTGTGAAAGGTGTGATCTATGATCAGCACAAAGAAAAGCAATGCAAAAAGTAACTGATATTCCTACATTCCAAGGTTTCGGGGATTATAACGGATGGAATAACCGGACGAAATATCCATGATCCTCTCACGCAACAGACGTTGCAGGATAAAGATAGCATATACCGGATCCGATGAAAAGAATGGATCTGTGAAAAAAAGCTAAAGCTTTTGTAAACTCAAAACAGAAAGGCTCAGCAATGGTTTTCATTTCCGTTCAGAAATGCTCCCACTTGTCGTGGGTATATCGCATCCGGGATTCGAAATCGTATTTTTTGTCCATGAGCGTCTGCCAGAGGCCGGCCAGCGTCCAGGTGCGCCGCCGCCAGGCGAGCACGCACAGGACCGTGAGGATGAGGATCCCCGCGGTCATAAAGACAGTCTGCACGAGCCAGAGAACGGAGAAGATGTTGGTGTAGCCGCGGGCG
>JAILOV010000052.1 GCA_024690605.1 Lachnospiraceae bacterium | reverse complement strand
CAGGAGCAGCTTTGTCCGCGGATCCAAAAAAGAATGTACATTTCTGTCAAGCCTGTACTCCATGATCAGACAATACCCGCCTTTTCAAAATGCTTCTTCAGAGCTTTCGTGCCGATCCAGCCGCCGATGATCCCGCATACGATATCCGCGACCAGAAGCACCGGACACATCCACACAGGCAGCAACCCCGTAACCGCATCGATGTATTCCTGTCCGAAATTCTGTCTCGTCGAAAAATACGCTTCCGCATTGAAGAAAATTCCGAAATAATTAGCCCAGCAATAGATGCCGGAGATCGCATACGCGATGATCCCATGCCATTTGCTCTGATATTTCCCCGTGCGATAGATGAATTCGGCAACAAGTCCTGATATCGTCCCGACGACAAGCGCATAGTAACTCATGCCCGTGACCCACATCAACGCACCCATGAGTACATTAAGGATCAGGATCATCCCGAACTTTTTCACCTTGGTCAGGAACAACATGTAGGGGATTCCGGTAAGGATAGGGACAAATACGATCAACAGCACCATCATGATCGGGATCACCCCCGTCATCGCAACAGCGCAGCATATCACAGCGCATATGGCCGTATAGATCCCCACGTTGATCAGGTCTTTTGCGTTCAATCGATTACTGTTTTCCATCTTTTTATCTCCCCCTTCTATCACATTCTCCAGTTTTGCGAGATCAGCTGCTGCTTTGTCATCCTGCCGTATATGCTGTCAAATCCCGAAAGGTACTCCGGTGTTCCCTGCTCCGCAACGACACCGTCCTTCAGCACGACGATATGATCCGCATTGGCAATGGTTCTCATGCGATGCGCGATGATCAGAACCGTCTTATCCTTGATCAGCCGCGACAGAGCCTCCTGGATCGCGGTTTCATTCTCGGCGTCCAGGGACGCCGTGGCCTCGTCGAGCAGGATTACCGGCGCATCCTTGAGAAACGCCCTGGCAATGGAGATCCGTTGCCGTTCTCCGCCGGACAGTTCACTTCCGTTCTCACCGATATTTGTGTTGTATTGATCCGGAAGGAGGTTTACGAACTCGTCGCAGTTGGCGAGCCTTGCTGCCTCCATGACCTCTTCGTCCGTCGCGCCGCTCTTTCCGATGCGAATGTTCTCCATGACCGAATTGTTGAAGAGCGTCACATCCTGAAATACGATCGAGTAATTTGTAAGCAGCGTCTCGGGATCGATCTTCGAGATATCCGCTCCGCCCAGCGTGATCTTCCCGCTGTCCACATCCCAGAATCTTGCGGCCAGTCTTGATATGGTTGTCTTTCCGCCGCCGGAAGGACCGATCAGTGCAGTGACCTCTCCCTGCTTTGCGGTAAAGCTGACATCCGTGAGAACATCCGTATCATCCGCGTATTTGAATCCGACATGATCAAAGACGATATCATAGCCGCTGTTCTTGAGTTCCTCGGAGCCTGTCTGTATCTCGTGCGACAGGACCTCATCCAGACGCTCGCACTGAATGCCGGTCGCTATGATGGCGGCAAAATTCTGAAGCGTGATCTCCATGGGATCATAAAGTCTTGAGGCCAGCATCAGGAACATGAAGAAGGAAAGCAGATCGATCTCGCCGTTCGCAAACAGGATACCGCCCACGACCGCCGTCGTCCCGATTCCCAGCTTTAATATGATTGCTGCCGAGTTCACATATACCGCCATCTTAAGCTCGGTGAACAGTGCAAATTTCTCAACGTTTTTGATCTTTCCGTCAAGCTCCTCCATGTATCTGTCCTGCGCGTTGTTTGCCCGCAGGTCTCTGATGGATTCCAGGCACTCCTGTATACCATCGGCCATCGCGAGCTTAACCGCCTGATTCTTCCGGACAGCTTTTTTTTCGGCGCCCGAACAGGTCGTCACAATGATGAACGCAACGGGGATCACCCAGAAGCTTGCCAGCACCATTCTCCAATCAAAAAAGAAGAACAGACTGATACCAACAAGACTCACGGAGGCCAAAGCACCGATCAGCTCCGGGATCCAGTGACTGGATGCCGTCTCGATCATGGCGCAGTCTCCCATAATGTTTGTCGTCAGGTCGGCGATGTTCTTCTTGCCGAAATAGGAAAGGGG
>JAILOV010000050.1 GCA_024690605.1 Lachnospiraceae bacterium | reverse complement strand
TAAGCGCCCGGACGAAAGAAAGCCTGATACAACTGCATATCCGCATCGTTATGAAGATGAAGCGCATGCTGATCGATCATCATGCGGATGATCTGCTGCACGATCAGGGATTCCTGGAATTTTCTGCTCAGTATATGGATGCGCTTTGGGCTTAAAGATGAAGGGGGACTTATGACAATATCGGCGGTGATGCCGATCTACAATACGGGCGAACAGCTTTACAAAACACTGCTCAGCCTTTTGGCACAGACAGAGGCTGATTTCGAACTGCTGATGATCGATGACTGCTCCACGGATCAGCTGACGGTGCAGATCGAGGAGACCTTTGCCCGATTTGATCCCCGGTTTAAACTGCGCCGGAATGAAAAAAACATGGGTGCCGCACCGAGCAGAAACCGCGGTATGAAGATGGCAGAGGGAGAATACCTCATCTGTCTGGATTCCGATGATCTTTTTGCTCCCGAGATGATGGAGATCTACAGCAGGACGCTGGAGGAGAACCATGCACAGATCGCCATCGGAAGCTTTCTGATGAAAGATATCCGTACGGGGGAGACCAGCCTGATCGTGCCGCAGGCGAGACCGGGCATCACAGATCGGGTGTTTTCTCTGAAGGAATTGCCGGATGACGGACTGAATCTGTGGTGGCCGATCGCCTGGAACAAAATGCTGAGGACTTCCTTTTTGAGAGAGACGGGAATAGAGTATCTGGCGCTGCCCGGTTATGAAGATCTCTACTTCGGGTTTGCCTCTGCGCTTCGCGCTGACAGGATCGCCTATTGTCCCCTTGGTGATGCGCTGATCATCTATCTGGTCGGCGGATCCGGGCAACTGTCCTATCGTGCGGATCCCCGAAGCATTACACGCTCCATTGAAAAACTATTGATCGAGGAGTCATCGGGGAATCATGCGCACGCAATATGTCAGATCATGCGGGAACTCATCATGGGAGTATCTCAGGTTCTCGGACGTCCGGCTGCGGAAGATCAGAAACAGGAATACCTGGAATTGGTAAAGAAACTCGTGGCGGAATACACCACGGAGGATTCTTTTGAGGAGGAAGCCTGCCGGATCAGACGAAGAGAGCTGCTCGGAGTATTATAGACAACCCGCTATCCTGAAGATCTCCCGCAATCTGTCTTCATAACGGAAATCGCTTCTCGCGCGCTGATAGCCGTTCTCCGCGATTTTTCTGCGCAGGTCTTCGTGCTTCATGTAGAAAACGGCTTTTTCCACCGCGTCCGCGATATCCGTGTACATGACCACTTCCTCGCCGTCGATGAAATGCTCCGCGATCTCCGGCTGCCAGCTTGTGAGGAGAAATCCGCCGCACCCCACGATATCGAGCGCACGCAGCGGGATCCCGCTCCCGATGGCCTTGAGCGTCGGGTTCAGATTGATCCTGCTTGACTTGAACAGCAGCGGCATGTTCTCTCCGTAGGAGATCGGCGGATGCACGCGGATTCCCTGCAACAGCTGTTCCTCCTGTTCGGACAGCGGCATGGTATAGAGATCGACCTGCATGCCCGCCTGCTTCATCAGCCTGAGCAACGCGATCCGTTCGACATGCGTGATATGCTGTGCCACGGAGAACGCCAGCTGTGCGCGGCTGATCTGCATGGCTGTCGAAGAAAGTTCTTTATAGTGCGCGTTGATCCCGTCCAGTAATTCCTGCGGCAATGCCTGTTCCGCGAACCACAGACCGTAAACCTGCATCTGCGCCTGTACCACAGCGTCGATATAGCCGCTCTGATAAGGCGTCATGCTGCCCTTCAGTACAGGCAGCGTGGATTCATAAAGATTGCCCACCAGGGATACATCCGTGTCAAACTGCCCCGGCTGCGGCCGGTAAAGATCCAGACGGTCGCAGTTGACCGCCAGCGGCAGATGGTAGACTGAGTCAAGACCGAGATCCCTGTATTTCTTCCATTCCGCACGGTCAAACACGAACAGAAAATTGGTCGGGTGTTCCAGTTCATCCGTGCGCGGAAGGTTCATCGGCGAATCATAACTCCACGCGATATACCGGATTCCTTTTCTGTGACAGACCCGTGCGATCACCGGATAGAAATTGGTGGTGAACACCGCGTCATAAGGCGTGCGCAGTTCCCTGTCCAGGAGTTCCTCCAGTGGATCGTCCCGATACTTTGCCTCCATGTTGCTGCGGTCAAAGATGTGCACCAGATCATGGTGTTCGATGCCCATCTCCGTCAGCTTGAGCAGCACGTCCGGCTGGATATAGGATCCGATGTCGATCGTTAAGAGTTTCATTCTGCGCCCTCGGTCACAGATCTTTGTGGCGGCACATGATCCGGATCCTGCAGTTCATAGCGCAGGCTGTCGACACGGAGGCGTGTGATCATGGCCAGATAGTCCGCGATATCCAGCTGGTTCTTCTGGTCCTTATAGAATTCCGTCATCTCCCGGAGCGTGGCATATACACTCTGCCGCCATTCATCCAGTTCACGGTTCTCCGCTTCCAGTCTCTCGATCTCTGCTGTCAGTTCTTCCATCCGCAAAGACATTTCATCCCTCTCGTTTTTCTGATCCGACATTGTCATGAGATCTTTGCAACGATCTGGCTTCTGTATTCCGGATCATCGATATCCTCGATCTGACGTCCCGTGCCGGATTCGTCACAGTTGCAGTACTTATAAGGGATCGTAACTTTGGTCAGGCTGTTGTATCCCGCGCGGAACTTTTCGTAAAGCAGATCGACATGTCCGACATCCAGCGCCTGATAGCCCTCCCTGTAGAGGTCATAGGCCATCGCCGTTGCCGTCGGCCCGAGAGCCAGTAACATCAGCCGGTCTTTGGGCTGCTTTGTCGCGGCGGTCATGATCTCATCATAGCGGTCAAACGCATTCTCGGCCGGGCAGAGGATCCGCGAAATGCTGCGGCAGTTGTCAAACAGATCGTTGCCGACACCCATCCGGGTGTACTCGCCCTCGATGAACACGCAGTCCCGGTCGTTCCAGAAGCGACGCAGGTCCGTGACATCCTGTTCCTTACCGATAAAGCAGATCATTGCGCTGGCGTAGACCCGCTCCGGATCGAGCAGAGAGGCGTGGAACTTCCGCGTCTCCGGCGTCATGTAGGAGCGCACGCCGTCTGCCGCCGCCTCACTCAGATGGCTCAGGTCCCCGTAAAAATTTTCGTTGAGTCCCACCAGAAATCCGGGATCATTGCTTTGCAGAACCTCTTTCAGCTTCTGTCCGAGCGCCGGATCCTCTTTCTGGAAATTCCACCTTTGAATACCCCGGATGGCGGAGAATTCCCCGTCGCCAAACCTGGCGATCGACCGGCCTTCTTCAATGATCTGCCGCCTGGTTTCCTCCATGGACAGGAAATGCGGCTTGAACACCGGTGACACATAATCCGGATCCTGCAGCTCATAACGAAGGCTTTCCATTCGTTGCTGGTTGATACGTGATGTCAGAACGGTCGCATTCACTCTGTCTTCCAGCGATCCCATGAGATCCGCCAGTTCACCGAGCGTTGAGAGGACACTGCTCTGCCACGCCCGCATTTCCCGGTTCTTTTCTTCGAGCGCTCTTAATCTCTGAACCAGTTCATCCAATCCGTCATGGTTTTCCATATCATCCCTCTTCTTTTTTTGCCGCTTCCATGATCGCCAGCAATTTCTGTGCCGTTATCTCCGCAGAGAACGTGGATACCGCCAGTTCCTGACCCCTCTGTGCCGTCGCAAACAGTTCTTCCCTGTCGTTCAGGATCTGCGAAACTCTTTCCGGGATCTCTTTCGTCTTCCCGATCTCATAGAGAAAGATTCCCCGCGACTCTCCGTACAGATCGCTCAGATAGGCATTTCCGTCGGTCAGTACCGCCGCACCGCCGATCTGTGCCGTCGCGATGCGGTCATGGGTCCCGCCCTTGAACAGCGGGAGAATGCTCAGCGCCAGCTTTGTTCTCCGATAGATATCCGGAGTTTCCGTCATGGCGGCATCTCCGTGGAACACCGCCCGGCTGTGCGGATAACGGGCACGCAGTTCCTCCCAGCCGTTACCCCAGATATGGATCGGCGTCCCGGCCGCCAGCAATGCTTCCACCACCTGCTGACGGACAAAGCTGCGCATGTACATCAAAGCGTCGGTACATGCATCGGCGACCTTCAGGAACAGCGCATCTTCGATCTCCTGTCCGCCCCACAGATCCCGCAGAACAGAGCGGAGCGAATCCTCCGGGGGCAGGTCCGGATGGGACTCCATGTGTTCGATCCAGGACAGCGCGATCGCTCTCATTCTTTCGGGAAGGGACATCAGCCGGTCCAAAAAGATCTCCGGCCGGACAAGTCCGGCGGTGAGCACAAGATCATATTCACGGGAGAAAAAGGATTCCCGGCTGTCCGGCTCTGTCTCCGTGTTCCCGAATCCGGAAAGCGGGAGAAAATCCGCGCTCTTCACGTTTGGATAGAAGCGTCTGACAAAACCGGCGTGATTCTCATCTACACAGATGACATGATAATCATTGCACGGGCAGTCGATACAGGTGTGTTCCAGCGGATGATCGACAAGATAATCGAAGTACGGGATCCCGAGACGGTCCCACAGGTTTTTTCCGTCCGCGGAAAGCATCTGCAGCCCGTCGGAATTCAGGGCCAGAACCGCGTCGAAACCGCTCTGATCGGCGGCGTCAAGGATCTGACGGATAAAGGCGTCCGTTTCCCCTGTTGCAGAGAAGCATTGTACGCCGGTCTCCAGGCGTTTGAATTCCTCGCCCCAACGGTTCAGCCAGGCGTTCAGCATATCGTGATCGCTGTTCCCTTTTTGAAGGATCATCACCCGCCGGATCATGATCCTGTTCCTGTTTTTTCTTTTTCGAGCGCCTTTTGCTGCAGGCAGAGCATCATCATTCTTTTGACCGGTTCGACGAGACCGTCTTTTTCGGCGCTTTCCAGAATGTAGCCGGCATACAGGTCGAACTGACCGATGGCATTGATGTCATCCTGATAATCCGCGAGCATCATGCAGCGCGCCTGGTAATGCTTGACCTGAGACGCGGAGAGACGATCCGGCGCCGACGCCTCCACGGTAAGCAGGATCTCGTCAAGGTATCCGACGGATCCGAGTCGCGCGGCACGCAGTGTGAAATCCCAGTCTTCGCAGGCCGGATAATCGGTGTTGAAACCGCCGAGCTGAAGAAAGGTGTTCTTCTTTATCATCATGGTCGGTGTGCCGATCGTGGGCCTGAGCAGCAGATAGTAGAAGATGTTCCCGGACAGAGTCTCCTGCGTCTCCGGAGCCCCCGGGATCTTGAGGATCCCGCCGTCCGGCAGATCGACTTTGTAGGCGCAGTAAACGATCACATCGTCCGGCCGTGTCGACCAGTGCGCCAACTGTTTTTCCAGCTTGTCCGGATGCCACAGATCGTCGCTGTCATTGAAGGCGATCGTTTCATACGCTGCCAGACCGACACCGATATTCCGCGCATGGGCCGCTCCGCCGTTTTTTTCCAGGCGGTGATAATGCAGACGGCTGTCGTTGATGGCGGCAAGACACTGTTCCGTATCGTCCGAAGAGCAGTCGTCAACGACGATGACCTCCAGTTCCCGATGCGTCTGCTGCAGCACGCTGTTTACGGACGCACACACGCTGGCGGCGCGGTTATAGGTGGGGATGATGACGCTGACCGGTGTGTCTGACATGGACTTCCTCCCTTTGCGAATTCTTTGTTCAGTATAGCATATCGGCATGTGTTCATGGTAAAATATTCACGTTACCGTTTTCTTCAGTCAACGTAACATCAGGGCAGACTTCTATGGACGAGAATCAGGAAAAAGAAGCACGGATCGCGGAGGAATTTCTCGCCGCGATCGATTCCGGAGAACTGAACAGAGATACGCTCGAAAACTACAGCTGCTACAGCCCGGCGTGTCTGCTTCGCACCGCGATGCAGATCGATCACGGCGCGGAGCAGTACCTGCAGATCAAACGGTTTGTGGAAGGCATGATCCTTGACAGACTCAGAGAGCAGGCAAAGATCGTTGTCGCTTTCATGGCGTATGACGCGAGCACCTGGATCGGTGATGAACTGTTTGAACTGTTGGCGCAGTCGGATCGGTTTGAGCCCTATGTCGTGCTGACTTCCGTCTTCAACGAGCAGAGCGATGAGCTGCGCCTGAAGCAGTACCGCGACAATCTGCGGTATTTTTCGGAGCGAAAGGTTCGGCTCCTCCCGACGATCGATCCGCGGGACAACAGCCAGTTCACCTGGAAGAAGCTGGGGATCCGGCCGCATGTGTGCATCTGGCTCTGTCCCTATTCCATCTACCGCGGTGATTTTGAGATGCTGAACATGCCGCTGGATATCCTGCACATCTACATCCCCTACGGATTCAATGTCGTGGGCACGCCGAACGCGCATTTCAATCTGCTCACCCATCTTCTGATGTGGCGGGTGTTCTACGAATCGCGTGCCACGGTGAAGATGGCCGCCGAGAAATGCATCATCGGTGACGCAACGGCGGTTTATACCGGCTATCCCAAGATCGATGCCTTTTACCGGAACTATGATCCGAATGACGGCGTGTGGGGCAGGCTGATGAAAAAGGGCGACAACGCCGGCAAGAAGAGGATCATCTACTCCCCGCACCACACGATCGAAGAATGGGAGCTGCTCCATTTCTCCACGTTTTTATCGAACTATCGTTTTATGCTCGAGATGGCTAAAAAATATCGGGAGGATACCGTCTGGGTCTTCCGTCCGCATCCGATCCTGAAGAGCAAGCTGCTCCGGGCCGGAACATTCGCAAGTGAAGCGGAGTGGGACGCCTATGTCGCGGAATGGGACGCGCTGGACAACGCCATGTCCTATGAGCAGGGAGACTACGCGGAGCTGATGATGAATTCCGACGCGATGATCATGGACTGCGGCTCCTTTATCGGAGAGTATGTCTACGCACAGAAACCGCTGCTGTTCCTGGATTCCGGCAAAGCGATATTTAACGAATTCGGCGAGGAGATCATGCAGGTGCATTACCGTGTTCCGGGAGACGACTTTGATGCCATTGAGGCTTTCATCACCGGTACCGTGATCGGCGGCGAGGATTCCAAGGCGGAACTTCGCGCGCGGTATTTCCGGGATAACATGGACTACCGCACGGAATCCGGCGGCAGGAGTGCGTCGCAGAACATCTTTGATTATCTGAATGAACAGCTGAGGAGGGCATGGTAATGGTCATCGGGTATACATCCGGCGTTTTTGATCTGTTTCATATCGGTCATCTGAATCTGCTGAAAAACGCCAAAGGCATGTGCGACCGCCTGATCGTCGGCGTGACGGTGGATGAACTGGTCCTGTACAAGGGCAAGCACGCGGTCATCCCGTTCGAGGAGCGGATCGAGATCGTGCGCAGCATCAAGTATGTGGATGCCGCCGTTCCGCAGTATAACATGAACAAACTGGAGGCCTGCCAGAAGCTGAAGGCCAACGTGCTGTTCGTCGGCGATGACTGGTACGGGACGGACAAATGGCAGGAGTATGAGCGCGAGCTGAAGGAGAAGAATATCGATGTCGTCTACTTCCCTTATACCAAGGGGGTTTCGTCGACACTGCTGAACAACACGCTGATCAGCCTGCGGGAAAAAGAAGATGCATAATGCGGATAACACAAATTCGGATCGTTCCTGGTGCATGAGTTCCTATCTCATGTTCCGGTATGTGTTTCGGCAGGATAAGCGGTTTGCCGACAGCATGCCCTGCCGGATCGTGGATATCGGTTTTCCCCGCACCCCGATCAGAAAGGCGGAGGATCTGCTGGCATCTCTCCGGCAATCCGTTGAACGGGCATGTGCGGAAGGGAAGGCGGCTCTCGCCCTGAGCGGAGGGATCGATTCCGCCATTCTGGCAAAGCTGATGCCGCCGGGATCCAAAGCCTTCACCTTTCATTGCGTGGTCCCCGGGAAAGACGTCATCGACGAAACAGCGCAGGCGCGGAAGTGGGCTGACATCTGCGGACTGGAGCAGGAGATCATCGATATCCGCTGGGAGGACATCGAAGGATCCGTGGATCGGCTGATGAGACACAAAGGCGCACCGATCCATTCCATCGAGGCGCAGATCTATCTGGCTGCTTCCAGAGCGAAAGAACAGGGTTTCGACACGCTGATCTTCGGAGAAAACGCGGATATCATCTACGGCGGAATGGACGGGCTGTTGAAAAAGGACTGGCTCTTCGGAGAATTTGCGGATCGGTACAGTTATGTTTCGCCCTATCACGCATTGCGGGATCCCGTCATGATCCTGGAGCCTTTCCGGGAGTTCGAAACGGACGGGCATATCGATGCCCACGCCTTTATCAATCGCTATTTCCGTCAGGAGGCGCTGGGAACTTATCACAACGCCTGTGAAACGGCCGGGATCCGATTTGCGGGACCTTATTCCGAGACAACGATGGATATTCCGCTGGATCTGCAGCGGATCCGGAGCGGCGACACGAAATATCTCGTTCGTGAGGTATTCCGGCTTCTCTATCCGGGAGAGTCGATGCCGGCAAAGATCCCGATGCCGCGTCCGGTCAATGAATGGTTCGCGGACTGGCCGGGTCCGAAACGGCCGGAGTTCTTCCCGCACTGCACGGATGACATGAGCGGTGATCAGCGCTGGATGATCTGGGCGCTGGAGCGTTTTTTAAACCTGTTGGAAACGGACGGAAAGGATAAAACGGAATGAAACAGGTGGCGATCGAAACAGTGAATGCCTATCGGCTGGACAGTGTCAGGGAGGGTCTGCGCGCCTGTCTTGTTTCGCTGGGATACCCGCGGGAAAATCCTTTTCAGGAACTCATCCACCCGGGAGACCGGGTTTTTATCAAGCCGAACTGGGTGGCGTCGAGATGGCGGGCTTCCTGTCCGCACAAGGACTCGCTGTACTGCGTGATCACACATCCCTCCGTGATCGAGGCGGTGGCGGATTTCGTCGCGGAGGCGCTGCACGGAGAGGGTGAGATCATGATCGGCGACAATCCGTCCATCGATGCCGATTTTGACGAACTGATGGAGACGACCGGCATAAGAAAGCTGGAACAGAAATACGATGTTAAAACAACGGTGACGGATCTGCGCCCCCTTGTCTGCGAAGATCTCGCCGATTACGGCAAAAGGGACCGTATGGCACATCGCCCCGGTGATCCCAACGGCAGGGTAGAGGTCAATCTCGGAAAGGATTCCATGCTGTACGGGCTGGACCCGGCAAGATTCCGCGGGGTTTTTGACGAACGCGAGGACACGATCGCCGCACACACCGGGGAAAACCAGCTGTACACCTATGCGCGGAGTCTCTATGACGCCGATGTCTATATCTCCGTGCCCAAGCTGAAAACGCATCAAAAAGTCGGAGCGACGCTGAACCTGAAAGGTCTGGTCGGCACGATCTCCGACAAGAACCAGCTGGTCCACTGGCAGATCGGATATCCCGCGGTCGGCGGAGATGAGTATCCGGACAAGGAAAGCTACGATCGTTCCAAAACACAGAAGGTCACGCATCGCGGCGCGTGGCCGGGCAATGACACGATCTGGCGCATGGTCGTGGATCTGTACAAGGGAATGCTTCGAAAGGAACGGCGCTATTTTTCCGTCATTGACGGGATCATCGCCGGCGAGGGACAGGGGCCGTTCTGTCCGACGAGCAGAAACGCAAACACGCTGATCGCGGGAGACGATCTGCTGACCACGGATCTGGTCGCCGTCAGATATATGGGCCTCGATCCGGAGAAGATCAGTTATCTGAATTATTTCATAAACAGGGGAGATGTCCGTCTTGAGGATCTGGAAGTGATCCGGGACGGCAGCAGGATGAATGCCTTTTTTGACAGCGGGGATCGCTATCTGGATTTCTATGTCGTCGACGCGTGGCAGTCGATAAAGCGCTGATCCTCACCCCACACTCTCTGCGATCATCCGCGCAAACACTTTGTCATGGGTGTAGTTTTCCAGCACCTTGCGCTGGCCGTTCCGCGCGATCGCTTCCCGTTCTTCTTCATGTTCAAGATAATAGGCGGTCAGTTCAGCGAATTCTTCGGGCGTGTGCGCAAGTGCCAGATCCTCGCCGTCCGTAAAGAATTCGGCGAGTTCCTCCCGGTAATCCGAGAGCAGGAAACCGCCGCAAGCCATGATATCCATGGCGCGCAGAGGGATCCCGGTGCGGATCGTCCGCAGCGTGATGTTGATGTTGATCCTGCTGCGATGGAAGATGCGCGGCATTTCCCTGTCATAGTCGGCATATCCGAGATTGCGGACGCCGGCCGGCGCGACGGATGTCGGTGTGGTGTAGAGGTCAACGGGAAACGCTCTGCCCAGACGGGCAAGGATATTGCTGCGCTCGACGGAGGTCACCTTTTTCCGGAGGATATCCCGCAGCAGATCGGCGGGGCGGAGACGGTATTCTCCCGTCAGATCAAACTGTACATATCCCGCCATTTCCTCGATCTTTTTCTCCGGGACAACGGCCGGATCACCGATCATGTCATAGCCGAACACCTGCTCCTGTGCTTTGATGACGCCGTCCAGATAGCCGTGAAGCGCGGGCGGCAGATATTTGATCTGATTGTAGAAGACATATTCCGACTGATATAATGTGCCGATGAAACTGACGTCGTGCGCATAGGGAAGATCCGATAATGCGGCCGTCTGCTCCGCCATGCCCGGATCGACGGACAGAAGCGCATGCCGCGGCGCGGTGATCCCGGAGGCGGCCAGCTCGGCAAGCAGTCCCCGGTCGAACACATAAGCGCGGCTCATCCCGTTGTCGATGGCGGGAGAGGTCAGCGAATAGTGCGGAGAATCATAGACCAGCGAAAGATAGGGAATCTGCTCCGCTTCGCAGACTTCGGCCGCGACGGGGAAAAAGTCATGGCTGAAGACGAAGAGGAACGGATCCTGACGCTGTTTCCCCTCGCGCAGCAGGTCGGTCAGCCGCGCGCGAAACGCGGGGTTGGCGGTGATATCCGTGGGGTCGATCGGCAGGAGCTCTGCCTGATAACCCAGCCTCGCAAATGCGTCTGCGACGCGCGCCTGTCCGTGATAGTCCCATGTCAGCAGGATCATCCGCATGTCAGTCTCCCTGTATTTCGGCGAACATTTTTTTCAGCTGCCCCTCAAAGGTGAAATCGCGCTTCACGCGCGCGCAGCCCGCGGCGGCGATCTTTTGCCGTTCCGTGTCGTGACGCAGGTACCAGTCGACCTTGTCAGGCAGCTCCTCGATGCTGCGGTAGACAGCCAGCTCCCTGTCCTCGTCGAAGTGCTCCAGGATCTCCTCCTGTGCGTTGGTGATGAGGAAACCGCCGCAGCCCAGCACATCCAGCACGCGCAGGGGGATGCCGGTGCGGATCGCGCGGAGTGTCGCGTTGATGTTGATCCTGCTGTGACGGAAGACGAGAGGCATCTGCGTCCGGTAATCCACGGGGGATTTCATAAGGACGCCGGGAAGAGGAAGGGTGTCTTTGGAATAGACGCGGACCTCGCATTGTTTTGCGAGAAGCGCCGGAATGAGTTTCCTGTCCCTTCCGGTCACCTCGGAGAGCATCAGGAATTCAAGGCCCGGGCCATCCACGGTGAAATCGATACCCTTTTCCGCGTATTCGCCGTTCATCCGGGCAAGGAGCGCGTCGGTCAGGAGCTCGGGGAAAATGCTGCGGTCGGACACCTTTTGCTGCAGCTTCAGCATCTGCTCGAGGAGTTCCGTGACCTGCGGGGACAGCGGCGCGGTGATCTGCGCGTAGTCGGTGGAATAGAGGCTGCCGACCATCGCGACATCCGTCCGGTATCCCGCCGCCTCAGCCGGTTTCGCGGTATTGACGGCGTGTTCGAAAAAGTCGGTATCCACGGCGAGCGGCATGTGGGAGAAGGGCATCCCCCGATCAAGGTAATCCGCTACATAGCCGCGGTCAAAGGTAAACAGATGATTGCAGCTGCGGCGCATCGCGTCTTCGTCGCGGATGTACAGGGGAGAATCGTTCATCCAGGCGATATAGGGAATGCCGTGCTGCTCACAGAAGGCGGAGATCTGCGGGTTGAAATTCAGCGAGAAGGCGACATCCCAGGGACCGGCCGCGACCCGCTCATCGAGTGCCTGTGCGAGCTCGCTGTTCTCATCCCATTCGCTTCCCGAGCGCATGCAGGAAACCGGATCAACGGTAAAGCCGAGCCGTTCAAAAGCCCGCTCCACACCGTCGTTCATGATGGAGGTCCGTTTGTAGTAGAGAATGTGCAATGCGACGTTCCTTTCCTGCATGGTGTTGACGTCCGGTCACGATAACAGTATATCATCATCCGATGTCTGCGGAAATATGGTAAAATAGTGCCGTTATGAACATCGTCATCCACCGATACAACAACATCTGCGAACCGGACTTCATCCGTGCGTTTGAGACGCTCGGACTGACGGTGATCGAGGACCGGGAGGAGATGACGCGCAAATCCATTCCCGGGGAGGAGAGGATCCGGACGATGGGGACGCTGATCCTGGAACAGCATCCGCTCTTTGTCTTCACGGTCAATTTTTTTCCCTATATCTCCGAGATCTGCGAACGCCTGCATGTGCTGTATCTCTCCGCCACCACCGACTGCCCGGTGGAGGAGATCTTCGATCCGGCGATCCGCAATGCCTGCAACCGCGTGTTCCTGTTTGACGGGGAGCAGTACCGCGCGGTCCGCGATGAGAATCCCGACCGGATCTTCCATCTGCCGCTCGGCGTTGACACGGAGCGCATCGACGGGGAGATCGGCGCGTTTGCCGATTTCTGCGGGCATGAGCAGTATGACTGCGACCTTTCGTTCGTCGGTTCTCTCTACAATGAGCCGCACCGCAAACCGGAGGATCGGGAGACCTCCCGCGAGCGGATCGATCTGCTGAATGCGCTGGCGGCCGGTCTTCCGGAGTATCGGGTGCATCTCTACACGCGGAGCGACACCGCGGCGCTTCACGGCGTTGTCTGCCACGGAGGCGTGAAAACACACGGGGAGATGCCGGCCGTGTTCCGGCGCAGCCGCGTCAATCTGCACACGACCATGCGGGACATCCGGACGGGTCTGCCGCAGCGGATCTGGGATGTGCTGGGAAGCGGCGGCTTTCTGCTTTCGAATGCGCAGGCGGAGATCCCGGACTATCTGCAGATCGGAAAGCATCTGGATGTCTGGGAAGACGAAAGAGAGGCGATCGAAAAGACGCGCTGGTGGCTCGCACACGAGGAGGAGCGGCAGGAGATCGCCCGGGCGGGCTATCTCGAGGTCAGGGCGCACCACCGGGTGCTGGACCGCGTGGTGACGATGATGCAGCTTTCTCTCGGGGAGGACAGAAGATGATATCGGCGGTGATCGTTTCCTACAATGACCGTCAGATCATGGGCCGCTGCCTGTCGGCGCTGGCAGAGCAGCTTTCTGAGCCGGGCGATGAGATCATCGTCGTGGACAACGGATCGACGGACGGCGTGCTGGAGGATCTGCGAGCGGACAGTCGTGTGAAACTCATAGAGAACGGCAAAAACGCCGGATTTCCGGTGGGATGCAACATCGGCTTCGCGGCGGCAGCAGAGGGTAATGACATTTTTCTGCTGAACAATGACGCGGTGCTCGCGAAGGGTGCGCTGGCAAAATTGAGAGAAGCGCTGTATTCCGCAGGGGACATCGGTGCCGTCGGTGCGGTGAGCAACAACGCGCTGGAGCAGAATGTGCCCGGGATCGACAGGGGGGCATCGGTGGAGGAAGCCCTGCTGCTCGGTGCGGAAAGCATGCGCAAAGAACGGACATCCTATGAGTTTCGTTCGCGCCTGACGGGCTTTGCCGTGCTGCTGAAGCGGGAACTGGTCGACCGGCTCATCGCGCAGGACGGATTCTTCCTGGATCCCCGCTTTTCGCCCGGCTATTTTGAGGATGAGGATCTGGGTATGCGCACGGCACTCGCGGGATACCGGCAGATCCTGTGCCACAACGCGTTTATCTATCATAAGGGCGGCACCGGATTTGCCTCGCATCCGGAGGCCATGTCACGCGGGCGCGAGAAGTTCATCGACAAATGGGGATTCGATGTCTGGGCGTATATCGGCATCCTGGATGACTACCGGGAGGCGGTGGGGGATTTCGACGCGGCGCGCATCCTGGAGATCGACTGCGGGATGGGCGTGAACCTCGCCCATTTGCAATATCTGTATCCGGAGTGTACAGTAATAGGGATCGAGCGGGAGCCGCTGATCGCACGGATCGCGGCACAGCTGATCGATGTGATCTGCGCGGATCCGGAGGAAGCACTGGTGCAGGCGGAGATCGCGGGAACGCCGGAGTCACAGGTGCTCGCGGCGCACACCTTTGACCTCGTGTTTGTCTGGGACGGGTGCAGCCGGAGCAGGGAGCCGGGAAAATTCCTGGCGGGACTGCGGCGTCTGTTAAAAGACGGCGGACGGCTGATCACGGAGGATCCGCCGGCGGCGATGTAGAGAAAACCGAGGCCGCAGTTTCGGGCGGTTTTATAGAAAAGGAGAGATGGCATGGAAAACAGGATACCGTTTCTGGATTTCGGACCGATGCACGACCCGATCCGTGAGGAGATCGACGCTGCGCTTCTTCGCGTATCGCATTCCGACTACTACATCCGCGGAGCCGAAGTGGAGGCTTTTGAGCGGGCGTTCGCCGACTATATCGGCGTGAAGCACTGTGTCGGCGTGGGGAACGGCCTGGATGCGATCCAGCTGATCCTGCGGGCGATGGATATCGGCCCCGGCGATGAGGTGATCGTGCCGTCCAACACCTATATCGCGACGGCACTCGCGGCGAGTTTCATCGGTGCCACACCGGTGTTTGTCGAACCGGTGCTGGAGACGGCCGAGATCGATCCGGACAGGATCGAGGAGAAGATCACGTCCAGCACGAAGGCGATCTGCGTGGTGCATCTGCAGGGGCGCCCCTGTGATATGGATCCGATCCGTAAGATCGCGGAGAAGCATCATCTGCGTCTGATGGAGGACTGCGCGCAGGCGCATGGCGCCATGTACAAGGGCCGGAAGACCGGTGCGCTCAGTGAGGCGGGGGCGTTTTCGTTTTATCCGGGGAAAAACCTCGGCGCGCTCGGTGATGCCGGAGCCGTGGTGACGGATGACGCCGCGCTTGCCGACAAGGTGCGTTATCTGGCCAACTACGGATCCGATGTCAAATATCATCATATCTACAAGGGAGTCAACAGCCGTCTGGATGAGATGCAGGCGGCGGTCCTCACGGTCAAGCTGCCGTATCTGGACGGATGGAACGCGGACCGCGTGCGGATCGCGGAGAAATACCGTGCGCTCATCACGGCGCCTCAGGTGGCGCAGCCGCTGCCGCCGGACGCGGATCATCAGCCGGTCTATCATGTGTACGGGATCCGCGTGCCGGACGGAAAACGCAACGCGCTGGCAGCGTATCTTAAGGAGCAGGGGATCGACACGATCATGCATTATCCGACACCGATGCATCTGCAGGGTGCCTATGCGGATCTGAACCTGCCGAAGGGCGCGCTTCCGCTGGCGGAGGAGTTCTCCGCGACGGAGCTGTCGATCCCGATCTACTATGGAATGACGGACGAACAGGTGAAGCGGGTCGCCGACGCGGTGAACGCGTTCTTTGCATAAGGGAGGCAGGATGAAGAAGCAGATCTCACTTTTTGTTCCGGGCAGACTCTGCCTGTTCGGCGAACACAGCGACTGGGCCGGCATGCACCGGATGGTCAATTCCGAGGTGCCCACGGGCGCGGCGATCGTCACGGGGATCGAGCAGGGGATCTATGCCACGGCTGAGCGCGCGGACAGATTCCTGCTCACCAGCGATCTGGATTTCTATAAGGGACAGTCGCTGGACTGCGAGATGGACACGGAGAAGCTGCTCGCGGTCGCGAGGCAGGGCGGCTTCTTTTCCTATGTCGCGGGTGTCGCCTCCTATATCAACGACAATTATTCCGTGGGCGGCGTGCACATCCATGTGACGGACATGACGCTGCCGATAAAGAGCGGCCTGTCCTCATCGGCGGCGATCTGCGTGCTGGTCGCGCGCGCTTTCAATCAGCTCTACCAGCTGCGGATGAACACGAAAGGCGAGATGCAGGTGGCCTTCCGCGGCGAGCAGAGAACGCCCAGCCGCTGCGGCAGACTGGATCAGGCCTGCGCCTATGGTGTGCGGCCGGTGCTCATGGAGTTTGACGGTTCCGAGGTGGAGTCCCGTGGTCTGACTGTCGGGAACACCTTTTATTTCTGTATTGCCGATCTGTGCGGGGAAAAGGACACAGTCAGGATCCTGGGGGATCTGAACAAGTGCTATCCTTTCGCGGAAACGGAAAAGGAAAAGCGTGTGCAGGAAGCGCTCGGGCGGGACAATCAGGAGATCGTCGCGGAGGCGAGACGCCTGCTGACCGAGGGCGATGCCGAGTCGCTGGGCGCGCTGATGGACCGCGCGCAGGAGAATTTTGACAAAAAAGTAGCGCCCGCGTGCGCGGAGGAACTCACTTCGCCGATCCTGCACAGCGTGATGCACGATGAGAAGATCAGACAGTGGATCTACGGTGTCAAGGGGGTCGGTTCCCAGGGGGACGGGACCGTTCAGTTCCTGGCCAAAGACGAAGAGAGTCTTCGCAGTCTCATCGATTATCTGGACAAAGAACGCGGCATGCCCGCTTTTTCTCTCACTTTAAAGCCCGGAAGAAAGGTGAAAAAGGCGATCATTCCGCTCGCCGGCTTCGGCACGCGTCTGTATCCCGCCAGCAAGATGGTCAAGAAAGCGTTTCTGCCGCTGGTCGATACGGACGGCATGATGAAACCCGCGCTGCTGATCCTGTTGGAGCAGCTGGAGGAAGCGGGGATCGAGGAGATCGCGCTGGTGATCGGCAGGGAGGAGGAAGCGTTCTATGAGCAGTTCTTTACGCCGCTCGGTGAAGAGAACCGCTCCAAGCTCAACGAGGACGCCCGCGCCCTGGAGCAGAAACTCGTGGAATACCGGAAGAAGATCCGCTTTATCTTCCAGGAGGGACGTCACGGCTTCGGGCACGCGGTATATCAGTGCCGCGCGTTTACGGAAGGGGATCCCGTTCTGCTCCTGCTGGGAGATATGGTCTACCGCACGGGAGAGGATCGCAACTGCATGCGTCAGCTGATGGATGCGTTTGAGAACTCGGGGAAGACGATGGTGAGCATTCACCCCGTTCCGCTTGACGACGTGGTGCACTACGGAATCCTTTCTGGTTACTGGGAGGATCAGGAGGAGCGCGTGCTGCATGTGGACACCATGGTCGAGAAGCCGACCGACGACTATGCGCGCGAGTATCTCGCGGTCGTCAATGCGAAAAAGCAGAAGGAATTCTACGCGGTCTTCGGACAGTATATCCTGACGGGCGAGGTCTTTGAAGCGCTGGAGGAGAACATCCGTGAGGACAGGAGAAGCGGCGGTGAGATCCAGCTGACGGATGCGCTGGAGATGGTGCGGGACCGCACCGGACTTGCCGCGTACCGGCTGAACGGGAGATCCTTTGATCTGGGACTTCCGGACAGTTATCTGGAGACGGTGGCCAGTTTTTCCAGACGCGAGAGCGCGGGCCGGTAATTGCCGCAGGACTCATACTCTCTGACGGCTTCATCGATCCTGCCCGTGACCTCCAGGATCACACCGATGTTATAGTGCGCACTGTAACTGTTGACGCCTTCCGCACAGTAAACGGGCGTCTGCGTCGCTTTTGTGAATTCCGCGATCGCATCGTCAAAGCGCCCGTTGTTCATGTAGATCAATCCCATCAGAAAGAGGAAATCCGCGCGCCCGGCAAAGGAGTCATAGACCGCCTCCAGTCCGAGCGCTTTTTCGTATCGTCCCAGATCCAGCAGCGCATAGCCGTAGGCCTCGATCATCTCCTGCACATAGTAGAGCCGGGGATCGACATCCATGGACAGACCCTTATCAAAATAGTGCGCGGCGAATGCCTTGTCTCCGAGTGCGGCATAGGACTGTCCCATCTGGAAATAGATGTAGGGATCGGGACCCTTGTCCGAGAGCTCCGTCTGCAGCAGGCGCAGATCGCGTTCCGCCTTGGCGCGCCGCATCTCGGCGCTCTGGTAACCCGCGTGATAAAAGGTGAGCGGAACCTCAAAGTGCCGGGGTTCCTCATTTGCGTTGATCGGTGTGAGGGTCTCGTGAACCCTGCCCTGAAAATGGTAGATGGTGCGGTTGTAGAGGCGGGAAAGGTGTTCATGCAGAAGCTTCGGCCCGGCATCCTGCGCCTCATAAGGGTTCAGCAACGTGATGACGCCGATGCGGTCGGGATTCTGTTGCATGGCTTCCGTGAGAAGCCCGAGATCCGCTTCCGTCAGGAATTCATCGCAGTCGAGGGAGAGGATCCAGTCGCTGTCGGATTGCTGCGCGGCGAAATTTCGCGCGGCGGAGAAATCATCCTTCCAGGGAAAGGAAAAGATCCTGTCGGTGTACTGGGAAGCGATCGCGATGGTGCTGTCCGTCGAACCCGTGTCTACAAACACGATATTGCACTGCAGCGGGACGATCCCCTGCAGGCACTGCCGAAGGTTCTTTTCTTCGTTTTTTGCGATGATACAGATGGTAAGCGGCATATCCATGGGAACAGTATAGCATAGATTCCGAGAGGATATAGAATAACTAGTGTTGCATAACTCATGTTATCGTAATTTCGTAAAAAAATGCGTGACATTTTGGAAAAAGTGTTCTATACTGATAATCGTCAGTTTTCTGAGACAGGAGGAACACAGATGAGCAATCCCGCGAATAATCCGATGAGCAATCGAGCGGATATTCTGAAACAGGAGATCCTGAAGCAATACAAGAGCGTGCGCCAGTTCGCGATCGAGATGGCGATCCCCTACAGCACGCTTGTGACGGCGCTTGATCGCGGCATTGAGGGTATGGCATACGGGACAGTCATCAAGATGTGTGACAAGCTGAGTCTCAATCCTGTGGATTTCACCAATCTGGAACGCGGACAGGGTCTGGGCGAACAGATCGTCGAGAATCGTGTCATGCAGATCTACTACAAGCTGAATCGGAACGGCAGACGCAAGGCCATGGATTACATGGGGGATCTGCTTCTGATCGACCGCTATCAGAACAACGACGAGGAATAGGATCATGAACTACGATGTGCTTGTTGTCGGCGCGGGGCTGTACGGTGCGGTGACGGCACAGGTTCTGGCATCCCGCGGGGCCAGCGTTCTTGTGATCGACAGACGGGATCATGTGGCGGGCAATTCCTTTTCCGCCGAGGGACTGAACGGGATCCGGGTGCATGTCTTCGGCCCGCACATTTTTCACACCGCCGATGAGCAGGTCTGGGACTATGTCCGGCAGTTCGCGGTCTTTAACCGCTTCACCAACACGCCGGTCGCGGTCTGGCATGATGAGATCTACAATCTTCCCTTTAATATGAACACCTTTGTCCGCCTGTGGCCGGATGTCCGCACGCCCGCGCAGGTGCGCGCGCGGATCGATGAGCAGATCGCCGCGGCAGGCATACAGGGGGAACCGAAGAATCTGGAAGAACAGGCGCTTTCCATGGCGGGGCGCGACATCTATGAGAAACTGATCCGTGAATATACGGAGAAACAGTGGGGTCGTCCCTGCAGGGAACTGCCGGCGTTCATTATCAAACGTCTGCCGTTCCGCTTTTCTTTTGATGATAATTATTTCAATGATCCGCACCAGGGCATCCCGGTGGAGGGCTACACGGCGATGGTCAGCCGCATGCTCGACGCGGACGCGCTTTCGGGCAGCATCGAGGTGCGGCTTGCGACCGACTTCTTCGACTTTATCAAACGGGGAGAAAACGGACTGCCGGTCCGGGAGGGTGATGCGTTTGTCATGCGTGACGGCAGCACTGCGGGCAGAATGGTCTTTACGGGGCGGATCGATGAGTTCTTCGACAACCGGCTCGGCGCGCTGGAATATCGTTCCCTTCGTTTCGAGACGGACGAACTGCCGGATGTGGACAATTATCAGGGCAGCGCGATCGTGAATTACACGACGTCGGATGTGCCCTACACGCGCGTCATCGAGCACAAGCACTTTGCCTTCGGAAGAAAGGACGGCGGTGCCGGCGGGCAGGCGCAGACTGCGGAGCAGATGATCCGCGGAACGGTCATTACCAGAGAGTATCCCCAGACCTGGGCACCCGGGATGGAAGCCTACTATCCGGTCAACGACGAGGCCAACAACGCGCGCTACGCGGAGTATCAGGCACTCGCCGCCGGACTGCCGGGCGTCACCTTCGGCGGTCGTCTCGGCAGATATCAATACTACAATATGGATCAGGTGATCGGGGAAGCGCTCCGCGATGCGCAATAAAAAAGAGCTTTCGCAGTTTTTTGCGGAAGCTCTTTTAGCAGTAGCCGTTGAACATCATGCCTGAATATTCGCTTGTGATGTAGGGATTCGGGAATTCGTGTCCCGGATGCTTGTAGGCGACCACCGGGCGCTCAATATAGTGCATCGGATCGAGAACGATCTGATCCATCTTGGCCTGCAGCGCATCGGCAAAATCCTTGACCGGTTTGAAGTACTGCCGGACATCGCGGTCCGTCGCGGTCTGCGTGAGGACCCCGTCATCCATATCAATGTGACCATCCTCGGTCAGCTTCAGTCCCAGCCCCTCCAGCGCACTGTTATACTGTTTTGCGATCGCTGTCACTTCGTTGGTGACCTTTGTTCCTTTAAAATGCTTGTTCTGGAAGGATTTGATGCTGTCCAGGAAGGTGTTGTAGCCGTTCACCAGTTCCTTTGTCCGGTCGATGACGGAGTCGTTGTCATCCTTGACGCCGACCGATACCGCGCTGTCACCCTCCTCGGCGGCCCGCAGCAGATGCAGCTCATACATGGAAGCGACCGTAAAGTGGTTGGAAACGGAGGAACGCTCCTTGCCGTCCAGCAGGAACGATGCGTTGCGCGCTGCCGATTCGGTGCGGTCGAGACCGAAATAGCCGACGGTTCCGTGCAGCATATCACCGCCAAGAGGCTCCGCAAAACTGAAGCGCGAGTCTTTGCCGACCGGAAGACCAAAGTCATTGGACGTGATCGCCAGAGCGGTCTGTTCGCTGTCGTTGGTCACAAGCTCGGCGGTCAGGCCGATGTTGGACTTGTTGATCAGGCGTGCCAGACGCTCCTGAATGTCCTGATTGGTGTCGCCGTTTCGCACGGAATACTGGAATTCATAGTTCAGATCGTTGACGCGCACGTTAAAGGAATAGGCGCCCGGCTGCAGATCGGCGGTATCCTGCGGCAGGAAGGTGCCGACATTGCGCTGCTGCGTGGCCAGATATTCGATCTCGATATTAAAGGAAGGGACCTCGGAGATCGGACGATCCCCGCCGATGTAGGCGGCCTGCACCATCGTGTCGTCCGTTGTATAGGCGGATTTCTTGGCGAACAGCGCGCTCTCGGAATCCTCGTCGAGACCGGCCAGCATCCCCTGCAGATCGCGCGCACTCTCCTTGATGCCGACAGCATCAGCCTCCATCGACGCATCGTTGGTCAGAAGATAAAGAGGGGATTCCTTGCTCAGTCTGACAATGGAATGATAAATGCCGCGCAGCTCATCTTTTTTGTGAGTGTCCGCACGCGTGGCTTCCTTGGGCGCATACGCCGTCAGGAAATGATTATAGATTTGTTCCGATTGAATGGTGTTTGCCATCTCGCAGCCCCTCCTTTCCTCCATGATGCGCTTTCGGACACCGTCCCTGATATCCAGCACAAGGGCTCACGGATTATTCTTTATAGGAAGAGATGGGCGGTCTCTGAAAATAGGTATACTACACCCATCTAATCTTCCACTACTACCTTACCGCGAATACGGGGGTTTGTCAACAGGATTTCGAACATTTTTCAGAAAATGTTTGACGCGCGCAGAAAGATGTGCTATTTTATTTAGCGACGCACACAGGGCGTTTTTTTATTGTCGACTTTTTTCAGAAGGAGCGAACCATGCGCACGAGAATCACACTGGCCTGCACGGAGTGCAAGAACCGCAACTATGATACCACAAAGGACAAGAAGACGCATCCCGACCGCATCGAGATGAAGAAGTACTGCCGTTTCTGCAAGCGGCACACCACGCACAAGGAGACGAAGTGATGGCGGAAGAGAAGGAGAATCCGATATCCCGTCTGGGCGAGTTTTTCACCGGCGTGCGCGCGGAGTTTCAGAGGATCACCTGGCCGAACCGCGCTTCCGTCGGCAGGCAGACGGTAGCTGTGGTGTGCGTTTCCGTTGTCACCGGTGCGCTGATCGCTGTGTTGGATTATGCGTTTGAAGCGGGAATGAATTTTCTGTTTACGCTGTAAAGTCGAGGAGTCCCGATGGCAGAGAATGAAAAAATGACCGGAGCCGAGGAGCAGGCGGCGGCACCCGTGCCGGAAACCGCGGAGGGTGCACCTGCGGAAGAGGTAAAGGACGAGCGCTACAGCTGGTATGTCGTTCACACCTATTCCGGCTATGAAGACAAGGTCAAGACGAATATCGAGAACACGATCGTCAACCGGCATCTGGAGGACAAGATCGTTGAAGTCCGCGTGCCGGTGCAGGATGTGGTGGAGTACCGCGACGGCGCCAAGAAGACCGTGCGGAGGAAGCTTTTCCCCGGCTATGTTCTGATCAATATGGACATGGATGACGAGACCTGGTATGTGGTGCGCAACACGCGCGGTGTGACGGGCTTTGTCGGTCCGGGCAGCAAGCCGGTCCCGCTTTCCGATGCGGAGATCAAGCCGCTCGGCATCAAGACCGAGAACAACATGACGGTCGATTTCGGCGTTGGCGACACGATCGCGGTCGTGTCCGGTGTCTGGCGCGACACGATCGGTGCCGTGCAGCGTATGGACTTCTCGAAGCAGACGGCCACGATCAATGTGGAACTCTTCGGACGCGAGACGCCCGTCGAGATCTCCTTTGCGGAAGTCAGAAAAGTAGACAGATAGGTATATTGACAGCACCGCCCGGTGCTGTGGATATAGGAACTCATCAACCAGTGGGAGCCCGCCATGGCATACCACGATTACCTTGAGAAAGTGAGGTAACAAAATGGCAAAGAAAGTCGAAGGGTACATCAAGTTACAGATCCCTGCCGGCAAAGCGACGCCGGCCCCTCCGGTCGGACCTGCACTCGGTCAGCACGGGGTCAACATCGTGGAATTCACGAAGCAGTTCAACGCGGTGACCGCGGACAAGGGTGATCTGATCATCCCTGTTGTCATCACGGTCTACGCGGACAGAACCTTCTCCTTCATCACGAAGACACCGCCGGCAGCGGTTCTTCTGAAGAAGGCCTGCAACCTCCAGAAGGCATCCGGCACACCGAACAAGGACAAGGTCGCGAAGATCTCCAAGGACAAGATCCGTGAGATCGCGGAGCTCAAGATGCCTGATCTGAACGCTGTCGATATCGAGGGCGCGATGAGCATGATCGCCGGCACGGCCCGCAGCATGGGCATCGTTGTCGAGGATTGAGGGGAGGTTGTAAGCGATGAAGCACGGAAAGAAATATACGGAAGCCGCAAAGCAGATCGACAGACAGAAGCAGTATGAGCCGACCGAGGCGCTTGCTCTGGTAAAGAAGTCAGCAACTGCCAAGTTTGATGAGACGGTGGAGATCCACATCCGCACGGGTTGTGACTCCCGTCATGCGGATCAGCAGATCCGTGGCGCGGTGGTGCTGCCGCACGGCACGGGCAAGACGGTCCGCGTGTTGGTCTTTGCGAAGAACGAAAAGGTCGATGAGGCGCAGAATGCGGGTGCCGATTATGTCGGCGGCGAGGAGCTGATCCCGAAGATCCAGAAGGAAGGCTGGCTCGACTTCGATGTGGTCGTGGCGACTCCGGATATGATGGGTGTGGTCGGCCGTCTCGGTAAGGTGCTCGGCCCCAAGGGCCTGATGCCCAACCCGAAGGCAGGAACGGTCACGATGGATGTCGCGAAGGCGATCGCGGACATCAAGGCCGGTAAGATCGAGTACCGTCTGGACAAGGCGAACATCATCCACTGCCCGCTCGGCAAGGCTTCCTTCAGCGAGGAGCAGCTGACGGAGAACTACAACGCGCTGATGGATGCGATCGTCAAGGCACGTCCGAGCACGGTGAAGGGCCAGTTCTTAAAGTCCATCTCCGTCGCGTCCACCATGGGTCCCGGCGTGAAGATCGTGGCAAACAAGTACTAAGCCGAAAGAAACCGAATACAAGATAGCGCGCGCCCGGTTTTGCCGGGCGCGCTATTTTGTGTTAAACTGAAACGCATGGATCATGAGGAAAAAATGCGCATGACGCGCAGGGTCATCCTGATATTTGTCTTCACGTTTACGCTGGTCGTGCTGGTCGGCGTGAGCGCGCTTGCCCTGCAGCGCTATATGGCGGGCGGGACGGCCGGAACGAGGAGCACCGGAGGTACGGAAACGGCTGCCGGACAGGCGGACGCGGGAGAGATCGCGCAGAAAACGGCGGAGTTTGCGGAACCGATCCCGGAGCGGGCGGAGGTCCCGGAGACGCCGGCGCAGGACGGCGTCGGACAGGCGGAGGAGCAGGAGGATCCGGCGGCGGATGCGGACGCGCAGACCGCGGAGGAAGAAGTGCGGGAGGATCCGTTTACCCGCCGGGTGACGCCTGCGGAAGCGGATGCCGTGACCATGGCCTTTGCCGGCGACATTCTGTTTGATTCGTCCTATTCGATCCAGGCGCGCGTGCCCAAGGACGGAAGCGTCACCGGTCAGATCGGCGCGTCGCTCCTGGAGGAAATGAACCGCGTGGATCTGATGGTGGTCAACAACGAATTCCCCTACACCTCGCGCGGGACGCCGCAGCCGGAGAAGATCTTCACCTTTCATGCACATCCGCGCACCGTCCGGCAGCTCAAGGAAATGGGCGTCGATCTGGTGAGCCTTGCCAACAATCACACGTTTGACTACGGTGAGCAGGGGTTTCTGGATACCCTCGATACGCTGGACCGCGCGGGCATCCCGCGCATCGGCGCGGGCAGGGATATCGAAGAGGCCTCTCATCCGATGACCTTTGTGTCGAACGGCATGCGGATCGCCGTGATCGCGGCGACACAGATCGAGCGCTTCGGGAACCCCAACACGCGCGGCGCGACGGAATCGCTGCCCGGCGTGTTCCGCTGCATGGATGACAAGCGGCTATGTGAGCGGGTGCGGGAGGCGAAAGCGGACCATGATTTCGTCATCGTCTTCATCCACTGGGGAACGGAGAACACGGAGCAGCCGGACTGGCTACAGCTGCAGCAGGCGCCCGAGATTGCTGCGGCGGGAGCCGATCTCATCATCGGCGCGCATTCCCACTGCCTGCAGCCCATCAGTATCGTGAGCGGCGTACCGGTGGTCTACAGCCTGGGCAATTTCCTGTTCAATTCCAAAACCCTGGATACGGGGCTGGTCGAATGCGTGATCGAACGCGCGGATACCGGATCCGCTGCGCGTCTGCGTTCTCTGACGTTTCTTCCCTGCATCCAGTCGGGGTGCGCGGTGCGCTTTGCGGAGGGAGAGGAAAAGGGACGCATCCTGCAGTATATGCGGGACATCTCCCCGGGCACCGCGATCGACGCGGACGGCGGGATCGATCTGGCAGGCTGACGGACCGGCGCAGATAAGATCGATCGGGACGGGCTTGTTGATGCTTTTTAATCATTTTTCAATATCTTGTGTTCTTTTTTCAAATCATCTAACAATATCTTGTAGTTTTCCGATATAAAATATGAAGTTTTTTGCTCTGACAGGACAGGGGGCGGATCCTATGAGCGACAACATGAATGTGACCCGGCACAACCTGCAGGCGTTTAATGCCAACCGCCAGCTGGGGATCGTTACGGGGATCAAAGCCAAATCTTCGGAGAAACTCTCCTCCGGGTACAAGATCAACCGGGCGGCGGATGACGCGGCCGGGCTTTCCATATCAGAAAAGATGCGCCGGCAGATCCGCGGTCTCACGCAGGCGTCAAAGAATGCGCAGGACGGGATCTCGCTGATCCAGATCGCGGACGGGGCCATGAACGAGGATCATGACATGCTGCAGCGCATGAACGAGCTTGCCGTCAAGGCGGCCAATGACACGTTGCAGACGGATGACCGGTCCTATATCGACGCGGAGGTGCAGAAGCTCAAGGAGGAGATCACTTCGACGGCGCGCAAGACCACATTCAATGAGATAAAGACCTTTCCGCCCAACGGCTATTCTCCCAAAGAAGCCGTGAGAGGCAATGTCGTCGCAGAACAGCGCTTTGACATCACGCTGGCATCGGACGGGACCTTCACGATCTCCGATCCGATGACGAGTGTTCCCGTGACCGGTGTGTCTGCGGGAGAGGGCTGGCAGGTACTTGCCGCGCACATCGCGGACGAACTGATCCCCAATGCGGTGTCGCAGGTGCTGGACGCTTTTCCCAGTCTCAAGACGGCCGGTAACAATGTGAATCTTGCTCTGGAGGTCTCCTACATTGACGGTCAGAATGGCACGCTGGCCTACGCGGGGTACAGATATTACGGGAACGGCACGACGGCAACACCTGACCCGACCGGATTCCGGGTCAGAGTGGACAGTTCGGACTTTTCCGATGAAACGATCGGATCGTCACGTGAAGGTGTGCTGGAATCGACATTGGCGCACGAACTGACGCACACGATCATGCAGAACACGATGACAAGCGGTATGGCGTATGGTTTTCCCGACTGGTTTGTTGAGGGAACGGCGCAGCTTGCCGGCGGCGGGTTCACGACGGGCTGGAACGAATACCTGCAGGCCGGCCTGAACGGAGCGGGCGGTATCGCGGATGAAAATGACACGAGCAAGGATGCCTGGATCGAGCAGAAACTGAAGAGCCGGACGGTCGAAAGCAATGTCTACGGACACGGCTATCTGGCGGCCGCCTATCTCGGATATATGGCGAACGGCGGCGGGGAGGTGAGCGCGGCCGGTATCGCGGCCGGTATGGACAGGATCTTTGCCAAACTTCTTGCCAACGGCAATGACCTGGACGCGGCGATCAATGAGGTCACGGGCGGTGCGCTTACAGGCGCGGCGGACGTGGCTTCCGCGATCAACACCGCCGACCCCGGCGCGGTGGAGTTTGTCCGCAAGCTTGTCAAAAAGACCGGGAACGGTGCGGGCTCCGTGATCGCGGCGGGCGGCCTCTCCGCGGGCGGATCGGGCATTGTCGGCACGGGGGAGACCAATCCGGGCAACTACACGATCGACGGCAACGTTGATGTCGGCGCGCGAAAACTGGTCCTGCAGGTTGGCGCCGAGTACGGGCACGAGCTGGAGATCAAGATGTTCAAGATGAGTGCCGAGGACCTCGGTCTGACAAATGTCAATGTGAAGACGGCGACCAATGCGCTCAGCGCCATTGAGACGATCAAGGACGCGCTGCAGATGGTCAGCGCGGTCCGCAGCTACTACGGCGCGACGCAGAACCGGCTGGAGCACACGATCAGGAATCTGGACAATGTGGTGGAGAACACCTCGACGGCGGAATCTCTGATCCGCGATACGGACATGTCGGAGGAGATGATGCGGTATGCAAACACCAACATCCTGCAGCAGGCCGGTCAGGCGATCCTTACACAGGCGAACCAGTCACATCAGGGCATCCTGACCCTGCTGTCATAGGAGTGCGGCAATGGGACAACTGGTTGAGGGTACATGCAAAAACTGCGGGAAGAAATGGGAACTGCGTCTGGGATACGGTCTTATGCACGGCCGGGCAGCGGATGTGGCTGCGCTGTTTCCGTCGGATGTCCGACGGGAGCTGCCGCTGGAGGAGATGCGGCGGATGGATGTGCCGTGGAGCTTCGCCTATGAGCCTGCTGTCTGTGCGTATTGCAGGGACATCGTCACGGTACCGGTGTTGAGAGTGGGAAAAGAGGGGACGGAGTATGTCGGCGGCTGTTCCGTGTGCGGGGGAGCGGCGGAACGCGTTCCAAGGGAGGAACTCGAAAAAGCGAAGTGCCCGGATTGCGGGCAGGCCGGGCTCCGGATCCGTGACGCGGGAGTGTGGGATTAAATCGACAGGCCCCAAATTGTTCTTGACATTCTCTTTTTCTCTGTGTTATCTTATTTGACGGTCGCGATGAGCGGCCTGCCGAAGACAGCCGGTGCTTCCGAAACAGGGAAGCGTAAGAACGGAGCAGACTCCGGGCGCCTGCCGAGGAAATGATCGAAGCGCGTCAGCGCGATATCAGTTTTCAGCGTCTCTCGGTATCTGCCGGGAGATTTTTTGTTTCCGGCATCTGCATATCGCAGGAAGAATATCGAAGGAAGGAGGAAACGAAAATGGCGAAAGTAGCGGAAAAAGAACCTATCGTACGCGAGATCGCGGAGAAGATCGACGGCGCCCAGGCAGCAGTTCTGGTTGACGCGCGCGGTCTCACGGTCGCGCAGGACACACAGCTTCGCAGACAGCTGCGTGAGGCGGGTGTTGTCTACAAGGTCTACAAGAACACGATGATGCATCGTGCGTTCGAGAACACGGATTTTGCGCAGCTTGATGAGCACGAGCTCCTCAACGGACCGAGCGCGCTTGCGATCTCCAAGGATGATCCGGCGGCACCGGCACGCGTTCTCTGCAAGTTTGCCAAGACGGCGCAGCAGCTTGAGGTCAAGGGCGGCGTTGTGGAAGGCAAGTTCTATGATGCACAGGGTCTTGTGGCGATCGCGGACATCCCGTCCAGAGAAGTTCTGCTGTCCAGGCTGCTCGGAAGCATCCAGTCTCCGATCGCGAACTTTGCGCGCGTCGTGAAGCAGATCGCGGAGAAGCAGGGTTCCGGCGAAGCGCAGCCTGAGAAGGCGGAAGAGGCACCGGCTGAGGCTCCTGCTGAAGCACCTGCCGAGGCTCCGGCAGAAGCGCCGGCTGCTGAGTAATAAGTGAGCACTTACACCCGGTAGTTTCGGGTGTTAGTACGAACTTAGTTCCATCGAACGAAACATGATGGAACATCCTATGAAGAAAACAAAGATCGATAAGGAGGAAAATACAATGGCGAAGTTATCTACCCAGGAAATCATTGACGCGATCAAAGAACTCACCGTTCTTGAGCTCAACGAGCTCGTCAAGGCTTGCGAAGAAGAGTTCGGCGTGAGCGCGGCAGCGGGTGTGGTTGTTGCGACCACCGGCGGCCAGGGCGGCGGCGCTGCTGAGGAAGAGAAGACCGACTTCAACGTCGAGCTGACCGAGGTTGGCCCGAACAAGATCAAGGTCATCAAGGTTGTCCGCGAGATCACCGGTCTCGGTCTGAAGGAGGCCAAGGATCTCGTCGAGGGCGCTCCGAAGATGGTCAAGGAAGGTGCGCAGAAGGACGAGGCCAACGACATCAAGGCCAAGCTCGAAGCCGAGGGAGCAAAGATTACCCTCAAGTAAGAAAACTATACTGCGAAATGAAGCAAGCCGTGTGAGTGTTCTGTGCATTCACACGGCCTGTTTATCGCAGGAATGACGTTTTATCGCAGGAGCGCCGGTTCCCTGAGCGGGGCCTTGCGAGGCGTCGGCACTCCTGCAAAATATCTTAAAAAAATTCTTGACATCACTTTTCCCCTTGCGTTATGATGAAAAATGCACTATTGTGGCGCATTAGCCTTTGCGCGCTTTTTTACGATCGTGCATTCAAGTCAACGCGGTTTCATACTTAGCGGAGGGGGAATGTCCAATATGGAAAAGTACAGGTTGCATCCTACCGGTTCCGGCAAGAGCCTCAGGGTGAGTTTCCAGAGACAGAAAGATGTCCTGGAGATGCCCAATCTGATCGAGGTGCAGAAGAGTTCCTACCAATGGTTTTTGGACGAGGGCCTCAGAGAGGTCTTTGATGATATCTCGCCCATAGAGGACTACAGCGGCAAGCTGTCCCTCGAATTCGTGGACTTCAAACTCTGCGAGGATGAGGTCAAGTACTCGATCGAGAAATGCAAGGAACGCGATGCGACTTATGCGGCACCGCTCCGTGTGCGTGTGCGTCTGCATAACAAGGAAAAGGACGAGATCCATGAGCACGAGCTGTTCATGGGTGATCTGCCGCTCATGACGGCGACGGGTACCTTTGTCATCAACGGCGCGGAGCGCGCGATCGTGTCCCAGCTCGTCCGTTCACCCGGTATCTACTATGATATCACTTTTGACAAACTGGGCAAAAAACTGATCGCCTGCACGGTGATCCCGAACCGCGGCGCGTGGCTGGAATACGAGACGGATTCCAACGATGTGTTCTATGTTCGCGTGGACCGCACCCGCAAGGTGCCGGTCACGGTACTGATCCGCGCGCTCGGCATCGCGACCAACGAGGAGATCATCGAGCTTTTCGGTGATGAGCCCAAGATCCAGGCGAGCCTGTCCAAGGATCCCTCAACGGATTATCAGGGCGGCATCCTGGAACTCTACAAGAAGATCCGTCCCGGTGAACCGCTCAATGTGGACAGCGCCAGGAGCCTCTTCGAGTCGATGTTCTTTGACGCGCGCCGTTATGACCTGGCAAAGGTTGGCCGCTACAAGTTCAATAAGAAGCTTCATTTCAGGAACCGTATCGCAGGTCATGTTCTCGCGGAGGACGTTGTCGACGAGCAGACCGGTGAGGTGATCGCGACCGCCGGCACCAGGGTCGACAGGGAGCTGGCGACGAAGATCCAAGATCTGGCAGTCAAGGCGGTGACACTGCAGACGGATGAGCGCAATGTCCGCGTGCTTTCCAACATGATGGTGGACATCCGCAACTACATCGATATCGACGCCAAAGAACTCCGTGCGGCGGGGATCACCAACGAGGTTTATTACCCCGCTCTGCGTGAGCTCCTCGACGAGTATGAAAAGAATGCCAAGGATGACGCGGAGGCGCTGTATCTTTCGCTGCATGCGCATGCGACGGACCTTGTTCCCAAGCATGTGACGCGCGAGGACATCCTGGCCTCGATCAACTACAACATGCATCTGGAATACGGGATCGGCAACGATGATGACATCGATCATCTTGGAAACCGCCGCATCCGCTGTGTCGGCGAGCTCCTGCAGAACCAGTACCGCATCGGTCTTTCCCGTCTGGAGCGCGTTGTCCGTGAGCGGATGACGACACACGACGCGGAGGAGGTTTCCCCGCAGACGCTCATCAACATCAAACCTGTGCAGGCGGCGGTCAAGGAATTCTTCGGATCCTCCCAGCTGTCACAGTTCATGGACCAGAACAACCCGCTGGCGGAGATCACGCACAAGCGCCGTCTGTCGGCCCTGGGCCCCGGCGGTCTTTCCCGTGACAGAGCCGGATTCGAGGTCCGAGATGTTCACTACACGCACTACGGTCGCATGTGCCCGATCGAGACGCCGGAAGGTCCCAACATCGGTCTGATCAACTCGCTGGCGAGTTATGCGCGCATCAACGAGTATGGATTCATCGAGGCGCCTTACCGCAAGGTCGATCAGTCGGATCCCGAGAATCCGCGTGTTACGGACGAGGTTGACTATCTGACCGCGGACGAGGAAGACAATTATCATGTGGCGCAGGCTTCCACACCGCTCGATGCGGAGGGGCATTTCATCCGGAACAACGTTTCCGGACGTTACAAGGATCAGACATCGGAATATCCGAAGACCATGTTCGAGTACATGGACGTGTCGCCGCGCATGGTGTTCTCCGTTGCGACGGCGCTGATCCCGTTCCTGCAGAACGATGACGCCAACCGCGCGCTCATGGGTTCCAACATGCAGCGTCAGGCGGTGCCGCTGATGGAAACGGAGGCACCGGTCGTCGGTACCGGTATCGAGAACAAGACGGCGGTTGACTCCGGTGTCTGCGTTGTCGCGACCAAAGACGGCGTGATCGAATTTGTCGACGCCTGCACGATCATTGAGAAGGCGGATGACGGTGAGACGATCGAATATCATCTGTTGAAATTCGACCGTTCGAACCAGTCGAACTGCTACAACCAGAAGCCGATCGTCTACAAGGGAGACAGAGTCAAAGCCGGACAGGTCGTTGCGGACGGTCCTTCCACCTGCAACGGCGAGCTGGGTCTGGGCAAGAACCCGCTGATCGGATTCATGACCTGGGAAGGCTACAACTACGAGGACGCGGTGCTCCTTTCCGAGCGTCTGGTACGTGACGATGTGTTCACCTCGATCCACATTGAGGAATATGAGGCAGAGGCCCGCGAGACCAAGCTCGGACCGGAAGAGATCACGCGCGATGTGCCGGGTGTCGGCGAAGATGCGCTCAAGGATCTTGATGACCGCGGGATCATCCGCGTCGGTGCCGAGGTCCGTGCCGGAGATTTCCTTGTCGGAAAGGTCACGCCGAAGGGCGAGACGGAGCTGACAGCCGAGGAGCGCCTGCTACGCGCGATCTTCGGTGAGAAGGCGCGCGAGGTCCGCGACACGTCGCTCAAGGTGCCGCACGGTGAATACGGCATTGTCGTGGACACCAAGGTGTTCACCAGAGAGAACGGCGATGAGCTTTCTCCGGGCGTCAATCAGGCAGTGCGCATCTACATCGCGCAGAAGCGCAAGATCAGTGTCGGTGACAAGATGGCCGGCCGTCACGGTAACAAGGGTGTTGTTTCCCGCATCCTGCCCATCGAGGACATGCCGTATCTTCCGAACGGCAGACCGCTGGATATCGTGCTGAACCCGCTGGGCGTGCCGAGCCGTATGAATATCGGACAGGTCCTGGAGATCCACCTTTCCCTTGCCGCCAAGGCACTGGGCCTCAACATCGCGACGCCGATCTTTGACGGTGCGGATGAAAAGGACATCCAGGATACGCTGCTCATGGCCAATGACTATGTCAACCTTGAGTGGGAGGAGTTTGAGAAGAAATACAAGGATCTGGTGCTTCCGGAGATCATGGACTATCTGCACGAGCACCTGGATCACAGGGAACTCTGGAAGGGCGTGCCGATCAGCGCGGACGGCAAGGTGCAGCTGCGTGACGGCCGGACCGGCGAATTCTTTGACGGACCGACGACGATCGGACACATGCACTATCTGAAACTGCATCACCTGGTCGATGACAAGATCCATGCGCGTTCGACGGGCCCCTACTCGCTGGTCACACAGCAGCCGCTGGGCGGCAAGGCGCAGTTTGGCGGACAGCGTTTCGGAGAAATGGAAGTCTGGGCACTGGAAGCTTACGGTGCGGCCTACACGCTGCAGGAGATCCTGACGGTCAAGTCGGATGATGTGATCGGGCGTGTCAAGACCTATGAGGCGATCATCAAGGGAGATAACATCCCTGAGCCGGGTGTTCCGGAATCCTTTAAGGTGCTGCTCAAGGAACTGCAGTCCCTGGGTCTCGATGTCAGAGTGCTCCGCGAGGACAACACCGAGGTGGAGATCATGGAGTCCGTCGACTATGATGACGGCTATCGCTATGACCTCGAGGGCGATCACCGCAGGAACTATGACAACGAGAACTTCGGCGCGGCGGGCTTTTCCACGGGACGCTTCGACGAAAAGACGGGCGAACTGGTGGGAGACAACGAAACGGTCAGCGCCTATGTCGACAGCGACTATTACAGTCCCGAGGACGCCGAATAAGTCCCTCGTGATCCTGATTTGAGTTTTCAGACGAAAGGAGTGCAGCAGCATGTCTGATTCGACAAGCAACAGAGCGATTAACCGGGCATCGAACGGAAGAAGTTCCGGGCAGACCGGCTATCAGCCGATGACCTTTGACGCGATCCGCATCGGTCTGGCTTCCCCGGAAAAGATCCGCGAGTGGTCTCACGGCGAGGTGACAAAGCCCGAGACCATCAACTACCGGACGCTCAAGCCGGAGCGCGACGGTCTGTTCTGTGAGCGCATTTTCGGACCCACCAAGGACTGGGAGTGCCACTGCGGCAAATACAAGAAGATCCGCTACAAGGGGGTCGTCTGCGACCGTTGCGGCGTTGAGGTGACCAAATCGAGTGTCCGCCGCGAGCGCATGGGACATATCGAACTGGCGGCGCCGGTTTCACACATCTGGTATTTCAAGGGCATCCCCAGCCGTATGGGACTGATCCTCGATCTGTCCCCGCGCGTGCTGGAGAAGGTGCTCTATTTCGCTTCCTACATCGTGCTCGATCCCGGTGAGACGGATCTTGCCTACAAGCAGGTTCTGTCCGAGAGAGAGTATCAGGAGGCGCGCGAGCAGTACGGCAACAAGTTCCGTGCGGGTATGGGCGCGGAGTCCGTCAAGGAACTGCTCCTGGATATCGATCTGGAAAAGGAATACGCGGAGCTCAAGGAGGGCGTCGACACGACGACCGGCCAGAAGCGCGCGCGCATCATCAAGCGGCTCGAGGTGGTCGAGGCGTTCCGTGAGTCCGGCGGGGATCCGTCCTGGATGATCATGGACTGCATCCCGGTCATTCCGCCGGACATCCGCCCGATGGTCCAGCTGGACGGCGGCCGGTTTGCCACATCGGATCTGAACGATCTGTACCGCCGCATCATCAACAGAAACAATCGTCTGAAGAGACTGCTGGAGCTCGGCGCGCCGGACATCATCGTGCGAAACGAGAAGCGCATGCTGCAGGAAGCGGTTGACGCGCTGATCGACAACGGCCGTCGCGGCCGTCCGGTCACGGGCCCGGGCAACCGTGCGCTCAAGTCCCTTTCCGACATGCTCAAGGGCAAGGGCGGACGCTTCCGTCAGAACCTGCTGGGTAAGCGTGTGGACTACTCCGGCCGTTCGGTCATCGTCGTGGGACCCGAGCTCAAGATCTGGCAGTGTGGTCTTCCCAAGGAGATGGCGATCGAGCTGTTCAAGCCCTTCGTGATGAAGGAACTGGAGGCGCGCGGCATTTCGCAGAACATCAAGAATGCCAAGAAACTGGTGGAGCGTCTGGATGATCGTGTCTGGGACGTGCTGGAGGATGTGATCTCCGAGCACCCCGTGATGCTGAACCGCGCACCTACGCTGCACAGACTGGGAATCCAGGCCTTTGAGCCGGTGCTGGTCGAGGGTAAGGCGATCAAGCTGCATCCGCTGGCCTGCACACCTTTCAACGCGGACTTTGACGGCGACCAGATGGCGGTGCATCTGCCGCTTTCGGTCGAGGCGCAGGCGGAATGCCGGTTCCTCATGCTGTCCACGAACAACCTGTTAAAGCCTTCCGACGGCGGCCCCGTCAACGTGCCGACGCAGGATATGGTGCTGGGCCTCTATTACCTGACGCAGGAGCGTCCGGGCGCCAAGGGTGAGGGCGGCGTCTATCACTCCGTGGGAGAGGCGATCCTCGCCTATGAGAACGGTTATCTGACGCTTCAGTCCCGCATCAAGTGCCGCGTTTCCAAGAAGAACGCGGAGGGCGAAACGGTGACCGGCACGGTGGAATCCACGCTGGGAAGATTCCTCTTCAACGAGATCATCCCGCAGGATCTTGGATTTGTGGACCGCAGCGATCCCGAGAACTTCCTGAAGCTGGAGATCGATTTCATGGTCGGCAAGAAGCAGTTAAAGCAGATCATCGAAGCGCTGATCAACACGCACGGAACCTTCGGAACGGCCGAGGTGCTGGATGATATCAAGGCGACAGGCTACAAATATTCTACACGCGCGGCGATGACCGTTTCCATTTCCGACATGACGGTTCCTCCGCAGAAGCAGGAGATGCTGGACCGTGCGCAGGCACAGGTTGACAGGATCGCCGCGAACTACCGCAGAGGTCTGCTGGATGACGAGGAGCGCTGGCGTGAAGTGATCAACACCTGGACGGAGATCGATAAGGAACTCACGCAGGTGCTGCTGGACGGCCTCGACAAGTACAACAACATCTTCATGATGGCGGATTCCGGCGCCCGAGGCAGCAACCAGCAGATCAAGCAGCTGGCCGGCATGCGCGGACTGATGGCTGACACAACGGGCCGCACGATCGAGCTGCCGATCAAGTCCAATTTCCGTGAGGGTCTTGACGTGCTGGAGTATTTCATGTCGGCACACGGCGCGCGCAAAGGTCTGTCCGATACCGCGCTGCGTACGGCGGACTCCGGTTATCTGACGCGAAGGATGGTCGATGTCTCGCAGGAGCTGATCATCCGTGAGCAGGATTGCACGAAGTCGGAAGAGAATATCGAACTGTTCGGTGAGGACGCGGAGATCCCGGGCATGACGGTCCGCGCGTTCATGGACGGCAGAGAGACGATCGAGCCGCTGCGTGACCGCATCATCGGCCGGTATGCCACGGAGACGATCACCGACAAGAAGGGTGATGTGATCGTGAAGAAGAACCACATGATCACACCCAGCCGCGCCAACCGGATCATCAGCGAAGGTATCGAGACGGTCCGTATCCGGACGATCCTGACCTGCCGTTCCCACAAGGGTATCTGCGCGAAGTGCTACGGCGCGAACATGGCGACCGGCGAAGCGGTGCAGGTCGGTGAAGCGGTCGGCATCATCGCCGCGCAGTCGATCGGTGAGCCCGGCACGCAGCTGACGATGCGTACCTTCCATACCGGCGGTGTGGCCGGCGGCGACATCACGCAGGGTCTTCCCCGTGTTGAGGAGCTTTTCGAAGCAAGAAAGCCGAAGGGTCTCGCGATCATCTCCGAGATCGCCGGCAAGGTTTCGATCCGCGACACAAAGAAAAAGCGCGAGGTTGTGGTGACCAACGACGAGGACGGCGATTCCAGGACCTATCTGATCCCCTACGGATCGCGCATCAAGGTGCAGGATGACCAGATCGTGGAAGCCGGCGACGAGCTGACGGAAGGAAGTGTGAACCCGCACGATCTTCTGAAGATCAAGGGCATCCGTGCGGTGCAGGATTATCTGCTCCGCGAGGTGCAGCGCGTGTACCGCCTGCAGGGCGTGGATATCTGCGATAAACACATCGAGGTCATCGTGCGTCAGATGCTGAAAAAGGTCCGCGTGGAGGAGAGCGGCGACACGAACTTCCTGCCCGGAACGCTTGTGGATGTGCTGGAATATGAGGATAACAATGCGCGCCTTGAAAAGGAAGGTGCCCGCCCTGCGGAGGGCAAGCAGGTGATCCTCGGTATCACGAAGGCAGCCCTCGCGACCAACTCGTTCCTGTCGGCGGCGTCCTTCCAGGAGACGACCAAGGTTCTGACGGAGGCGGCGATCAAGGGCAAGGTTGATCCGCTGATCGGTCTCAAGGAAAATGTCATCATCGGTAAGTTGATCCCGGCCGGTACCGGCATGAAGAGATATCGTGCGACCGCGATCAACACGGATGAGAATTTCAAGGATCCGGAGAAGCTGATCCTGAAAAAGCAGCCGCAGCCGATCATCCGTCCGCGGAACGAGGATGATGACGACGACGATCTCGGCGGCGATGTCATGACCGGAGAGGACGACGCGGAGCTTGATGATGCCGCGATCGAGATCCTCGAGGATTTTGCCGAAGTCGGCGCTGCGGATGACGAGGAATAAGCCGCGTTTGACAAATGCGGGACACCGCAATATAATTCTTGTTTGTGCGCGCTTCCGTACAGGGACGGCAGCGTGTACCGAATAGATCAAACAAATTCTAAAAGGAGGAAAAGGAATGCCAACATTTAACCAACTGGTGAGAAAAGGTCGGCAGACATCCGTGAAGAAATCCACGGCGCCTGCGCTGCTGCGCGGCTACAATTCTCTTCACAAGAAGCCGATCGACACATCTTCGCCGCAGAAGCGCGGCGTGTGCACGGCGGTCAAGACCGCCACACCGAAAAAGCCGAATTCCGCGCTTCGTAAGATCGCGCGTGTCCGCCTTTCCAACGGGATCGAGGTCACGAGCTATATTCCGGGCGAGGGACACAATCTGCAGGAGCACAGCGTGGTGCTGATCCGCGGCGGCCGTGTCAAGGACCTGCCCGGTACGCGTTACCACATCATCCGCGGAACACTGGATACCGCGGGCGTCGCTGACAGAAAGCAGGCCCGTTCCAAGTACGGTGCAAAGAGACCGAAGGCAGCTAAAAAGTGACGCAACAGGGTTGAAAAGTCACAAAGCGAAAGTGCTTGCACAATGAGCTTTGGGACCTTGAACCCATGTTGCGTCAGAAACTGTAGTTTAAAGAAGTTCAAGGTTATACCGTTTTATCGTGTTGGCATTCTGTATCACTAAAAGATATCTGTAACACCGCACGAACACAATGCAACGTGAGTACCGATGAACTACTTGAAAGACGGCAGACGGCAGGACAGCCCTGGAGTCCGTGAGTGTCGGGTGCCGCAATAAGTAAGGAGGGAAGAGACGTGCCTAGAAAAGGACATGTTATCAAGAGAGACATTCTCGAGGATCCGGTCTACGGAAGCAGACTGGTGACGAAGCTGATCAATCAGGTCATGCTTGACGGCAAGAAGGGTATCGCGCAGAAGATCGTGTACGGCGCGTTTGCCAAAGCCGAGGAAAAGGGCGGCAAGCCCGCGCTGGAGATCTTTGAGGGCGCGATGAACAACATCATGCCGCAGCTTGAGGTCAAGGCTCGCCGTATCGGCGGTGCGACCTATCAGGTACCGATCGAGGTGCGCCCGGAGAGACGGCAGGCACTGGGCCTTCGCTGGCTGGTCAATTTCTCCCGCGCACGCGGCGAGAAGACGATGATCGACAAACTCTCTGCGGAACTTCTGGATGCGTATAACAATACGGGTGCATCCGTGAAGCGCAAAGAGGACATGCACAAGATGGCAGAGGCGAACAAGGCGTTCTCGCATTATCGTTTCTGATTTAGGAGGGTAGAAGATGGCTAAAAGAGAATACCCCCTGGAAAGAACCAGGAACATCGGTATCATCGCGCACATCGACGCCGGCAAGACGACCCTGACGGAGCGTATCCTGTTCTACACGGGCGTTAACTACAAGATCGGTGAGACGCACGACGGTACTGCCACGATGGACTGGATGGCGCAGGAGCAGGAACGCGGCATCACGATCACATCGGCGGCGACAACGGCGCACTGGACGGTGCAGGAGAACAACAAGCCCAAGCCCGGCGCGCTCGAGCACAGGATCAACATCATCGACACCCCCGGACACGTGGATTTCACGGTCGAGGTTGAGCGTTCACTGCGCGTGCTGGACGGCGCGGTCGGCGTGTTCGACGCCAAGAACGGCGTGGAGCCGCAGTCCGAAAACGTGTGGCGCCAGGCGGACACCTATAAGGTTCCGCGTATGGCATTCATCAACAAGATGGATATCGTCGGTGCCAATTACTTCCATGATCTGGACATGATCCGTGACCGGCTGGGCAAGAACCCGGTCAGCATTCAGATCCCGATCGGTGCGGAAGATCAGTTCGAGGGCGTTGTCGATCTGTTTGAGATGAAGGCCTATTACTATCGCGGCGATAACGGCCGTGACATCTCCATCGAGGACATTCCGGACAATCTCAAGGATCAGGCGCAGGAATGGCATGACAAGATGGTGGAGCAGATCGTTGAGCTCGACGAGGATCTCATGGAGAGATACCTTGAGAACGGCGAGGAAGGCATCACGATCGATGAACTGAAGAAGGCGCTCCGCAAGGGCACGATCGCCTCGGAGGCGGTCCCGGTCTGCTGCGGTACGGCTTATCGCAACAAGGGCATTCAGAAGCTTTTGGATGCGGTCGTGGAGTTCCTGCCCGCGCCGACGGATGTCCCGAACGCGCAGGGTACGGACATGCAGGGCAACCCGACAGAGGCGCCCTCTTCCGATGACGCGCCGTTCGCCGCTCTGGCGTTCAAGATCATGGCGGATCCGTTTGTCGGAAAGCTTGCGTTCTTCCGTGTCTATTCCGGCGTGATGCAGGGAGGCACCAACATCCTGAACGCGACGAAGAACAAGGACGAGCATATCGGACGTATCCTGCAGATGCACGCCAACAAGAGACAGGAGCTGGATGAGGTGTTCTCCGGCGATATCGCTGCTGCGGTCGGCCTGAAGAACACAACGACGGGTGACACGCTCTGCGATCCCGATCATCCGATCATCCTCGAGTCCATGGAATTCCCGGAGCCGGTCATCGAGCTCGCGATCGAGCCCAAGACCAAGGCGGGGCAGGCCAAGATGTTTGACGCTCTGGCCAAGCTCGCTGAAGAGGATCCGACCTTCCGCGTCAGCTCCGATGATCAGACAGGTCAGACGATCATCGCCGGTATGGGCGAGCTGCATCTGGATATCATCGTGGACAGACTGCTGCGCGAATTCAAGGTTGAAGCCAATGTCGGCGCGCCGCGCGTTGCCTACAAGGAGACCTTCACCAAGTCGGTCGAGGCAGAGGGCAAGCACATCAAGCAGACCGGCGGTCACGGTCAGTACGGCCACTGCCGCGTGCGCTTTGAGCCCATGGACGCGAACGGCGAAGAGCTCTACAAGTTCGATTCCGAGATCGTCGGCGGTGCGATCCCCAAGGAATACATCACACCGATCGATAACGGCATCCAGGAGGCCATGAAGACGGGCGCTCTGGGCGGCTATCCGGTGGTTGGCATCCACGCGACGGTCTATGACGGATCCTATCACGAGGTTGACTCGTCCGAAATGGCATTCAAGGCGGCAGGTTCCCTTGCCTTCAAGGATGCGATGAGCAAAGCCGGCATGGTGCTCCTTGAGCCCATCATGAAGGTGGAGATCACGATGCCCGAGGAATATATGGGCGACGTCATCGGCGATGTCAATTCGCGCAGAGGCCGGATCGAGAGCATGGATGATCTCGGCGGCGGCAAGATCGTCAAGTCCTATGTGCCGCTTTCGGAGATGTTCGGCTACGCGACGGATCTTCGTTCCAGGACGCAGGGACGCGGCAACTACTCCATGTTCTTCGATCACTATGATCCGGTTCCGAAGAACGTGCAGGAGAAGTTACTGGGAAAAAGCTGAATACTTACACTCGGTAGTTCACGAGTGTTAGTATGAAGCTTGTTCTGCTGAGCGAAGCGAAGCAGAACTTCCGAAGCAGAACTTCCGAAGCATCAGCATCGGTAAAAATATACTTGCGATAATCAGCTGATTATGATACTATGAAATTTAGCTGATTCAATAGGTGCCGACGGGGTCGGCAAGGATTTAAAGGTACTAAGGAGGAAAGGTACAATGGCAAAGCAGAAGTTTGACAGAACCAAACCGCATTGTAATGTCGGCACAATCGGTCACGTTGATCATGGCAAGACCACGCTGACGGCTGCGATCACGACGGTTCTCGCTGACAGACAGGGCGGAACGGCGGTCGCATTCGACATGATCGACAAGGCTCCCGAAGAGAAGGCTCGTGGAATAACGATCAACTCCGCGCACATCGAGTATGAGACGGCGAAGAGACACTATGCGCACGTCGACTGCCCCGGACACGCGGACTATGTCAAGAACATGATCACCGGCGCTGCACAGATGGATGGTTCCATCCTCGTTGTTGCGGCTACCGACGGTGTTATGGCGCAGACCCGTGAGCACGTGCTTCTTGCGCGTCAGGTCGGTGTTCCTTACATCATCGTGTTCCTGAACAAGTGCGACATGGTTGACGATCCGGAGCTGCTCGACCTGGTCGAGATGGAAGTCCGTGACCTGCTCAACGAGTATGAGTTCCCGGGCGACGATATCCCGGTCATCCGCGGTTCCGCGCTGAAGGCTCTCGAGGATCCCAAGAGCGAGTGGGGCGACAAGATCATGGAGCTCATGGATCAGGTCGACACCTATATCCCGGATCCGCAGCGTGAGGTTGACAAGCCGTTCCTTATGCCTGTCGAGGATGTCTTCACGATCACCGGCCGCGGCACCGTTGCAACGGGCCGTGTCGAAAGAGGCAAGTTGAATCTCTCCGAGGAAGTCGAGATCGTCGGCATTAAGGAAGAGAATTCCAAGACGGTCGTTACCGGTATCGAGATGTTCCGCAAGTCCATGGACTACTGCGAGGCTGGCGACAATGTCGGTCTGCTCCTTCGTGGCGTCGATCGCGACGGTATCCAGAGAGGACAGGTCATTTCCAAGCCCGGCACCGTTACCTGCCACAAGAAGTTCACGGCGCAGGTCTACGTCCTGACCAAAGATGAAGGTGGCCGTCACACCCCGTTCTTCAACAACTATCGTCCGCAGTTCTATTTCCGCACCACGGACGTCACGGGTGTCTGCAACCTGCCGGATGGCACCGAGATGTGCATGCCCGGCGACCACGTCGAGATGACGATCGAGCTGATCCACCCCATCGCTATGGAGCAGGGTCTTACCTTCGCTATCCGCGAGGGCGGCAGAACCGTCGGATCGGGCCGTGTTGCTTCGATCATCGAGTAACATCTGATCGGAAGAACCAAAGAAACAGGACCGGGACATGGCAACATGTCCCGGTTTTTTATGTTGTTTTTGCGGTATACTTGGTTCTTGCGCTACGTTCTATTTATCATATAATAATACTATGTGGATATCGGACCGATGGACGGATTATGAGGTGCTGGAATGCTCGGGCGGCGAGAAACTCGAGCGATGGGGCAGCTATCTGCTCGTGCGCCCGGATCCGCAGGTGATATGGGATTCTCCCAGGACGCACGCGGGCTGGAATCACAACAACGGCGTTTATCACCGGAGCGATAAGGGCGGCGGGAACTGGGAACTGCACGATCTTCCGCAGGAGTGGGATATCACCTGGACGCCGGTCCCCGGCGCGGTGACCGGATCCGCGAACGGAGACCCGCAGCTCGTCTTTCGCCTGAAACCGTTTCAGTTCAAGCACACGGGACTGTTTCCCGAGCAGGCCGCGAACTGGGACTGGTTCATGCCGATCATCGCGCGCGAAGCCGCACGTCGTGAAGAAAACGATCCGGTGCGGGTGCTGAATCTTTTCGCCTACACGGGCGGTGCGACGGTCGCGGCCGCGGCTGCGGGCGCACATGTGACACACGTGGATGCCGCGAAGGGAATGGTCGGCTGGGCCAAGGAGAATTTCGCGGTTTCCGGGCTGGCAGAGAGACCGGCGCGTTTCCTTGTTGATGACTGCGTGAAATTTGTTCAGCGTGAGATCCGCCGCGGAAAAACCTATGACGCGGTGATCCTGGATCCTCCGAGCTACGGCAGAGGACCCGGCGGTGAGGTATGGAAGCTGGAGGACGCGATCTACGGACTGCTCACACTGCTCAAGGATGTTGTGAGCGACCGCCCGCTCTTTTTCCTGTTGAATTCCTACACGACGGGACTGCAGCCGTTAGTCATGAAGGACCTGATGGCATTGACACTTGCGTCCGGAAGAAACGGGACGATCGAAGCGGATGAACTGGCGCTTCCCGTGACGGGGACGGCAGAAAACGACCCTGCACCACAAAATATCGCGCTGCCCTGCGGAGCCAGCGCGCGATGGTGTGGTGAGGGGTGACAGCCGAGGATAAACAGAGGACAGAATTCTTGAAGCGGACCGGACACACAAAATTCGTACGCAGCATTATGGTCCTTGCGGGCATCGTGTTCCTGATGTCGGCGATCCTGTTGCTGTTCTACGAAAACAACCGCGTGGAAGGCAGCAGGGATATCACGATGAGGACACCGGTCGCGGCGGAACACCATGTCCTGTTTCTTTCTTCCTATGGACCGCAGTATTTCACGGCGGATGATCAGGAAGCGGGTCTGGCGGAAAGCCTCTATCCGCACGGCGTTGAGTTTGACACGGTCTATATGGAATCCAAGCTCCATCCCTCCGAGGAGGAGGAGCTGGCGTTTTACGATCTGCTTGCCGTGCGCCTCAGCAATGCCGCGAGAAACTATGAGGCGGTGATCGCCGGCGATGACGCCGCGCTGGAATTTGTGCTGAAGTACCGCGATGGTCTGTTTGCGGGGCTCCCGGTCGTGTTCTTCGGGATCAACGATCTTTCCCTGGCGGAGAGAGCGTCCAAAGAGCCGCTGACGGCCGGATTGTACGAAAACAACTATCTCGGGGACACGCTTTCGCTCGCGCACGAGCTGTTCCCCGGGGCAAAGCGCTTCGTTTCCCTGCATGATGACTCGGCCGCGGGACGCGAAGATAACCGGCTGTTCTATCTCTTTGCAAAAGCCTATTCCTCGATCGAGTTTACCGATCTGAATTCCCAGGAGCTTTCGCACACGGAACTGATGTCCGAACTGGAAGCGCTGCCGGAGGATACGGTGATCCTGTTCATGACCTGTTATACCGATCGGGACGGGCATGTGCACTCCGTGAGAGAGATGACGAGCGCGGTCGCGTTGCACACGCACGGACTGCCCGTTTTCCGCAATTATACCGGCGGTGAGGGAGAGGGCGTGCTCGGCGGCGTTGTGATGGATTTCGTTGAACACTGCCGGCTCGCGGGCGAGATGGTCAATAAGTCGATCGACGGAGAGGATATTTCCGACTTGCGTCTGGAGATCACAACACCGGGACGCACCGAAATCGACTATGCGCTGCTGGAACATTACGGACTCCTCAAACACGAACTGCCTGCGGACACCATCTACATCAACCGTCCGGAATCCTTTATCTCCCGTTATCGCAACATCTTCCTGCCGGTCATTCTGATGCTGGCCGCGCTGATCCTCTTCTTTGTGTCCGTGGAGATATCCAACCGCGCACTGCAGCACTCGGCCGACGAACTCAGAGCGTCGCGCGACGACCTCAGGGAATCCCAGGAACAGCTGAAGCAGCGCGCGGAATATGACGATTTCCTGCACATCATGAACCGCCGGACGATCACGGAGCATCTGCACAACGACTTCACCCGGGACTCCGTCTATACCGTAATGATGGCCGATCTGGACAAATTCCAGTCGGTGAACGAGGACTACGGCCACAAAATGGCGGACGAGATCCTGAAATACCTGACAACGCTCATTAAGGAGCTGTGCGACAAGAACGGGTGGCTGGTCGGACGCTACGGCGGTGACGAATATCTCTTTATCGTTCCCGGTGTGCAGCTGACCGCGGAGCATGCGCTCACGCAGATGCTTTTAACACTCTTCCGGATGCCCGTCCCCGCGGGAGAGATGGAAGCGCGCCTCTCCGCGAGTGTCGGTATCTCCGTGTCCGACGGCGAGACGACACCGGAACAGCATATCATCAACGCGGAGATCGCGATGTATGACGCCAAGGACCGGGGGCGCGACCGGGCGGTGCTGTTCGCCGAGGAGACCAAGGCGAAGATGCGCGAGGAGAACCGCATCAAGGGCAAGCTCACGGAAGCGTTTCAAAAGGATGGCTTCTATATGGTCTACCAGCCGCAGATCGACGCAAAGACAAAAGAAGTGAGCGGCTTTGAAGCGCTGGTGCGTATGCGGGAACAGGGGATCTACCCCGGCCAGTTCATTCCCGTGGCGGAAGCGAACGGCTGGATCTGGCGGATCGGGCGCATCACGACGAGGCTTGTGATCGAACAGCTAGCCGCGTGGCGTGACGCGGGCATCACCCTGCATCCTGTTTCCATCAATTATTCCAGCAACCAGCTCAACGACACCGGGTATCTGGACTATGTCGAAGCACTGTTAAAGAAGCATGACATCCCGCCGCAGTATCTCGAGATCGAGATCACGGAGGGCATTTTCCTTGACCGCACGGCGCAGGCCAATCATCTGTTTGACCGGTTCAAGGAACTGGGGATCCGGCTCCTCATGGATGATTTCGGGACCGGCTATTCCTCGCTGGGCTATCTCACCTACATTCCCGTGGACGTCATCAAGCTGGACAAGTCGCTTGTGGATGCCTATCTGGTCGACGGCAAGGACAGTTTTGTCCGCGATGTGATCCTGCTGGTACACGATCTCGGCAAGGAGATCATCATCGAAGGCGTGGAGGAAGAATGGCAGTATGAGCGCCTGCGGGAGTTCGGCGCGAACACCATTCAGGGCTACTACTTCAGCAAGCCGCTGCCGCCGGAAGAGGCCATTCAGTACAATGCAAAATAGATCAATTCAAATAGAGCAAAAATACCCACTTCGTAAAAACGCCCGTTATTAAACATTTTCCGCTTGCATTGTCTTTGTAATGTCCATATAATCGTGTTTGCTGCGACGCGATCTGCGCGTCCGACTGCGTACCCGATGGACACACACGGGAGAGTGTAAGCTTCAGAGGAAGCGAGCGTAAGGAGGCACTATTTATGGCAAATGTAATGAGAATCACGCTGAAGGCGTATGATCACGGACTTGTGGATGCGTCCGCAAAGAAGATCATCGATACGGTGCGGAAGAACGGATCCGAGGTCAGTGGTCCGGTCCCGCTGCCGACAAAGAAGGAGGTCGTGACCATCCTTCGCGCGGTGCACAAGTACAAGGACAGCCGCGAACAGTTCGAGCAGAGAACGCACAAGCGTCTGATCGACATCATCACACCGACGCAGAAGACGGTGGATGCGCTGCAGAGGCTGGAGATGCCTGCCGGCGTCTACATCAACATCAAGATGAAGTGAGGATTTCATTATGAAGAAAGCGATTTTGGCAATCAAGGTCGGCATGACCGAAATCTTCCAGGAAGACGGAACGCTCGTGCCGGTAACGGTTTTAGAGGCAGGCCCCTGCGCGGTGACGCAGATCAAGACAGAAGAGAATGACGGCTACAGCGCCATTCAGGTGGGCTTTGTCGATGCCAAGGAGAGGATCGTCTCCAAGGGCAAGGATGGCAGAAAGAGCATCGCGCATCCGCACGGCGCCAACAAGTCCGAAAAGGGACATTTTGACAAGGCTGGCGTTTCTTCCAAGCATTATGTGCGTGAGTTCCGCGTCGAGAATGCTTCCGAGTACAAGCTGGCGGACGAGATCAAGGCAGATATCTTCGCGGCCGGCGACCGGATCGACGCGACAGCGATTTCCAAAGGTAAGGGCTTCCAGGGCGCGATCCGCAAGAACGGACAGCACAGAGGACCCATGGGACACGGTTCCAAGTTCCATCGTCATCAGGGTTCCAACAACGCATCTTCTGATCCGAGCCGCGTGTTCAAGGGAAAGGGCATGCCTGGTCACATGGGTTCCGTGCGCGTGACGGTGCAGAATCTTGAGATCATGCGTGTAGATGCGGAGAAGAATCTGATCCTGGTGAAGGGCGCGGTTCCCGGGCCGAAGAAGGGTCTTGTGACGCTCAAAGAGACGACGGTCGTCGAAGCGTAAATAAAGGAGAATCACCATGGCAAATGTAGCGGTTTACAATATGGAGGGCAAGGAGGTCGGCACGATCGACCTGTCCGATGCGATCTTCGGAGTGGAAGTCAACGAGCACCTCGTGCACCTTGCGGTCGTACAGTATCTGGCGGACAATCGTCAGGGCACGCAGAAGGCCAAGACGCGCGCCGAGGTTTCCGGCGGCGGCAGAAAGCCCTGGAGACAGAAGGGCACGGGCCACGCACGTCAGGGTTCGACGAGATCGCCTCAGTGGAAGGGCGGCGGCGTTGTGTTCGCACCCGTTCCGCGTGACTATTCCTTCAAGATGAACAAAAAGGAAAAGCGTGCGGCGTTAAGGAGCGCGCTGACCGATAAGGTGCAGGGAAGCAACCTGATCGTCGTCGATGATCTCAAGTTCGACGAGATCAAGACCAAGCGCTTCGCCGAGGTCATGAAGAACCTCAAGGTAGAGAAGAAGGCTCTCATCGTTACGGGCGATAAGGATGACAAGGTGATGCTGTCCGCCCGCAACCTTCCCACGGTGAAGACGGCGATCCCGGGCACCATCAATGTCTACGATATCATGAATGCCAACACGCTGGTACTTACCAAAGAAGCGGTGGCCAAGATCGAGGAGGTGTATGCGTAATGGCGGCGATTGAATACTACGACGTGATCCTGCGCCCGGTCGTGACGGAAAAGAGCATGGAGGGCATGGCGGACAAGAAGTACACCTTTTATGTGCATCCCGAAGCAAACAAGCTGCAGATCAAGGATGCGGTCGAGAAGATGTTTGAAGGTGCCAAGGTTGCCAAGGTGAACACGATGAACTGCGACGGCAAGATGAAGCGCCGCGGACAGACCTTCGGCTTCACCTCGAAGAAGAAGAAGGCGATCGTGCAGCTGACCGAGGACAGCAAGGATATCGAGCTCTTCGCCGGACTGTAAGGCGGGTGTGCGAACCGAACGGCTGTCGGGAATGACGGACAGTCGCGAATAGAAAAAGGAGACAGATCATGGGAATTAAAAAGTACGGACCGTATACCCCGTCCAGAAGACACATGACCGGTTCGGATTTCTCCGAGATCACGAAGAAGAAGCCGGAGAGATCGCTGCTGGTGTCAAAGAACAGCAAGGCGGGAAGAAACAATCAGGGCAAGATCACCGTTCGCCACAAGGGCGGCGGCGGCCGTGTGAAGTATCGTATCGTCGATTTCCGGAGAAACAAGGACGATATGCCCGCCAAGGTTGTCGGCATCGAGTATGATCCGAACCGCACGGCAAACATCGCGCTGATCGAGTATGAGGACGGCACGAAGAGCTACATCCTCGCACCGCTCGGATTAAAGACCGGCATGACCGTCATGAACGGGGCACATGCCGAAGTGAGGATCGGCAACTGCCTGCCGCTTTCCGAGATCCCGATCGGTGAATCCGTACACAACATCGAGCTCTATCCGGGCAAGGGCGGCCAGATGGTCAGAAGCGCCGGCAACTCCGCGCAGCTGATGGCCAAGGAAGGCAAGTATGCAACGCTTCGTCTTCCCTCCGGCGAAATGCGCATGGTGCCCGCCACCTGCCGCGCGACGATCGGTACGGTCGGCAATGTCGATTACAACCTGATCAACTACGGCAAAGCGGGACGCAAGCGTCACATGGGCATCCGTCCTACGGTCCGAGGCAGCGTCATGAACCCCAACGATCACCCGCACGGCGGCGGTGAGGGCCGCGCTCCGATCGGGCGTCCGGGTCCCTGCACACCTTGGGGCAAGCCGGCTCTGGGCTACAAGACAAGAAAGAAGAAGAAGCAGTCCAACAAGCTGATCGTGAGAAGACGCGACGGACGCGCTATCAAATAAAAGCTAACACATTTTCCACTAGGGAGTCGGAGGAGGAGATATGTCCAGATCACTGAAAAAAGGACCTTTCGCGGACGAGAGTCTGCTCAAGAAGATTGATGCGATGAACGCATCGGGAGACAAGCAGGTTGTCAAGACCTGGTCCCGTCGTTCGACGATCTTCCCGTCCTTTGTCGGGCACACGATCGCTGTGCATGACGGCAGAAAGCACATTCCGGTTTATGTTACGGAGGACATGGTCGGGCACAAGCTCGGCGAGTTCGTGGCAACCCGGACCTATCGCGGGCATGCGGGCAATAACGACAAGAAGACCGGCGCGAAGTAAGCATCGGGCGAGAGAAACAGGAGGAGGCTTCTATGGCTGCACAGCATAGATCTCAGGTCAAGAGAGAAAGAAACGCAAATAAAGACGCAAGACCCAGGGCAGTTCTTCGCTACGCGAGAGTGCCGGTTCAGAAGGCTTGCTTTGTGATGGACGCGATCCGCGGCAAGGACGCGGTGACGGCGCTGGCGCTTTTACAGTACAATCCCCGCTACGCGTCGAGCGTGATCTACAAGCTGCTCGCATCGGCGGTTGCCAATGCCGAGGTGAAGGGCATGAATAAGGACAACCTCTACGTTGCGGAGTGCAACGCGTCGAACGGTCCGATCATGAAGCGGATCCAGCCGAGGGCGCAGGGCAGAGCATATCGCATCAACAAGCGCATGAGCAATCTTCGGATCGTGCTCGACGAAAAATAAGAAGAAAAGGAGTTAAGAATGGGACAGAAAGTCAATCCTCACGGCTTACGCGTTGGCATCATCTCTGACTGGGATTCGAGATGGTATGCGGAACAGGGCGATTTTGCGGACAACCTGATCGAAGATCACAAGATCCGTGAATTCCTTAAGAAGAAGTTAAAGGACGCGAGCATCTCCAAAGTTGAAATCGAGCGCGCGAGCGACCGCGTCAAGGTGATCGTGTTCACGGCCAAGCCGGGTATCGTGATCGGCAAGGGCGGCGCGGAGATCGAAGTGACCAAGAAGGCGCTTTCCAAGCTGACCGACAAGAAGATCATGCTGGAGATCAAGGAGATCAAAAAGCCGGACAAGGATGCGCAGCTGGTCGCGGAGAACATCGCACAGCAGCTCGAGAACCGTACATCCTTCCGTCGCGCGATGAAGAGCTGCATGAGCCGCACGATGAAGACGGATGCGCTGGGAATCAAGGCCTGCGTGAGCGGCCGTCTCGGCGGTGCGGATATCGCCCGCAAGGAATTCTACAGCGAAGGGACCATCCCGCTGCAGACGCTGCGTGCAAACATCGACTATGGCTTTGCCGAGGCGGACACGACCTATGGCAAGGTGGGTGTAAAGGTGTGGATCTACAAGGGTGAGGTCCTGCCGGTCAAGGATAAAAATGTGGAAGGGGGCGAGCGATAATGTTAATGCCCAAGAGAACAAAGCACCGCAAGCAGTTCCGCGGGAGCATGGCGCATAAGGCGACCAAAGGCACGACACTGACATACGGAGATTATGGTATCCAGGCTGTGGAACCCTGCTGGATCCGCTCCAATCAGATCGAGGCGGCCCGTGTCGCGATGACACGTTTCATCAAGCGCGGCGGCAAGGTCTGGATCAAGATCTTCCCGGATAAGCCGGTCACGGCGAAGCCCGCTGAAACACGAATGGGTTCCGGAAAAGGTTCCGTGGAATACTGGGTGGCTGTAGTCAAGCCCGGCCGCGTGCTGTTCGAGATCGGCGGCGTGGACGAGGCGGTCGCGAGAGAGGCGTTGAGACTTGCGACACACAAGCTCCCCTGCAAGTGCAAGATCGTTTCCCGTGCTGATCAGGAAGGCGGTGAGCAGGCATGAAGACAACAGGCTATGTAAATGATATGAAGGGAAAGAGCGCCGAAGAGCTGTCTTCGGAACTGGTATCCGCGAAGAAGGAGCTTTTCAATCTGCGCTTCCAGAATGCAACGAACCAGTTGGACAACACGGCGAGGATCAGAGAGGTCAGAAGAAACATTGCCAGGATCCAGACATTGATCACGCTGAACAAGAAGCAGGGTGCTTGAGGAGGAAGAAGCCGTGGAAAGGAATCTGAGAAAAACACGCGTCGGCAAGGTCACGAGCGACAAGATGGACAAGACGATCGTCGTTTCGATCGAGAACCATGTGAAGCATCCGCTCTACAAAAAGATCGTGAAGCGGACCTACAAGTTAAAGGCGCACGATGAGAACAACGAGTGCAAGGTCGGCGATACGGTTCGCGTGATGGAGACAAGGCCGCTCTCCAAGGACAAGCGGTGGCGTCTGGTGGAGATCATGGAGCGCGCTAAGTAATTTTGCAGAAGCGCTTATTTAGGAGGAATAGCAATGGTTCAGCAGGAAAGCAGATTAAGGGTGGCCGACAACACCGGTGCTAAGGAGCTCCTCTGCATCCGCGTGATGGGCGGATCGACCAGGAGATATGCCAGGATCGGCGATGTGATCGTGGCGTCCGTCAAGGATGCGCAGCCGAACGGCATGGTGAAGAAGGGCGATGTCGTGCATGCGGTTGTCGTGCGCACGAAAAAAGAGACAAAGCGCAAGGATGGCTCCTATATCCGTTTCGACGAGAATGCGGCGGTCATCATCAACGATGACAAGACGCCCCGTGGAACGCGTATCTTCGGGCCTGTCGCGAGAGAGCTTCGTGAGAAGCAGTACATGAAGATCCTTTCTCTCGCGCCGGAAGTACTGTAAGCTGTTTGGGCATTTAGCCGAAAGGAAAAGGACATGAGTGCGACGAAGTTGAAGAAGGGCGACACGGTCCGCGTGATCGCAGGCAGAAATAAGGATTCGGAAGGCAAGATCCTCTCGATCGACCGCGAGAAGAACCGTGTTGTGATCGAGGGTGTGAATATAGTCACGAAGCACGAGAAGCCCTCCATGAAGAACCAGAACGGCGGTATTGTGCAGATCGAGGCACCGATCGATCTTTCCAATGTCATGCTGATTTATAAGAACAAGCCCACGAGAGTCGGCTACAAGGTGGAGAAGGACAGCGAGGGCAAGATCGTGAAGAAGACCCGCATTGCGAAAGCCACCGGCGATGAGATCGATGTGGTGTTCGACAAGACGAAGAAATAAGCGGGAAGGAGGAACCCACGTTGAGCAGATATCATGAACTCTATTTAAAAGAGATCGTCCCCGCGATGACCGCAAAGTTTGGCTACAAGAACATTATGGAAGTTCCGAAGCTGAACAAGATCGTGGTCAACATGGCGGTTGGCGAGGCCAAGGAAAATGTCAAGATCCTTGAGAATGCCGCGAATGATCTGATGATCATCACCGGACAGAAGGCAGTCATGACCAAGGCCAAGAAATCCATCGCGAACTTCAAGATCCGTGAGGGCATGCCCATTGGCTGCAAGGTCACTCTCCGCGGCGAGCGGATGTATGATTTCCTGGATCGACTGGTCAACCTTGCGCTTCCCCGCGTGCGTGACTTCCGCGGCGTCAATCCGAACGCATTTGACGGCAGAGGCAACTATGCGCTGGGCATCAAGGAGCAGCTCATCTTTCCGGAGATCGAGTATGACAAGATCGATAAGACGCGCGGCATGGATGTGATCGTCACGACGACGGCTAAGACCGACGAAGAGGCGAGAGAGCTTCTGAAGTTGTTCAATATGCCTTTTGCGCACTAACGATAAAGGGAAGAAAGGGAGCAGACCATGGCAAAATTATCCATGAAAGTGAAACAGCAGAGAAAGCCGAAGTTTTCGACACGCGCTTACACGCGCTGCCAGATTTGCGGGCGTCCGCATTCGGTGCTTCGCAAGTACGGCGTCTGCCGCATTTGCTTCAGGGAACTGGCTTACAAGGGCGAGATCCCGGGTGTTAAGAAGGCAAGTTGGTAAAAGAGCGCTACTGATCGATTCCGTCGGAGCGGTGACTAGGAGGAAACTATGGGAATGAGCGATCCGATTGCAGATATGCTGACGAGAATTCGTAATGCAAATGCTGCGAAACATGATACGGTAGATGTACCGTCATCCAGAATGAAGCTGGCGATTGCCAACATTCTGCTGGAGGAGGGATATATCCGTAAGCTCGATGTGGTGGAGGAGAACGGCTTCAAGACCCTGCACATCACATTGAAGTATGGTGCAGACAGAAATGACCGCGTGATCACGGGCTTAAAGCGTATTTCCAAGCCGGGTCTGCGCGTTTATGCGAACACGGAGGATCTGCCGCGCGTTCTCGGCGGGCTGGGGATCGCGATCGTGTCCACGAACCAGGGCGTTATCACGGACAAGAAGGCGCGTGAGCTGCAGGTTGGCGGCGAAGTGCTGGCGTTTGTCTGGTAAATCACAGAGGGAGGTATACAGGCATGTCACGAGTAGGAAAGATGCCGATCGCCGTTCCGTCGGGTGTCACGATGGAAGTGGCAGAAAATAACAGTGTGACGGTGAAGGGCCCCAAGGGAACGCTTTCGCGCGTGTTCCCTGCGGAGATCAAGATCGAGCAGAAGGACGGTCAGATCGAGCTCACGAGGCCCGATGATGAGAAGAGAACGAAGGCGATGCACGGTCTTTCGCGCGCGCTTTTGAATAATATGGTCGTCGGTGTGACCGACGGCTTTGAGAAGAAGCTCGAGGTCAACGGTGTCGGTTACCGCGCCGCCAAGCAGGGAAAGAAACTGGTTCTTACGCTCGGCTATTCTCATCCGGTAGAACTGGAAGATCCCGAAGGTGTGGAGACCGTCGTTGACGGCCAGACCATCATCGTCAAGGGGATCAGCAAGGAAGCGGTCGGCCAGCACGCGGCGATCATCCGCGAGAAGCGTCCGCCGGAACCTTATAAGGGCAAAGGAATCAAGTATGCGGACGAGACGATCCGCCGCAAGGTCGGTAAGACGGGCAAGAAGTAAGGCCGGGAAGGAGATAGAGCAATGATTAAAAAGGAATCAAGACAGAAAGCGCGCGTAAAGAAGCATCTGCGCATCAGAAAGCGCTTCTCCGGAACGCCGGAAAGACCCCGTCTGTCGGTTTTCCGCAGCAACAAGCACATCTACGCACAGGTGATCGATGATGAGGCGGGCAACACGCTTGCCGCGGCGTCGACACTGGACAAGGATCTGAAGCTTGAGAACACGGACGATGTCGAGGCGGCCGCCGCGGTAGGCAAGGCGATCGCAAAGAAGGCGCTCGATAAGGGCATCAAGACCGTCGTGTTTGACAGAGGCGGTTACATCTATCAGGGCAAGGTAGCGGCGCTTGCGGATGCGGCTCGTGAAGCCGGTCTGGAATTCTAATAGGGAGAGGAATTTATGAAACGCAGTATTATTGATGCAAGTCAGTTGGAACTGTCCGATAAGGTTGTGACGATCAAGCGAGTCACCAAGGTTGTCAAGGGCGGACGCAACATGAAGTTCTCGGCGCTCGTCGTTGTCGGTGACGGCAACGGTCATGTGGGTGCCGGACTCGGAAAAGCGACGGAAATTCCCGAAGCGATCCGCAAGGGCAAGGAAGATGCGATGAAGAACCTGATCGAGGTTCCGCTGGATGAGAACAACTCCATCACGCATGATTTTATCGGCAAATTCGGATCGGCACAGGTGCTCTTAAAGCGCAGCCCCGAAGGTACCGGTATCATCGCCGGCGGCCCTGCGCGCAGTGTCTGCGAACTGGCCGGCATCAAGAATATCCGTACCAAATCGCTTGGTTCCAACAACAAGCAGAATGTCGTCACCGCGACGATCAATGGCCTGAAAGCGCTGAAGACGCCGGAAGAGGTTGCCCAGAGACGCGGCAAGAGCGTTTCGGAAGTAGTGGCGTAAGGGAGGTTTATCATGGCTGCGAAGAAGAAGAGTAGCGATAAGAAATTAAAGATCACGCTCGTGAAGTCCACGATCGGCGCGATCCCGAAGCACAAGGCGACCGTTCGTTCCATGGGCTTTCACAAGCTGAACAGCTCTGTGGTCCTGCCGGACAATGAGGCGACAAGAGGACAGATCGCACAGATCCGCCATATGGTCAAGGTTGAGGAAGTCGACGCATAAGGTCGCGTAAGGAGGGTATCAGGATGGAACTTTCGAATTTAAAACCCGCCGATGGCGCGGTAAAGAGCAGCAATTTCCGCCGCGGCCGCGGCTTCGGTTCCGGAAACGGCAAGCAGGCCGGCAAGGGACACAAGGGTCAGAAGGCACGTTCCGGACAGCCGAGGATCGGTTTTGAAGGCGGACAGATGCCTCTGTACAGACGTCTGCCCAAGCGCGGATTCAAGAACAGGAACCACAAGGAGATCGTTACGATCGGCCTGGATCGTCTCGAGGCGTTTGACAACGGCGCCACGGTCGATGTGGCGGCACTTGCGGAAGCCGGCATCATCAGGGAAGCGCGTGACGGTGTGAAGATCCTCGGAAACGGAGAACTCACGAAGAAACTGACAGTCAAAGTCAATGCTTACAGTGCTTCCGCCAAGGAAAAGATCGAAGCTTTAGGTGGTACCGCCGAGGTGGTCTGATGCTGAAATCTCTGAAAAATGCATTTAAAGTTAAGGAGATCAGAAGGGGAATCATCTTTACCCTTCTGATGCTCTGCGTTATCCGGCTGGGTACATCGATCCCCGTACCGGGTGTTGATGTGGAACAGTTCAAGAGCTGGTTCGCTCAGCTGACCGACAATGAGTCCTTCGGATTCATGGACCGGTTCACCGGCGGATCCTTTGAGAACATGTCGATCCTGGCGCTGAACATCACGCCCTACATCACCTCCTCGATCATCATCCAGCTTCTGACGATCGCGTTCCCGAAGCTGGAAGAGATGCAGCGGGACGGTGAGTCCGGGCGCAAGAAGCTCGTTGCGGCGACCAGATATCTGACCGTCGGTCTTGCCATCATGGAATCCGTCGCGATGGCGATCGCGTTTTCCCGTTCGAACATCGTGAACGCGCAGAACCGTTGGCTCATGATCATCCAGATCATCGCCAGTCTGACGGCAGGCAGTGCGTTCCTCATGTGGATCGGTGAGCGCGTCTCGGAGAAGGGCGTCGGCAACGGTATATCCGTCGTGCTGACGATCAACATCCTCTCGCGTATGCCCAGTGATATCGCGAGCCTGTTCAACCAGTTCGTGATCGGGCGTCCGATCGCGCGTGCCGTGGTGGCCGCCGTGATCATTGTCGCGATCATCGTCGGCATGGTCGTACTCGTCATCCTGTTGAACCGCGCGGAGCGCAGGATCCCCGTGCAGTATTCCCAGAAGCTGCAGGGCAGGAGAATGGCCGGCGCCGGGCGTTCGGAGATCCCGTTAAAGGTCAACACCGCGGGCGTCATGCCGATCATCTTTGCCATGTCGATCTTCCAGTTCCCGATCATCCTGACACAGCTGATCGGACGTGGCAGAGAGGCGAACGGCTGGAGCGAGTTCTTGAACTACCTGAATCAGGGGCGCTGGTGTGATCCAAAGAACCTGAAGTATTCGATCGGTATGCTGGTCTACATCCTGCTGATCATCTTCTTTGCGTACTTCTACACATCGATCACCTTTAACCCGCTGCAGATCTCGGAGAACATGAAGAAATCCGGCGGTTTCATTCCGGGGATCCGTCCTGGGAAACCCACGAATGACTACCTTACCAACATCCTGAACCACATCATCTTCATCGGCGCCATCGGGCTCACGATCATTTCGATCCTGCCGTTCTTCTTCAACGGCGTGTTCGGTGCGAGTGTCAGTTTCGGCGGCACGAGCCTGATCATCATCGTGAGCGTCATCCTGGAGACACTGAACCAGATCGAGTCGCAGATGATGGTGCGCAACTACAAGGGCTTTCTGGATGACTGATAAAGCCCGACCCGCCCGGCGGGAAGCATCAAACTGAGCAGGGAGTCTCGTCGTCATGCTTAGGCATGGACGATGGGGCTTCCTTTTCATTCACACAAAAACGGAAAGATAAGGAGGAGATCACATGAAGATCATCATGCTCGGAGCGCCCGGCGCGGGCAAAGGAACACAGGCCAAGATGATCGCGGAGAAGTATCATCTGCCGCATGTATCGACGGGGGATATCTTCCGCGCCAATCTTAAGGAAGGTACGGAGCTCGGGAAAAAGGCCAAAGAGTATATGGACAAAGGTGCTCTGGTGCCGGATGAGCTGACCGTGGAGATCCTCCTGGACCGCGTCGCCAAAGACGACTGCAAGAACGGCTATGTGCTGGACGGCTTTCCGCGCACGATCCCGCAGGCCGAGGTTCTGGACAAAGAGCTGGAGAAGCTCGGCGACAAGGTCGATCTGGCGATCGACGTCGAAGTGCCGGATGAGAACATCGTGCGCCGGATGTCCGGACGCCGTGCGTGCTTAAAGTGCGGAGCGACCTATCATATCGAGCACATCCCGCCGAAGCAGGAGGGGATCTGCGACAATTGCGGAGAGCCGCTCGTGCAGCGCGATGATGACAAGCCGGAGACGGTACAGAAGCGTCTGACCGTCTATCATGATCAGACGGCACCGCTCATCGACTATTACACAAAGAAAAACATCCTGAAGACGGTGGACGGCACGCAGGATATGGAAGCGGTCTTTGCCGATATCGTCAAACTGGTCGGCTGATCTCAGCAGCGGAGTCCGGTAACGTCATGCGGGGCAAAAGACAACGGCAGCAGGTACGCCCGAAGACGGAGGCGGAACTGGAAAAGATGCGGGTATCCTGCCGGATGCTCGGCGAATTGCACACAAAACTCCGGGACTATGTGCAGGTCGGCAGATCCACCGCCGAAATCGATGCATACGGAGAAAAACTGATCCGCGAGATGGGAGCGGAGCCGAATTTCAAGAATTATCAGGGCTATCCCGCCGCCATCTGCGTCTCCGTCAATGACGAAGTCGTGCATGGGATACCGCGCGCGGACAGGATCCTGGAGGACGGCGACATCGTCTCTTTGGACTGCGGACTGGTCTATGACGGCTGGCACTCCGATGCGGCGCGGACCTGGGGCGTCGGCAATGTTCATCCCAATGCCCTCCGGCTGATCGAGGCGACAAAAGCCAGTTTTTTTGCGGGGATGCGCAAAGCCGTGGCGGGCAACCATCTGTATGATATCTCCAACGCGATCGCCGGTTACCTGCAGCCTTTCGGCTATGGGATCGTGCGGGATCTGACGGGGCATGGCATCGGGTCGCATCTGCATGAGGAGCCGGTGATCCCGAATTACAGAATGCCGCCTCTGCAGAGGGGTATCCTGCTGGAACCCGGCATGACACTGGCCGTGGAACCGATGGTCACGCTGGGTACCTGGCGCGTCAGCTGGGACGACGACGGCTGGACCGTGCGGACACAGGACGGCGCACCGGCCGCGCATTATGAGAACACCATTGCGATCAGGGAGGACGGACTGCCGGAGATCCTGACGTTAATGGAGGATGAGGAGAGCGATCCTGCCGTTTTCCGGCCGGAATGAGCATAGAGGAGTTTTGGAGGAGAGTATGTCAAAAGCAGATGTCATTGAGATCGAAGGCAAGGTGATCGAGAAACTGCCCAACACCATGTTCCGGGTGGAACTCGAGAACGGACATGTCGTTCTGGCACATATCAGCGGAAAGCTTCGCCAGAATTTCATCCGCATCCTTCCCGGCGACAAGGTCACCATGGAGCTTTCTCCCTACGACCTGTCCAAAGGACGAATCATTTGGCGCGATAAGTGAACACTTGGACTTGGTATCTCACAAGTCCTAGTGTGAACTTAGTTCCATCGAACGAAGTGAGATGGAACTTCCGATGGAACTTCCGATATCTAATAAATATCATTCATTATCTATTTATTTCTCTTGCATTTGACAGATCACCGTGATATTATGGAAAACGGTCGCCTGTCGACCGTAGTATTACTGCGCGCTCTGAAATACAGGGACTGCGCGGAGAAAGGAGCGGATATGAAGGTCAGATCCTCAGTGAAACCGATGTGCGAAAAGTGCAAGGTTATCAAGCGTAAGGGCGTCATCAGGATCATCTGTGAGAACCCGAAACACAAGCAGCGGCAGGGCTGATCGATCATCCGAGAGCACTTTTTGATACCGATACCCAAGAAGGGTGTACAGGAATCGGAGAGCCGGATGATCGACAGTCTGGTTGGCGTTTTCGCATGACAGGGAAGCGCCCAGTCAATCAAGTGCGGTGGCCGATGGCCGCCAGAGAAAGGAAGAACAATGGCACGTATTGCAGGAATTGATTTACCGAGAGACAAGCGGGTGGAGATCGGACTCACCTATATCTACGGCATAGGCCGGACAAGCTCCAACAAGATCCTTGCCGCCGCCAAGGTCAATCCGGACACGCGCGTGCGCGATCTGACCGACGAAGAGGTCAAGCGCATCAGTGAAGTGATCGGAAACGGCTACATGGTCGAGGGTGATCTGCGCAGAGAAGTCGCGATGAACATCAAGCGGCTGCAGGAGATCGGCTGCTATCGCGGCATGCGTCACAGGAAGGGACTGCCCTGCCACGGACAGCGCACCAAGACCAACGCGCGCACCAAGAAGGGACCGAAGCGCACGATCGCGAACAAGAAAAAGTAAGCACTTAGTCTCGGTATTGTCGAGACTTAGTGCGAACTCGCAGATGCACAAGGAGGTTCCACCTCGCCTTACTCGGTGGAACTAAGTTCACACTAGCATCAGTGAGGTACCGGATACAAGTGTTCACTTATGTACGGTCATCAGTTACACCTTTGACCGGATGAGATAAGAAGGAGAAGAAAATGGCAAATCAGAAACAGGGAAAGGCACAGACCAAGCGCCGTGTCAAGAAGAACGTTGAGCACGGACAGGCACACATTCAGGCGTCCTTTAACAACACCATCGTGACGCTCACCGACGCAGCGGGCAACGCGCTCAGCTGGTCCAGCTCCGGCAGCCTCGGCTTTAAGGGCTCCCGCAAATCCACGCCCTATGCGGCGCAGATGGCGAGCGAGACAGCGACCAAGGCTGCGCTCGTGCACGGACTCAAGAGCGTTGATGTTTTCGTCAAGGGCCCCGGTACCGGCAGAGAGGCTGCGATCCGCGCGCTTGCGGCTAACGGCCTGACCGTCACCAGCATCACCGATGTGACGCCCGTGCCGCACAACGGCTGCCGCCCGCCCAAGAGACGCAGAGTATAATCGGTAACACAGTTGGATGAAGGCATCGCATAAGCGTGCTGTAAACAACCCTTTAAAGAAAGGAAGGAAATCATGGCAGTAAATCGCACCCCCGTACTCAAGAGATGCCGGTCGCTGGATCTTGATCCGACATTCCTTGGCTACGACAAGAAGAGTCACAGAAATTCGCAGAGAAGCGGCCGCAAGGTCAGTGAATACGGCCTGCAGCTGCGCGAGAAGCAGAAGGCCAAGTTCATCTACGGCGTTCTTGAGAAGCCGTTCCGCAACTACTATGCGCGTGCGGACAGACAGAAGGGTTCCACCGGTGAGAACCTTCTGGTCCTCCTGGAGAGAAGACTGGACAACATCATCTTCCGCTGCGGTTTTGCGCGCACCAGAAGAGAAGCCAGACAGGTCGTGCTTCACAAGTTTGTTACCGTAAACGGCAAGAAGGTCAATGTCCCTTCCTATTCCGTAAAGATCGGCGATGTCGTCGAGGTCCGCGAGGAGGCGCGCAGCATGCAGCGCTTCAAGGATATCGCGGAGACGACATCGAGGAGACTCATTCCTTCCTGGCTCGAAGTTGATAAAGAGGCGATGAAAGCCACCGTCAAGGAGTATCCGCAGAGAGACGCGATCGATATTCCCGTGGACGAGATGCTGATCGTCGAGTTGTACAGCAAGTAATCCATAAACAGCTGTCACTGTCAATTTAGACCAGAGAAGGGGGAGATCACATGTTTGATTTTGAAAGACCCAATATCGAGGTGGCGGAGATTTCTGCCGATAAGCGTTTTGGCCGTTTTGTGGTGGAGCCTTTGGAGCGTGGCTACGGCATCACGCTCGGCAATTCGCTTCGCAGGATCATGCTCTCCTCGCTGCCGGGTGCTGCGGTCAGCCAGGTGAAGATCGATGGTGTTCTTCATGAGTTCACGACGCTTCCGGGCGTCAAGGAGGACATCACGGAGATCGTGATGAACATCAAGAGCCTTGCGATCCGCAACAACTCGCAGACGGACGAAGCCAAGACCGCGATCATCGACTTCAGCGGCGAAGGCATTGTCACCGCCAAGGACATTCAGGTTGACCAGGACATCGAGATCATGAATCCCGATCAGGTCATCGCAACGCTCGCGGGCAAGAACGCGAAGCTCTACATGGAACTGACGATCACGCGCGGCCGCGGCTATGTCAGCGCCGAGAAGAACAAGACGGCGGATCTGCCGATCGGCGTGATCGCGATCGATTCAATCTACACGCCGGTGGAGCGCGTCAACGTGACCGTTGAGAACACGCGTGTCGGACAGGTCACCGATTTTGACAAGCTGACCCTTGACATCCACACCAACGGCACGATCGATCCCGACGAGGCGGTGAGCCTTGCGGCCAAGGTGCTCTCCGAGCATCTGTCGCTCTTCATCGATCTCTCGGAGAACGCGAAGTCCCAGACCGTCATGGCGGAGCCGGTCAACAACGAAAAGGAAAAGGTGCTCGAGATGAGCATCGAGGAACTGGAGCTTTCCGTCCGTTCCTTCAACTGCCTGAAGCGTGCCGGCATCAACACCGTCGAGGAGCTCACCAACAAGACGAGCGACGACATGATGAAGGTCAGGAACCTCGGACGCAAGTCGCTGGAGGAAGTCCTTGGCAAACTCAAGGATCTCGGCCTTTCGCTCAGAAGCGGCGAAGAGGTTCTGTAAGAACAGTAACGGAAACATCTCTGTGAGTAAGTCCATAAGCGCGTCACAGAGCGGTGCGGACACAGACGCCGCGCCGGAACAGAGAAAGGACAGGTATTTATCATGGCAATGTATCGTAAACTCGGAAAAGCAACCAAAGTCCGTAAGGCGCTCCTGCGCAACCAGGTGACGCAGCTGCTCTATAAGGGCAAGATCATCACGACCGAGGCGCGTGCCAAGGAGATCAAGAAGATCGTCGAGCCGATGATCACGCTTGCCGCAAAAGAGAAGGACAACTTCGAGACCGTCAAGGTTTCCGCCAAGGTTCCGCGCAAGGACAAGGACGGACGCCGTGTCAAGGAAGTGCAGGACGGCAAAAAGGTCACCGTTTATGACACCGTGGAAAAGGAGATCAAAAAGGATCAGCCTTCCCGCATGAACGCCCGCAGAAAGCTTCTTCAGACCCTCTATCCCGTCACGGAAGTCCCGCAGGAGGGCAAGGGCCGCAAGAAGAACACCAAGCAGATCGATCTCGTCGACAAGCTGTTTGATGTTTACGGACCCAAGTACGCAGGCCGCAGCGGCGGCTACACCCGCATCATCAAGATCGGTCCCCGCAAGGGCGATGCTGCGATGATGGTTGTGCTGGAGATGGTATAAGAGAATAAGATAAGAAAAAAGGTCGGTGCAAGCTTGCTTGCACCGACCTTTTTTCTGTCGCTTTTCTCAGTTTTTCTGAAAATGTTGATAATCCGGATTGTTCCAGTTGCCGCCCCAGAAGAAGCCGTGATTGACAAAGCAGCGGCAGCAGAAATCCTCCTTATCGATCTTGTGCGGAAAATCCTTGGTCCGGTCGGCATATTCCACCGATTCCGGCGGTGACACCTTGCCGTGGTTGACCCAGGGATTGTAGAACGGATTGATGTCGATGGCAAGACCCAGAGCATGCTTGGAGAGGTTTGTGCTGCCGGCGACCGTCCGGTAATTGAAGCACGAGGTGTTGTTATCCATCATGGAAGCATCATCATCGCCGCCGTAATCATCGATCAGGCGAACACTCTCCAGCTGATAGCGCTCCGTATAGAGATCATGAAAGATCTCCACCATATCCGCCGCGACCGCGGCATTGCAGACGAGCTCGCCCGCCTGCTCCTCATCGTTGAAATCGATGTAACGAATGTTCAGATAACGCAGATCCTCCAGCGGGACGGGACAGTCCTCCGGATAGGAATTGCCGGACATCCTCCTGAAGATCGTCGCAGGGATCGGCTCATAGAAAAAGCCGTCCGCATAGGTCACACGCGCGTCGATCACATCGCTGTCATCCGTCAGGGAATCGGACGGAGAACCCTCGGAGGCTGCGCTGCCGGCATCGGACGCCCCTGTGTCAGCCGACGCGGCAGTTTCCGCGCGGCTCTCACCTGCCGAAGTGACCGTGTCGTCTGTGCCCTTGTTCGCGGACAGGGATGCTGCAGCGTCCGCGCTCTGATCAGCGTCATCCGGCGCCGGTGAAGGCGCTTCGGCAGTCTCTTCTTTCGCGTTCTGCCCGTAGGCGAGCTCGGGATTCTTCTCGGCATAGTCGGACAGCGTCTCCGCGCCGGAGAGGAACCGCGCGGTCACACCGCAGCCGATCACGACCAGAAGCATCGCCAGACCGGGACGGATCAGGTTTTTCCACGAAGAATTGTTCATATCTTCACCATGATAGCACCATTATCGTCCGTTATCCACTCATAGCCGATGAGGAACAGCCCCTGCGGCGGCGCCGTGCAGCCGGCAGCACCGCGGTCCTTTGCCGAGAGGATCTCCGCCATCTGCGACGCATCCCGCCATCCCCAGCCGATCTGCACCAGCGTCCCCGCGATGATGCGGACCATATTGTAGAGAAAGCCGTTGCCGGTCACCGAGATGGCGATCTCGTCGTCGTGCGTGTCCCGTAAAGCCCCGGAACCGGATCGTTCGACAGAGATCCGCAGGATCGTCCGGACCCGCGTCTCCGCGGTACTGTCCACATTGCAGAAGCTCGTGAAATCATGCTCGCCGACAAGCGTGGCGGCCGCTTCCCGCATGGCGTTCACATCCAGCGGACGCGGCACATGCCAGGTGTAGAGCCGTCGCGTGGGATCCGGCTGCGGACTGTTCAGCACGCGGTAGACATAGGTCTTGACCGCCTCGCATCTGCGGGGGTGGAAATCCGCCGGAACCTCGTGCGACTCGATGATGCGGATATCATCGGGAAGAAGATGGTTCAGCACATGAACAAAACGGTCCGGGGGAATGGACGAGGCCGTGTCAAACACATAGACAGCGCCCCGCGCGTGCACGCCGGCATCCGTGCGGGAAGCGCCGATCACCGGGGTCTCGTCGCCGGTCGCGCCGTGGATGGCGCGGTTCAGATAAGCCTCGATCGTCTGCGGCTCACCGGCCTGCAGCGCAGAGCCGTGATAGGCGGTGCCGTCATAGGCTGCTGTCAGATAGACGCGCGGCATCAGACACCTCCTCCGGGGAAGAACAGCGATGAAAGATGCAGCAGATCCCTGCCGATCACAACGGAGAGCACAAGATAGAGCAGGAGCAGCAGATAAGCCGCCCGGTCTCTTCGCGCATAGACGAGGGGCTTCATGCGGGTCCTGCCTTCGCTCCCGTGGTAGCAGCGCGCTTCCATGGCCATCGCCAGATCATTGGCGCGCCGGAAGGCGGAAATGAAGAGCGGGACCAGAAGCGGGATCAGATTCTTCGCGCGCTTGATGATGTTGCCGCTCTCAAAATCGGCACCGCGCGCCATCTGCGCCTTCATGATCTTGTCCGTTTCCTCCATCAGGATCGGGATGAAGCGCAACGCGATCGACATCATCATGGCAATCTCATGCACGGGGACATGCAGACGGGTGAGCGGACGCATCAGGGATTCCAGCGCATCCGTCAGCCGTGTCGGCGTCGTGGTAAAGGTCATCACGGAGGAGCCGAGGATCAGGAAGACCAGACGGATCGCCATGAGGGAAGCGATGCGCACCCCCTCCTTTGTGATCACAAGCTTTCCCCAGGAGATGAGCGTCTCGCCCGGCGTCAGGAACAGATTGAAGACGACCGTCATGAACAGCAGGAAAAAGACGGATTTCATGCCGCGGAGCATGAACCGGAGCGGCACGCGCGAGAGCCGGATCCACAGCCAGAGGAACAGTGCGGCCAGCAGATAGCCCGGGATCGTGCTGATCACAAAGAGGGAGACGATGAAACCGAGCGTCACCACGACCTTGACGCGCGGATCCAGCCGGTGGATCACGGAGTCCGCCGGATAGTACTGCCCGAGCGTGATGTCCTTGAGCATCGCCATCAGACAGCTCCTTCCCTGTCCGCTGCAACACCCTGCGGTGAGTGCATCGCCTGCAGGATCTCCTTCGCCGTATCTTCGGCGGAGACCGCATAGGTGTCGAAACCGGACAGCCCCGCTTCAGAAAGCTCGGACAGCAGGAGAGCGGCCTCCGGCGCCCGGAGACCGATCGCGGCAAGTTCCCTGTGACGGGCAAAGACGGCAGCCGGCGGATCATCGTAGAGAACCTTTCCGTTGTCCATGACCAGGATCCTGTCGGCGTAACGCGCGACATCCTCCATACTGTGCGAAACCAGCACGATCGAAATATGCTGCGTCTCATGCAGTTCGCTGATCAGCGACAGGATCTCCTCCCTTCTGCGCGGATCAAGACCGGCGGTGGGTTCATCCAGGATCAGGATCTCCGGATGCATGGCCAGAACACCGGCGATCGCTACACGGCGCTTCTGACCGCCGGAGAGATCAAATGGCGACTGGGAAAACAGCGCTTCCTCGATACCGACCATGGAGAGCGCCTCTTTGGCGTCACGTTCGGCATCCTCCCGCGATCTTCCGAGATTTCTGGGACCGAAACAGACATCCGCCAGCACATCCGTCTCGAAAAGTTGATGCTCCGGATACTGAAAGACCAGACCGACGCGGGCCCGCAGCGCTTTGCGGTCATAGCGGTCCGACCAGATGTCCGTGTCGTCGGCAAAGACCGTGCCGGAGGTCGGACGGAGAAGACCGTTCATATGCTGCACGAGCGTGGATTTGCCGGAACCGGTGTGCCCGATCAGACCGACAAATTCGCCGCCGCCGACAGAGAGGGACACATCCGTCAGGGCGTGCACCGGCTCGCTGGCGTCCGGATCATAGATGCAGTTGACGTGATCAAAGCGTAAAAGCATTTAACAATATCACCTGTTATTTAAAAGCAGACGCTGTCTGCAGGATCATTGCGACAAGCTCCTGCCGGTTGATCGGCGTGCCGGGAAGAGAGACCCCCTGTTTTCCGAGAAGATCCGCCACCTGTGTGGGGAAGGGAACGGCGAGTCCCAGCGTCGCGAGCTCCTCCGAGCGGGAAAAGATCTCCCGCGGGGTGCCCGTCATGGCGATCTTCCCGCGGTCCATGACGATCACGCGGTCGGCATCGGCGGCTTCCTCCATATCGTGCGTGATGAGAATGGCGGTGATGCCCTCATCCCTGTTGAGCGCGTGGACAGCCGAGAGAACCTCCTGTCTCCCCGACGGATCCAGCATGGCGGTCGGTTCGTCCAGGATCAGAACCTTGGGTTTCATCGCCAGGATCCCTGCAATGGAGACACGCTGCTTCTGACCGCCGGAAAGCTTGTTCGGGGAGGCGTGCCGTTTTTTCAGCATATCGACACGCGAGAGCGCGTTCTCCACCCGTGTCAGGATCTTCTCTGTCGGAACGCCGAGATTTTCCGGTCCGAAGGCGACATCCTCCTCCACGATCTGACCGATGATCTGATTGTCGGGATTCTGGAAGACCATGCCGGCAGTGCGTCGGATCTCCAGGATCTTTGCGGCATCATGTGTATCCAGACCGTCCACGAACAGTGTGCCCTGATCAGGCAGGAGCAGTGCGTTCAGATGCTTTGCCAGCGTAGATTTGCCGGAACCGTTGTGACCGATGATCGCGATGAAATCGCCGGCCCGGATCGAAAAGGAAACGCCGTCGAGCGCCACGGTCGCCTGCACGACCTGCCCCTCCTCGTCACGTCGGACATAGCGGAAGGTCAGATCTCTGGCGTCAAGGATATCGCGCGCGGCGCGGCTGCTGTCCGCGGAGGTGCTCAAAACGTCTCCTGCCAGAGAGCGACTCTCAGCTTCGCGATATTCTTCAGATAATTGACGATCGTGCTGCCGACATGGACCGTGGTGTCATAGTCTTCGGTGAAGACGACCGGCAGATCGACGATCTTCAGCCCCATTCTCTCCGCGCGGAGCAGGAATTCGACCATGTAGAACCATCCACGTTCCGGACGGGTGACCTGCACCAGTTTTCCGGCGGCCTCGCGCCGCACCCAGGTGAAGCCGCAGAGCGCGTCGGTCGCGCGCATGAAAAAGACCGTCTTCAGAAGAAACAGCATGCCCATGGAAGTGATCATGCGGTACCACTTGCGTCCGACGGTCTGCGATCTGCGGGAGAAACGCGTGCCGTTGATATAGTCGATCTCCGGGTGCGCGGACAGGATCTTGACCACACGGGACAGATTGCGGATGTCCGTCGAGAGATCGATATCCATCTGCCCGATCACATCGGCCGTGCTCTCCTTAACGCCGGTGTAGAACGCGATGCCGACACCGCGCTCCTCGATCCGCTTGAAGCGGACTTCGTCATAGGTGTCCGCCAGAGACCTGCCGATCTCGGGTGTGTCATCCTCGGAACCGTTATCGATGATCGTCAGCAGGAAATCCGCCTGCTCCGTGAGACGCGGATGCGTGCGCAGATAGCGCACGGTCGTTTCGATACCGCGGCGCAGACGTTTGTGCTCGTTCAGAACGGGGAACAGGATCTCGATCTTGAGTTTACGCGGATTCATGACAGCACCTCATCCAGATCATAGACAGTATTGATCTTTCCGGAAAGCGCGCTGACGAGCCGTGCTCCTCCGGGGAGATCCGTGCGGATCATCGTGGGCCGCGCGTCGTCGAGCTCTGCACTCCGCAGGATCGGTTTCATGGAAAACAGAGAGGAATGGTAGCGGTAAGCGTATTCCGGCAGCAGGTATTTGTCCGCCAGATGATGCATGTAGGGCCATGCGCTCGCCGGCTTGTGCGGGCAGTCATTGCAGTTCATGAGCTGGGACGGAGAACATGACGTCCCCTCCTGACAGGCAAAGGAAGGCAGATCCTTCCTGCAGGCTGTGTGCGGCGTGTGGGTGACCGCGGTGAGCGAATGCAGACCGGTCTTTCCGAAAGGCATGATCGAGAAAAACGGACCGTCCATCACCGTGATGCCGATGTCGCGAAGCGCATCGGAAGGCTCGCAGAGAATGATCTCACAGAGCTCGTATTTGATGGGGAACAGCGGAAGCTCATCCTGCCCGTCGGCGCGCAGACTCTCGTTCAGCAGGGCGAGAACCTGATTGGCGGACGCATAGGTCGCGTTGACCAGCCGGGGAGCCGAAACCGTAAGGGATGAACCTTTGCCCGCGTGATCGGTGATCGCGAGCGTGAATTCACCGTTCGCGGCCCGGATCGAGGAGATCCGCGCGTCGAAGAGCAGCGTCACCCGGTCGGAACGCGCCGCGAGCTCGCGCAGATAATGGTCGCGCAGAAGACCCGCGTCATAGGTATCCTCTTCCGTAAGGAACACGCCGTCCGTCAGGCCTTTGCGGAAATAGTCGGCAGAGGAAAGCTCCCTGCAGGGGATCCCGGCCGCCGCGCAGAAGCTGAGGAACTGCGCACGGTCCGTCCAGGAAAACTGCGCGCTGGTCGCGTAGATCTGGCGGAAATCCCGGCGGATGCAGAAATCAAAGTCCTCGTGAAACCGCCGGTAATAATGCGCGCTCTTCTTTGCGGTCGAAATGCTGCGCGGATAGTGATAGCCGTTGTGAACACGCGCCTGATTGATATAGGTAGCGCGCCGCATGGCGGTTTCATCGTGCTCGACGACGAGACAGCGTTCGCCGCGGTCGGCGAGAAGCTTTGCCGCGTAGAGGCCGTAGAGACCGGCGCCCAGGATGATACTGTCAAAGGTCTGCGCGGACACGGATCACTCTCCCGAGATCTTCTCGATGTCGCGGATCAGATAGCGCTGCCTGCGGAAGACGAGATCGACCAGCACCGACAGATATTTGATCACGATCGTTAACAGCCCGAAAAGACCGGTGAACCCGATGGACAGAAAGCCCATGATCGACACCCAGCCGGAGAGGATCTGCTCATCGGAAAACAGCGAGCTGACGACATAGATCACCACGGCGATCGCGATCAGGAAAAAGACCGCACAGATCGTCAGCGAGACCCGCTCCATAAAACTGGTGAAGTAGATAAAGGAATCGATCGCGAGGCCGGAGCGCGCATCCTTGACCGAATGCAGGTTCACGGATCCCTTATCCGTGGAGGGATAGACCAACTCCGTCCGTGCCAGCCCCGCGTTCTCATAGACCGCTTTCCGGTAGGGGATATAGGTGCCCAGAGACTTCACGCGGTTGATCGCCCGGCGGGAGAGCACGCGGAAGGTGGAGGGACCAAGCCCCCGGCCGACACCCGTCATCCGGTTGTAGGTGCTGTAAAACAGACGGGAAGTGAACCGTGGCTGCTTGTCATTTCTGACCGTGACAATGTCACAGCCGCCGACGCATTTGTCATAGGCATCCGTGATCACATGATCCTCATAGTCGATGTGAATGTCATCGAATTCAAAAACATAGTCGCCGATCGCGAGATCACGGCCGGCGTTCATGGCGCTTTCCTTGCCGGTCGCGGCATCCATCGTGATGATCGACGTCAGGAATTTTGTCGGATGATCGGCGAAATAGGTGCGGATCTCGTCCTTGGCCTGCGCGGCCTCCGCACACACGACGAGGATCAGCTCGGCCTGCGAAAACCAGTCGGAAAAGGTCCGCTCCGCCAGCGAAAGAAAGGCATCCAGTTCGCTCCGGTCCGTATCGATCGCGGCCACGAGAGAAATGAAGTTTTGATCCTTTGCCATGATTCAGTCTCCGTTTTGTTGGGCATCCGGAGCCAGCCGGACGCTGTTTTTGTGGAAGTAACGCCTCATGCCGTCATTCAGCCAGTTCTCGGGATCCGTGTCCAGATCCGAGAAGAACAGCAGCGGCGGATGATTCTGATAAGGTGTCAGCACGACATCCGTCACAGACGCGTCATTGAGGATGCGGAAACGCTCCTCGTTCTCCGCCCGGTATCCTGCGGCGGAACCGTCGGTGAGCTCCCGGACGGCCTCACCTGCCGTGTAATAGGCGGGTTCCGATATCAGGGCGAGGCCGGACAGCACGAGGAACATGGCGGTGAGGACGCCCCAATATGCGACAAGAGTCCTGCGGTGTGTGGAAGCGCCCGTGCCGGCCGTCGCGGCATCGGGATCCTCCGCTGCGACAGAGCGATCCGGCTGCAGCACCCGGCACCGGAGCCAGCCGATCAGATAGCCCTCCGTCAGCACGAACAGCAGCAGATACTGCATGTAAAACAGCGCCTGCAGACGCCCGGCAGTGATCTGACCAAGCGCGTAAAGCGGCGGCGTGACATTGGCGGAAGCGAGACCGTAGGCGAGAACGGCGATGAGCAGCGGGTAGCGGAAGGAGAGCTTCGTTTTCGGCGCGGCCATCCAGAAGAGCGGCGCGAAGAACAGGAGAACCAGCAGATGCTCGACGCGCGTCCACGTGTTGATGCAGCAGGAGGCCGTGTAGTGCAGCGATACGGCGATCGCCTTGACCGGACCGAAGCCGGAGACCATCCCTTCCCGGACGGAATTGCCCGGTGCGAGACAGCACAGCAGGAACCCGACCAGCAGGAACAGGACGGGCAGGAGCAGTCGTTTGAACGATGTGCCCTTGATCCCGCCGTTTGCGGGCAGGGCGAGCCATATGAGGACAAGGACCGACACGATCGCGCAGGTGAGTGAGGTCATCATGTTCCCACCGCCCACGAGAAAGCCCAGCAGACAGCTGCCGGCCGTGAGGGCGATCCGGTGCTTTTCCGTCAGAGTCAGCCGGATCAGGAGCGATATCCAGACGAGCCCCATGCACCAGGTCAGGATGTAATTGGCGCCGCTGCAGTACCAGTAAAAGGATTCCACGCGCGCCATACCGTCGGGCAGGGCCTGCACGGCGAGAAACAGTGTGAGCGCGGAAATGATCGAGATCGGTGCGCGGTCCATGCCGGCAAGCTTCCCCAGAAGCGTATGCAGGAAAAAGGTCACCGCTGCCGTGAGCGCGGCGATCAGGATAAACGCTCCCGCCGCATAGAACCGCTCGCCGAAAACGGAAGGCGGCACGGCCATGAGCGCGGTGGAGGTGTAGTAGCCCATCCAGTGGAAGTAGTCGTACCAGGCAAGCCAGATCCCCTGTCCCCATACGGCCAGGATGTTGCCGGTACTCTGAAACGCATCGTGCGCCCCGACCCCCATATTGATGTCGTCCGCGGAGGGATAGTTGCAGAAGGCAAGGATCAGAAGAGGGACAACGGACAGAGAATAAAAGAGCCAGGCGGACAGTGCGCAGACGGGCCCGGCCGAGGAAACGGAAGATTCCTGCTGTTTATGTGAGGAAAAAGTTCCGGGAATAAAGTGATTCATCCGCTAACCCTTTGTATGCAAAATAAAAATGTCACGCAACGGCGTCGCGTGACATGCTTCTTCATGGAGCTAGCGAGATTCGAACTCGTGACCCCTTGCATGCCATGCAAGTACTCTCCCAACTGAGCTATAGCCCCAAAACGGGAATCGATATCCGATCCACACGCCCTAATATATTATCATAAGAATTTGCGGATGGCAAGCAGAAATGTTATAATATCCGCATGTTGCAGACATTGCACAGCATAGCGAAAAAGATCGTTGTCATTATGGGCGGGCTGATGCTGGCTCTCTTATTTTGTGCACAATTCCTGATCCTTTCCCATCCGGTGCTCGATGACAGAGAAAAAATGAGGCTTCAGTTTAACGGGCCGGCTTTCTGGGTGACGCTGGTGATCGTAGTTCTGCTGCTCTGGTTTGTCGGCAGATGGCTCCTTCGCTTTCCCGCCGGCGCTCTGTTTGGGATATTAGCGGCAGTTTTTACAATAACTGCGGTTTACATCATCTTCCGCGTGCCGCCGATGATCAAAGGGGATGCCGCTGTTGTCGCGGAAAACGCCGGGAAATTCCTGCGGGGAGACTACGCAGGTCTTGAAAAAGGCCACTATCTGGACTTCTGGCCCGCTCAGCTGGGGCTGGTCGCATGGGACGGCCTGCTCTTCAGAATCTCCGATTCGGTCAGGATCCTGTTCATCGCCAATATCGGATTCTCGCTGATCAACTGCTTTCTTCAGTGGCAGATCGCAGCGGCGCTGTTTCGGGACGAGCCCGGGCAGGCGTGTGCCGCCGAAAAACTGACGATCCTTTTAAGCTACGCTTTTCTGCCCCTGCTGTTTTTTGTGCTCTTCGCCTATGGCTTTGTGCCCGGTCTCTGCTTTGCGCAGGCGGCCTTTTTATCCCTCATCCGCTTCTCCAAAGCCGGCGGCGTTGTCGATGCGGTCCTGTGTCCGGTGTTTCTCTCGCTGGCACTGTTCTTTAAGCCCAATTATCTCATCACGGCGATCGCGCTGGGGATCACTGTGATGCTTCTGTTCGCGGAGACACGGAAGAAAGCGTATCCTGCGATCCTGGCAGCGCTGATCCTGGTGACGGTCTTTCAGAACGCCGGACTCTACGCGTATTATGAAAAGGTGTCGGGCATGGAGATCCGCGGTGATGTGCCGCGAACCCTGACGATGGCCATGTCCGTCCTGCCGGAATACGGGGAAACGGAACGCCCTGCCGGCTGGTATAACGGCTATGAATATGATGCCTATGTGAGCGTGGACTATGACAGGGAACGGGGCGCACAGCTCGGGCGGGAAAAGCTGGCGGAGACCATGAGCTACTGGGTGCAGAATCCCGGGAAGGCGATCCGGTTCTTCGGCGAGAAATGGCTTACCACCTGGTGCGATCCGATGTACGAATCGGTCTGGATCGGACCGCTGGTGGATGACGGCGCGGCGCATTTTGATCCGGTCATGGAGAGTCTGTATGCCGGGGATTACGCCTATCTGGTCGCGGAGAAATGGATGACGGCACTCGCCGTGCTCGTTTACGGCGGAGCTGCCCTGTTCTGGTTTCCGTGGAACAGGCGGCGTTTCCGTGACGCCGCGATCCCGACCGTATCGCTGTATACGCTGCTGTTTCTTCTTGGCGGTGTGATGCTCCATCTGATCTCCGAGACGAAAAGTCAGTATGCGTTTCCCTATGTCTACTGCCTGATCCCATACGCTTCCTGCAGTATGGCGAACAGCCGCCTGTTTGTGAAAAGAGCGGAGAAGAATGGAAAAGCCGGGGACAATTCATAAAGCGAAACAGCCGCTCCTCTTTCTTGCAGCGGATCTACTGATCACGCTGCTCGCCTGGGGGCGTTTCTGCCACCGGCAGTTCGGGGCGGATACGGTGTTTCAGATGATCCTGCCGCCGAACAATATCGTCGCGTGGCTGCAGCACGGGAGATACGCGACCTATCTGATCAATCAGTGGCTCTATGAGGCGGGCGTGCTGACAACGGAGCATTATTTCCTGTTCTTTGTCCTGTTTCTTCTGCTCATCATCGGCAGTATCTGGCTGACACAGATGCTGCTGTTGCCGTATCTGTCGGATCGCCTGAGCGGCAGCATTCCGGGGCAGATCGCCTTTGTCACGGCGACTGCGTTCATCTTCACCAATGTACTCTTCTCGGAACACTTCATGTTCCCGGAGTGTCACGGTAGCTTCGGCGCCGCCTATTTCTTCGGCATACTGGGCGTGATGGCGATCATCGGAAAAAAATCGGTCCGCGGATTTGCCTGCATCATCCTCTCCTGCCTGTTTTACCAGACGGCGGACATTCTGACTGCCATGCTGCTGACCGCCGCGCTTGTGTTCGCGCATGATTTCCGGCTGAGCAGGGAACTGGTCCTTAAGGAGATCCTGTATAATGTGCTGATCCTGTCCGTCGGCTTCCTGAACACCCAGAGCACGAAATTGCTGATCATGATCGGTGTGATGCAGGAGGGCGACATCACAAAGCATATCTCACTGGACCTTGTCGGAAACTTCTTTGATCTCTCCGAGCGCATCCTCAAGCTGATGAAGAACAGCATGGGCCTGATGCCGTCGGTCTGGGCGCCGCTCCTGGTCCTGATCGCCTCGCTCCTGCTTCTTTTTATCCCCCTGATCAGAGGGAAGAAAAAGGAGGAGACGTGCACCGTCCTGCTCTGTCTGCTCGCGGAGATCCTGCTGTTCTTTGTCCTGCCGCTTTTTTCGGGCGTGTTCCCGCCGCGGATCGCCTTCACCTGGTATGCGCTGCAGGCGGTCATCCTGCTCATGGCGCTCTATCACACGGAGAAAAAGACGCTCCGGATGATGGCGCTGTGCGCGCTGTGCGGCCTGTATCTCATCTGGCAGATGATCGCCTGCCAGAAGATCATCACCAACCGCTACATCAGCAATGACCTGGATCTTTACTACGCGGGGCTCGTTTTGGAAGAGATCGAAAAGCATGAGGCCGAGACAGGCGTCGCGGTCACGAAGATCGCCTTTGAAAACGATGCCTACGCACCGAACAACTATGAGCAGGTCCATTACAAGTATGAGCAGATCAACGAACGAGTGCTCACCGCGTCGCCGTTCGTTCTTCTGGAATATGTCAACGGCCCGGGGATCGCGCTGAAGCACGTCCCCATGGATCCGCAGATCTATGAGGAGCATTTTGCCGGGAAAAACTGGGATGATTTTGATCCGTCCGAGCAGATGGTGTTTGTCGATGACACCGTCTATTGGATCATCTTTTAGAAACGGGAGGACAGAAACGTGAAACCGATGGAAAAAGACGCAAAGATCTATGTCGCCGGACACCGCGGCATGGTGGGATCCGCCATTGTGCGCGAGCTGGAGCGGCAGGGCTATCACAACCTCATCACCCGCACGCACAAAGAACTGGATCTCACGAGACAGGATGCCGTTGAGGCCTTCTTCGCCGAAGAGAAGCCGGACTATGTCTTCCTCGCGGCGGCCAAGGTCGGCGGGATCGAGGCCAATCAGAGCGCGCTGGCGGATTTCATGTATGACAACATGATCCTCGAGATGAACGTCATCCACGCCGCCTGGAAGAACGGCGTAAAGAAACTGGAATTCCTCGGCTCCTCCTGCATCTATCCGAAGCTCGCTCCGCAGCCCATGAAGGAGAGCTGCCTGTTGACGAGCGCGCTGGAACCGACGAACGAGGCCTACGCGCTTGCCAAGATCTCGGGACTCAAATACTGCGAATACTTAAACCGCCAGTACGGCACCGATTATATCTCGGTCATGCCCACCAACCTCTACGGACCGAACGACAACTATCATCCGACGCACAGCCATGTGCTGCCGGCGCTGATCCGCCGGTTCCATGAGGCCAAGGAACAGGGACTCCCCGAGGTCACCTGCTGGGGCGACGGCACGCCGTACCGGGAATTCCTCTACGTGGACGATCTCGCGAACCTGTGCGTCTTCCTGATGAACAACTATTCCGGCAACGAAACCGTGAACGCGGGCACCGGAAAGGAACTGACGATCAAAGAACTCACGGAAATGGTGGCGCGTGTCGTGGGCTACACCGGCAGCATCCGCTGGGATCCCACCAAGCCCAACGGGACGCCGCGCAAACTCCTGGATGTCTCCAAAGCGGAGGCGCTCGGCTGGCACTATCAGACCGAACTGGAGGACGGGATCCGGCTCGCCTACGAGGATTTCCTGAACAATCCGATGCGGGCCGAGCGATGACGGAAATGTAGAAAGGACATCATGAAGGAATACACCCTGAACCGTCTGATCCGCATAGCGACCGCGCTGACACTGGAGCGCGATATCGACAGACTGCTGTTTCGGATCCTGAAGGAAGCGATCGACTACACCGGCTGTGACGGCGGCACCGTCTACCTCAAGGAGGGAGAAGCGCTGCGCCACTGCTACATGATCACGCGTTCCCGGGGACTGAAAGCCAAAGCGGGGGACGGCGGGATCGATCTGCCGCCCGTGCCGCTGACCAGGGGACATATCTGCGCTTGCGCGGCGATGGATCATGTCAAGATCAACATTCCCGATGTCTATCTGAACGAACAGTATGATTTTTCCGGCTCCCGGCGCTATGACCGGCTGAACGACTACCGGACCGTGTCCATGCTCGCAGTGCCGATGGAGGTCCTGCCGGATGACACAGGCAACGGCGATGTGATCGGCGTGCTGCAGCTGATCAACGCGATGGACGAAAACGGCGAGATCGTAGCGTTCCCGGAAGCCTGCGAGCGGATCGTGTTCGCGCTCGCCTCGCTGGCGGCGGTGAGCCTTCGCAGCAACCGGCTCGCCCGGTCGATCTATGACATCCTCAATTCCTTTGTCCGCGTCATGGTCGGCGCGATCGACACGAGAAGCTCCTATAACGCCAATCACACCAAGAGCATGGTCCGCTACGCGGAGAACTTCCTCACCTGGATGGAGAGTGCGGACATCCCGCAGGATAAGAAGATCCCCGTTTCGGAGAGGGAACCGTTTCTGATGAGCATCTGGCTTCATGATATCGGGAAACTCGTGATCCCGCTCTCCGTTATGGACAAGGCCACCAAACTGGGACGCCTGGAAACGGACGTGCGGCACCGGCTGGAGATCGCGGACATCATGGAACGTCTGCGCGCGGCGGAGGATCCGGCGCAGAAGAGTGAGGCGGAGGAGAAGCGCAGGCAGTATCGCGAGGCCGCGGAGCTGATCTTTCACGCCAATGTCACCGGCATCCTGGAGGAGGAGACGATCGAACAGCTGAACCGCTGTGCAAAGATCCGATGCCTGACCTCGGACGGGACGGCCGTACCGCTTCTGACGGAAGAGGAGCTTGACGCGATCACCGTACCGCGCGGTACCCTCACGGAAAAGGAGCGCCGTGTCATGGAGACGCATGTGGTGCAGACGGCGCGGATGCTCTCCGAGATGAAGTTCGCGGGCACCTTTGCGCAGGTGCCTGCCTGGGCGGATGCCCACCATGAACTGCTGGACGGCAGCGGCTATCCCGATGGAAAGACGGGCGCGGCGATCCCGCGGGAGGTGCGGCTGATGACCATCCTGGATATCTATGACGCGCTCACCGCCGAAGACCGGCCCTATAAGCCGCCGATGCCGCCGGAGGAAGCCTTTGCGATCCTGACCGAGATGGCGGATGAGGGCAAGATCGACGCGGAACTGTTGACGCTCTTTCGGGAGAGCAATGCCTGGACAAGGAAGACGGAATGAGGAGAACCCTGTATTTTAAATTCCTGCTCGCCTATCTGCTGTTTGCCGTCTTCGGCTTTCTTATCGTGGCCTCCTTTGTCTACAGCATGACCAGGGACTACTGCGAGAGAGAGAAGGCCAAGAATCTCTACGCGGAAGCGACGCAGATCGCCAACACCTATGCCGCGGACCTATACAACAGTGAGACATCGTTGGAAACGGTCTGGCGGCAGCTCACGGTGATCGCACCCTATCTGGACGCGACGATCTGGATCATCAACCCGTCGGGGCGTCTGGTGGTGGATTCCTCGCAGGAACTGAAACCGGACAGCGAGATCGTGATCGAAAAGTTCGCGCCGGAAGCAACGGACGGCGGGTACTGCATCATCGGTGACGGCTGGGGTGCTTTCCCGGAGGAGATGCTGACCGTTTTTTCGCCGATCACGGCGGACTATCAGGTGCGCGCCTACGTCGTGATCCACACACCCATGACCGGGATCGAGCAGATGACGCAGCAGTATCTGAACATCTCCTATCTGCTGCTGGTCGTGCTGCTTCTGCTCTCGCTGATCATCCTGTTCTTTTTCACTTCCCTCGTCTACATCCCCCTGCGACGGATCACGACAGCGACCGAGCAGTACGCGACGGGACACATGGACTATAAACTGCAGATCGATTCCGACGATGAGATGGGATACCTCGCGGCGACACTCTCCTATATGGCCGGCGAGATCGACCGGAGCGAGGAGGATCAGAAGAAGTTTATCGCCAACGTCTCCCACGATTTCCGCTCCCCCCTGACCTCCATCCGGGGCTACCTCATCGCCATGCTGGACGGTACGATCCCGTCGGAGCTGTATGAGAAGTATCTCCGCATCGTGCTCAATGAGACCGAGCGGCTGACCAAGCTGACCAACGACCTGCTCTCGCTCAACAACCTGTCCAGTCACGGCATGATCCTGGACCGGAGCGATTTTGACATCAACCGCACGATCCGCGCGACAGCCGCCACCTTTGAAGGAGTCTGCCGCGAAAAGAATCTCTCCGTTGATCTTGTCCTCACCGACGAGGAAATGATCGTCAACGCGGATGAGACGCGTGTGCAGCAGGTCCTCTACAACCTGATCGACAACGCGGTCAAGTTTTCCAACCGGGATTCCTCGATCATGATCGAGACGACGGAGAAAAGGAGCAAGGTGTTTGTCTCCGTCAAGGACTTCGGCATCGGGATCCCCAAGGAAGACCAGAAGCTGATCTTTGACCGATTCTACAAATCCGACGCCTCCCGCGGCAAGGACAAGAAAGGAACGGGACTGGGGCTCTCGATCGTGCGCGAGATCATCCGCGCGCACGAGGAAAACATCAATGTCGTGAGCACACCGGGGGTCGGAACGGAGTTCATCTTCTCGCTTCCCAAAGCGGATGTCATGGAGGAAATGTGAGAGACCAGGTGCTCTTTGGAAAAGGTGCCCGCCTCACCCTTGTGATCGAAGACCTGACGGACACCGGTGAAGGGATCGGACACGCGGACGGATGGGCGTTTTTTGTCAAGGATGCCATACCGGGAGACATCGTCGAAGCGACCGTCATGAAGATGAAGAGCCGGTATGGCTACGCACATCTCGACCGCATTGTCACCCCCTCTCCGGATCGTGTCGAACCGCCCTGCGCGGTGGCGCGCGCCTGCGGGGGCTGTCAGCTGCAGGTCATGGACTACCCGGCAGAGCTTCACTGGAAAGAAAAGCGCGTGCGGCAGACGCTCACGCGGATCGGCGGGATCCCGGAAGAAACACTCGATAAGATCATGCACCCGATCATGGGCATGGAAAGCGGAACGGCTTATCGCTACCGCAACAAGGCGCAGCTGCCGGTGGCGGCGGACCGCGACGGCAGACTGATCACCGGCTTTTATGCCGCGCGGACGCACAGCGTGATCCGGATGGACGACTGCCTCCTGGGCGACCCGGTCTTTTCGGAGATCGCGCGGATCATCCTGAAGCACGCGGAGCGGGCGGGGCTCACTGCCTATGATGAGAAGACCGGAACCGGCCTTCTGCGGCATATCCTGATCCGAAAGGGACATCACAGCGGACAGATCGGCGTGACACCGGTCGTGAACGCGGTCGGGAATTCCGCGGATGCGGACCGGATCCTGCCGGGCGCGTCCGAACTGGCGGAAGCGCTGTTTACCGCGATCCCCGGCATGACGTCCCTTTCCCTGAATCTGAACACGGCGCGCAGCAACGTGATCCTCGGCCGGGAACTTGTGCCGGTGCGCGGCGATCTCAGGATCGAAGATGAAATGTGCGGACTGCGCTTCCGCATCTCGCCGCTTTCCTTTTATCAGGTGAACACCGCGCAGGCGGAACGCCTGTACCGGCAGGCCATGGAATTTGCCGGTCTCATCGGAAAAGAGACCGTGATCGATCTGTATTGCGGCATCGGCACGATCACCCTGCTGGCGGCGCGGCAGGCCGCGCGCGTGATCGGTGTTGAGGTTGTTCCCGAGGCGATCGCGGACGCGGAGCAGAACGCCGCGCTGAACGGGATCACCAATGCGGCCTTTCGTGTCGGGAAGGCGGAGGAAGTCCTGCCGAAGCTTCTGGACGAGGGGATCCGCGCGGATGTTCTGATCGTCGATCCGCCGCGTGCGGGTCTTGATCCGTCCTGTATCGAAGCGATCCGCATCCTCGCGCCTTCCCGGATCATCTACATTTCCTGCAATCCCGCCACGCTGGCGAGAGATCTTCGTCTCCTGTGCGGGGACGATTCCGATCGCGAACCGTCTGCGGCCTACCGCCCGGAGGCTGTCCGCGCCTGCGACCTTTTCGCAAAAACCGTCCATGTTGAAGTCTGTTGTTTGCTTGAGAGGTTAAGATCCGCAAAGGATCATATTGAAATATCAATTGATGCAGATGATTATTATAGGATAAAGGATAACAAATGAAAGAATTGAGAACAAAGCAATTTCAAATACTGACAGATATCAATCTCGTATGGGATTTCCTGACGGATATCTATGATCGTAAGAATGGGAGCGGAGTCGCTGCCCCTTTCTTTGAACATGCGATCCTTGCATCATGGATGGACAATTCGTATTCTTATCTGAACCGATTCTGGTTTGATGGAGATACGGTTGGGTCAATAGCAACCCGAGAGTCCCGTTTGTACTCCAAGAATCCCATTTTGTAAACGAGATTCCTGTTTTGTAAGCGAGATTCCCCTTTTGTAAACGACAATCCCGTTTTGTAAGCGAGATTCCCGAGTTTTCATGTGTACCTTGACATGATATAATGCGTTCAGCAGAAAAAAGTGTATAAGAAACCAGAGATCAATTCCCTCTCGAAATTTTTGTATTCGGAGAATCCATCCCTGTGTGGATAGTGTGAAGTTAGTTCCTCTGGCGGCTTAAGCAAGTTTTCTGTTACTTTTTGAGAAGCTTCGGCTTTAAGACGATGTTCTCGGCGGCAACCGGCGAACATCCGAGTTTCTTAAGCAGGTCTTCTCCGTAATAAAAGCTGAACGCGTCGTATGGGCTACGGTTGTTCAGCTTTTTTCTTTTGTACGAGTTGATATGGTTCATCATCAGAAAGATATCTTCCTGTGTAAGATCATCAAAGCTGCTCCCCTTGGGCAGTATTCGCCTTATGAGCTCATGATTAACCTCGCAGGCGCCCTTCTGATAAGGAGCACTTGGATCGCAATAAAAGACTCTTGTTCTTAAACATGGCACGGCCTTCCGGTACTCGATTTCCTTAGGGTTTGAAAACTCACTTCCGTTATCCGTGAGAATGACAGGAAAGAGCTCGTTAAATGCTCTTATTCCAAGGACGCTGTCAAGTGCATTTATGATGCGAATCACAGAACCTGCAGTATTGGCATCACGAAGGAACGCAAGCATAAGGCTCGTTTCCACGAAATGAATAGTGAGTAGGCATTTACCTCCGACCCTGCCAATCACTGTATCCATCTGTACGATGTTGGTCTCCGGATTGCCTTCGAGGAACTTCTGGAAATCAGAATAATTCCTTCCGATACGGCATCCCCTATCAACCTTGAACTCAGGCTTCTTATAGCGGGGACGATATTTTACCTTTCGCGGCAGATCAATGTTACGGATATCGAAAAGCTGGGCATCGACATAATTGTACAAGGTCTTTTCGCTGCACATCAGATCATCCACATGATCTATGTAGACCTGATGCAATGACTGCCCATTTTTGACCAATGGACTTATT
>JAILOV010000010.1 GCA_024690605.1 Lachnospiraceae bacterium | reverse complement strand
AAGGAGGCACCCCATGGCAGACACCAAACAGGCAGCACAGAAAGCAAAGGGTTTCATCGGCGAATTCCGTGAATTCATCATGCGCGGCAGCGTGATGGATCTGGCCGTTGGTGTCATCATCGGCGGCGCCTTCCAGGCGATCATCAATTCCCTGGTCAATGACATCATCATGCCGCTCATCACCATGCTGACCGGCGGGATCGATTTCACCAACTGGTTCGTCGCGCTGGACGGCGGCAGCTACGCGACGCTGGCGGCGGCACAGGAGGCCGGAGCAGCGACGCTCAACTACGGCGTGTTCATCACCGCGGTCATCAACTTCCTGCTCATGGCGGTCGTGATCTTCTGCCTTGTCAAGAGTCTCAACAAACTCGCGGAAAAGGCCAGGAAGGACAAGGAGGCGGAGGCGCCCACGACGAAGATCTGCCCGCGCTGCCAGTCGGAGATCAACATCAAGGCCACGCGCTGCCCGCACTGCACCAGCGAGATCGAGTGAACGCACTGACGTAACGGACATAAACCTGTACGACCGGCTGATCAGAGACCATCCCATCGTACAGGTTTTTTTTCGCCAACTTCCGGAAAGGAAATATTCCCATGAGAAAGCATCGCACATCCCTCATCGCACTGCTGACGGCAGCTTCCCTGACGCTCCTTTCTGCCTGCGGAAGCTCTGCACAGCCGGCACAGAGCCCGGATACCGCGCAGACGATAGCGGAGACCGAAGAGGAAGCATCCCCCGAAGCGGCCACGCAGTCTTCGGAGACGGCACAGGAACCGGAGAAGAACGGCGACATCGTGATCCTCTATACCGGTGATGTTCACTGCGGGATCGACCAGGGCTTCGGTTATGCGGGTCTGCAGCAGATCCGCGACTATCTCATCGCACAGGGCGATGAAGTCCTGCTCGCGGATACCGGTGACAGCATCCAGGGAGAGCCCATCGGCACCATGACCAAGGGAGAGATCATGATCGATCTGATGAACCGGATGGGTTTTGCTGTCGCGATCCCCGGGAACCATGAGTTCGATTACGGAATGGATCAGTTTCTGTCCCTGACGGAAAAAGCGGATTTCCCCTATATCAGCTGCAATTTCTGCCGGGAGGACAAGCCGGTGTTTCCCGCTTACCGGATCTTTGAGCTCGCCGGAAAAAAGATCGGGTTTGTCGGTGTCACCACGCCCAATACCCTGATCACCTCCACGCCCAGATACTTTCAGAATGAGAAGGGCGAATACATCTACGGCTTTCTGCGGGATGACAGCGGGAAGAAGCTTTGTGACGCTGTGCAGAGTGCAGTCGATGCGGCGAAAGCCGAAGGCGCGGAGCATGTCATCGTGCTGGCGCATATGGGAGATGAATCGGAGGGAAGTCCCTGGACCTATGCGGATGTGATCGGAAATACAGGCGGCTTCGAAGTGATGCTTGACGCGCACAGCCATGATACCGTGCAGGATAAGGTAAAGAACCGGGAAGGACAGGAAGTCCTGCGTTCTGCCTGCGGTTCGAAACTTGCCAATATCGGATGGTGCAGGATCTCCGCGGACGGAGAGATCACCACCGGTCTCTACACCTGGAACAACAAGACCGCGGCGCCGGAGCTTCTGGGGATCGATAATGAGATGGCGGAAGCGGTGGCGTCCGCAACGGAGGAGCTTGACCGGAAACTGGACGAGGTGGTCGCAAAGACAAAGGTGGACCTGATCATCCACGATCCGACGGAAAAAGACAGCTCCGGAAAGCCCGTCCGCGTGATCCGGCGCATGGAGACCAATCTGGGGGATCTGTGTGCCGATGCTTATCGCGATCAGGCAGGTGCGGACATCGCGTTCGTGAACGGCGGCGGGATCCGTGCCGGGATCGACGCCGGCGATGTGACCCTGGGGGATATCCTGAGCATCCACCCCTTCGGCAACGGCCTTTGTGTGATCGAGGTGACGGGACAGCAGATCCTGGATGCGCTGGAGTGGGGAGCACATGATGTCCCGAACGAATACGGCGGCTTTATCCAGGTATCGGGACTCAGCTATGAGATCAACAGCGCCACGGAATCCTCCTGCGTGGGGGATGAAAAAGGCATGTTCGTCCGCGCCGACACGTCCCGCCGCGTGGAAAATGTCAAAGTGGGAGAGGAGCCGATCGATCCGAATAAGACCTATACGCTGGCCGGACACAGCTATATGCTCCTGGAACGCGGCGACGGCTTCACCATGTTTGACAACGCGCCGCTTCTGCAGGACCGCGTGCAGCTGGACAATCAGGTGCTGATCAACTATATCACGGACACGCTGGGCGGCGAGATCGGTGCGGCGTATGAAAACCCCTATGGACAGGGACGGATCACGATCAAATGACGGTTGACAGTTACCTTGCATTCATTGCCTACGCGCTCGCGACCACCGTTCTGCCGGGGCCGAACAATGTGCTGCTTTTATCGGCGGCCGGCAGGAACGGGATCGGGAAATGCCGGTCCCTGCTGTTCGGGATCTGGAGCGGCCTGGTCACCGTCATGCTCCTCGCGGGCATTTTTCTCTCCGTTCTGGACCGTTTCGTTCCGCAGATCACGCCGGTCTTTAAGTACATCGGTGCGGCCTACATCCTGTGGCTTGCCTGGAAGACCTGGCGCCGTCCGCCGGTGGGGGAGGGGGACAGTGATGACACGGATTCCCTGCGTTTCCGCGACGGCTTTCTCCTGCAGTTTCTCAATGTCAAGGTGCTGATGCTCGGTCTGGCGGCCTTCCCCGGGTTCTTTCTGACGGAAGGAAACACCTGGCCGCGCGCGGCGCTCGTGCCGCTGTTCGCCGTGTCGATGACGGTCTGCTGCGGCACGGGAAATCTCATCTGGACGCTGGCCGGCAGCATCATCCGGCCTGTCTACAACCGCTTCTACCGGGCGGTCAATCTGTTCATGGCGCTTCTCCTTGTCTGGTGCGCGGTGAAGATCCTGCTGATCGGCCGATAAAGAGACAAAATTCATCATTGACGAACATAAAATGTGCCGCTATAATAGGAGCGATTTTTCGCTTTTCCGCTTTACTTGATAAAAGTCAGGGTCGGAATTCTGCATACGGAGGGATCGGATGAGGGCATACAAGAAGATCATGCGCGTCGTGACGGTCATCGAGAAGATCGTGCTGGCGCTTTCCTTAGTCATCGTGCTCGCGCTGACATTCGGCAATGTCGTTGCGCGCAAGGTGTTTGAGCATTCCTGGGGATTTACGGAGGAGATCGTCGTCGCGATGTTCGTGTTGCTTTCCCTTCTTGCGGCCGGCGTTGCCGCGCAGCATGCGGAACTCGTGAACCTGTCGCTCGTGACGGAGTTCATCGGTCTGAAAGGGAAGAAGGTGTTCAAGGTCATCGAGACGGTCTTCTGTGTCGTCTATTCCCTGATCCTCACCGTGCAGGGGTGGGACCGCGTGATGGTTGACAGCAAATCCTCACCGATCCTGCATATCCCGACCAAGATCTTCTGGTTCTTCATCGTCATCGGCGGTGTTTCGATGGCCCTGCACTTTGTCGAGAACTGCATCGTCTATTGCCTGGAGACAAAGGAGGAAGCGAAATGATCACAGCGATCCTCTTTATTTCCTTCTTTGTTCTGCTTCTGGCCGGCGTGCCGATCGCGATCTGCCTCGGGCTGAGCGCGGTGTTCTCCCTGTTCTACGCGATCAATTTTGTGCCGCAGTACGCGGCGCTCTCGCTTTCGATCATCGCGACCAACACCTATACCGGCATCGCCAAATTCCTGTTGCTCGCGATCCCGTTCTTTGTGCTTTCGGGCAACATCATGGCCAAGGCGGGGATCTCCACGCGGCTCGTGAAATTTATCGATGACTGTGTCGGACACCGGCGTGGCGGCATGGCCATTGTGTGCGTCATCGTGGCCTGCTTCTTCGGCGCGATCTCGGGATCCGGTCCCGCGACTGTGGCGGCGCTGGGGGCGGTACTCATCCCCGCGATGATCGCTTCCGGTTTCTCACCCGCGTTTTCCGAGGCGCTGATGGCAACCTCGAGCTCAATCGCCATCGTCATCCCGCCCTCGATCGCCTTCGTCGTCTATTCCTCCATCGTGGGGACCAACGTCGGGGAGATGTTCATGGCGGGCATCATTCCCGGGATCCTGATGGGACTCGCACTTGCGATCGTGGTCATGGTGGAGGCCAGAAAGAACAATGTCACGGCCGCCCATGAGAAGCGGAGCTGGGGCGAGCGCTGGAAGAGCTTCCGCGAGGCGTTCTGGGGGCTCCTTATGCCGGTCATCATCCTGGGCGGTATCTACGGCGGGATCTTCACGCCGACGGAAGCGGCCGCGGTCTCCGTGGTCTACGGTCTGATCGTCGGTGTCTTTATCTACAGGGAAGTGAAGCTCAAGGATCTCTTTGACATTCTGATCGATTCGGCCAAGACCAGCGGCGGCATCATGCTGATCGTCGCATCGGCTTCGCTGTTTTCCTATTGCTGCATGCTGTTCGGCATCTCGCAGGCGGCGACCGATCTGTTAAAGTCCGTCGCGGGCAATCAGGTGGTGTTCCTGCTCATCGTCAACATCATCTTCCTGATCGCGGGCTGCTTTATCGATGCCAATTCGGCGATGTATATCTTCATTCCGATCATGTTCCCGGTCGCGCAGGCGCTGGGCTACAATCTCGTGGCCTTCGGTATCGTGGCGACCGTCAATCTGGCGATCGGCCAGGTCACGCCGCCGGTCGGCGTCAACCTGTTCGTCGCGATGGGACTGAAGGTGAAGAATGAAGCGGGCACGCCCGGTACGGCGGATGAGCATCACAAGGTGACGCTGCCGATGATCTCCAAAGCGGTCATCCCGATGATCATCGCCTGCCTGATCGTCCTCGCGCTCATCACCTACATCCCGAAGATCTCGCTGTTCCTGATCGGACAGTGACATGGAATGGATCGACCCGCTCGGGAACGGCGGATCGTTCAGATAGAACAAGTGTAGTGTTTCAAGGAGGAAGAACATGAGGAGAAATCTGAAAAAAGGACTCAGCGCGGCACTGATCGCCGCAATGACACTGTCCCTTACCGCCTGCGGTGAGGGCGCACCGGCATCCGCCGGCGGTGATGCCGCACAGACGGACAGCGCGGCGGCACTGAACTACAAGGACTACGCGTCTTCGGACAAGTATGTCGCTTCCGCGGATGCGGCCAAATATGACGGCACGGACGCGTGGCCGGACACGACCTGGAACTTTGACTGCTCCACGGGCGAGACATCGACCTGGGCGCAGACGGGCTACTATTTCAATGCCCTGATGCAGGAATCCACGGGCGGCAAGGTCAAGGTCGAGGTCTATCCCGGCGAGCAGCTGACCAACGGCGACCAGGTCGCGGGCATTCAGGCGCTGATGGACGGCTCGCCGATCCAGGTGTCCCTGCATTCCAATCTGATCTATGCGAACTTTGACGCGCGATTCAACGCGGTCTCTCTGCCTTATATCTACGCGAACTATGACGATGTGGACCGGATCCTCGGCGGCGAGGCGGGCGACAAGTTAAAGGAGGTTCTCGCGGAGAAAGGCCTCAAATGCGAGGGCATCGCGGAGAACGGCTTCCGTCAGATCACGAATTCCAAGCAGCCGATCACCAAGGTTGACGATCTCAAGAACATCAAGATGCGCATCTGCTCCAACGATCTGTGCGCCGAGGTCTACAAGGAGTGGGGGTGTGACGCTTCCGTCATGAACTGGTCGGAGACCTATACCGCGCTGCAGCAGGGAACGGTCGACGGCGAGGAGAATCCGGAGACGGCCATCGCTTCCGCCTCCGTGCAGGATGTGCAGGACTACATCTCCCTCTGGAATGCCTATTATGACTGCCTGTTCTTCTGCATCAACCAGGCGGCCTATGACAAGTTCACCGACAGCCAGAAGGCGGTCATCGATGCCAACGCGGCCAAGGCGGTCGCCTATCAGAAGGCAATCAACCGTGAGCAGGTGGACAGCCTCGTCGCGGAGTGGAAGAGCAACGGCGCGATGCAGGTCACGGAGAATTCCGAGATCGACAGTGAATCGTTCAAGAGCACGGCGGCCGGCGCTGCGGACTGGTACAAGGAGCAGCTCGTCGGCACGGGCATGAGCGAGGCGGATGCCGCTGCGTTCATCAAGGCGTTCACCGGCTGAGGAAATAGACCGGCGTCACGGGTTTTTCTGCGTGACATTTTCAGGATAAGAAAATCCCGGATCTGCTGTGGAAGCGGATCCGGGATCTTTTTGTTTCTATACGGATTCTTTGTCAGAATTTCGTCGTGTCCCTGCGGATGAGCTCGCCGGCAAACAGCTTTTTCTCCGGGAAGGTGCCGCCTTCCAGGACACTGATGAGGGCTTTGACCACCTGTTCGCTGATGTCCTCGAGATGGTTGTCGACGGAGGTCAGCTCCGGATCGCAGCATTTGGTCAGCAGCGAATTGTTGTAGCCGATGATCTGCAGGTTCTTGGGGATCATGATGCCGGCGCGGTGAGCGAATTTCACGGTACCGAGAGCGAGATAGTCCTCGGAGCACACGATGCCGTCAAAATGCATGCCGGATTCCCAGAGCCGTTCCAGCCGGGTCGCGACACCGTCGATGTCTTCACGGTCACCGACATAGAGCAGATGGAAGGTGTCCTCGATGCCCTTTTCCGCACAGGCGTCCTTGAAGCCGGACTGCTTCTTCTTGCCGCTGTAGGACTGCGTGTCATAGAAGTAGAGCAGGCTTTTTATGCCGTCATCGATCAGGGCTGTCGTCGCGTCCTTGGTCGCCTGATAGTCATCGCAGCTGACGCTGTAGACATTGGGATGATCGAGCTCACCGTTCAACAGGACGATTGGCAGTTTGTCCGCCGCCTCGCGGATGTAGTTGTTCTCCGAATCCTCCATGCCGATGAAATGCGAGCCGACAAGCGCGATCGCATCCACCTCCTTGGAGAGCAGGAGCTTCAGGGATTCCTTTTTCCGCTGAAAGGTGTAGCCGGTCGTGCAGAGCATGGAATGAAAACCGCTCTCCGAGAGGTTCTTCTCAATGAAGTAGACAGCCTTCGCAAGATAGAGGTCGGAGGAGTCCGCACACAAAAGACCAACGGTTTTGGATGTATGTGCCATGATGTTTTCCTTTCCTTCCGTTTCCGGTGATGAGCTCTGAGGTCCGTCAGAATGCCGTTAGGATGCCCGCCGGGTTACTTCGTGTCCAGTTTGAAACCGAAATACCGGACAGCGTTGTTGTAGGAGATGTCCTTGACGATCTCCCCGAGGGTGTCCATGTCGGAGGCGGGATACTCGCCGTTCTCTACAAGCGTTCCGAGATAATTGCAGAGGATGCGGCGGAAATACTCGTGCCTCGTGTAGGAGGTGAAGCTTCGGGAGTCCGTGAGCATCCCGACAAAGCCGGAGAGGTTGCCGGATTCCGCGACGGCGAGAAGCTGCTGTTCCATGCCGCTCTTGGTGTCGTTGAACCACCAGGCGCTTCCCTGCTGGAGCTTGGCAACGGCCGGTGCCTCGTTGAAGCAGTTTAAGATCGTGTTGATGATCGGGAGATCGTTGGGATTCAGGCTGTAGAGGATCGTCTTCGGAAGACTGCCCTTCATGTGCAGCGCGTTCAGGAAATCCGCGAGCTCGCCCATCGGATAGTAGGCATCGATGGCGTCATAGCCGGTGTCGGGCCCGAGACGGTCGAACATCGGTGTGTTGTTGTCGCGCTTGCAGCCGAAGTGGAGCTGCATCACCCAGCCGCGACGGGCGATCTCGCCGCCTTCATAGAGCATGAACGCGGTCTGGTATTTCAGATCCTCCTCTTTGGTGATCTCACCGCCGGCGAGACGCTTTTTGAAGATCGTTTCGATCTCGGCGTCGGAAGCGGGATGATACATCACATATTCCAGTGCGTGATCCGTCACGACGCAGCCCTTGGAGGCAAAGAAATCCAGCCGCTTTGTCAGGGCTTCCTTAAGAGAAGCAAAGGAATCGATCGCGACGCCGCTGACATCGGAAAGCTTTTTGATATAGTCCGCGAAATCGGGCTTGGAGATGTTCTTGGCCTTGTCGGGGCGCCAGGCGGGAACCACCTGCACATCAAACGATTTATCGGCGGCGATCTTGTCATGCCATTCCAGGGAATCGACCGGATCGTCGGTGGTGCAGATGAGCGTCACACCGGACATTTTGATCAGTCCGCGGACACTGTGATCGGCCTCCGCGAGCTTTTTGTTGCAGAGCGCATAGACTTCCCCGGCGGTCTTTTCATTCAGGACGCCGTCATAGCCAAAGTATTTCTTCAGTTCCAGATGTGCCCAGTGATAGAGCGGATTGCCCACCGCTTTGCCGAGGCACTTTGCGAACGCGAGGAATTTCTCCTCATCCGGCGCATCGCCGGTCATGTATTTTTCTTCCATGCCGAAGGCACGCATCAGACGCCATTTGTAGTGATCTCCGCCGAGCCACACCTGCGTGATCGTGTCGAAACGGCGATCCTCGGCGATCTCCTGCGGGGAGATGTGGCAGTGATAGTCAAGGATCGGCATGGTCTCCGCATAGTCGTGGTAGAGCTTCTTGGCGGGTTCATTTTTTAAGAGGAAATCTTTGTCCATAAAATCTTTCATTGCGCGCCCCTTTCAAACGAAACTGGATCGACAGGAAATGGAAATACAGATATTATAAGGGATTGCAATGAAAAGCGCAATAAAAGAAAATGAAATCATTCCCCGTTCCGCGAGTTAATCGATATACCCCCGAACCTAGAAAAATCAATGGTTGACAGGCTTTGTTGACATCCTTTATACTTTATGCTGAAATTAAAATTTTCGCATTTTCGAGGTTTTTTGCACCGGCAAAATGCGCGGAAAGCAGTGTGTTAGAGGAGTAGCATGGCATATCTGACCTTAACGAACATCAACAAGATCTATCCGAACGGGTTCCATGCCGTTCACAATTTCAATCTTGAGATCGAAAAGGGTGAGTTCATCGTCTTCGTCGGCCCGTCCGGCTGCGGCAAGTCGACGACGCTGCGCATGGTCGCGGGTCTCGAGGACATCTCCAGCGGGGATTTCCTGATCGGCGACCGCCGTGTCAACGAGCTCGGCCCCAGAGAGCGCGAGGTCGCCATGGTGTTCCAGAGCTATGCGCTCTATCCGCAGATGAGTGTCTATGACAATCTGGGTTTCGGTCTCACGCTGCAGGGGGTCGATGAGGATGTGATCGAGGAGCGTGTGCTCGCAACGGCGAAGATCCTGGGCCTCACCGACTATCTTGACCGGATGCCGCGGGCGCTGTCCGGCGGGCAGAGGCAGCGTGTCGCCGTGGGACGTGCCATCATCCGCAAGGTCGGCGTGTTCCTGATGGACGAGCCGCTTTCCAATCTGGATGCCAAGCAGCGTGTGACGATGCGCTCGGAGATCACGCAGATCCATCGGCAGACCGGTGCGACCACGATCTATGTCACGCACGACCAGACGGAAGCCATGACCATGGCGGACCGCATCGTCGTCATGAAGCAGGGCTACATCCAGCAGGTGGGCACGCCTTATGAGCTTTATTTCCGGCCGGTCAACATGTTTGTCGCCGGCTTTATCGGTGAACCGCCGATGAACTTCATCCGCGGCACGCTGCAAAACGGACAGTTCCCGGTGGACACGCAGAAGCTGGACATCTCGCCGGTCCTGGGGAACCGGACGGCGGAATTCGCGGATCGGGAGATCGTGTTCGGCTTCCGCCCGGAGTCCGTTCTGTTGGGAGAGCAGGAGAACAGCTTCCACCTTAAGGCTCTCGTCGAGCTCACCGAGATGCTCGGAGACAACGCCAACGTCTACATCACGATCGGAGATGAGCACGCCATCCTCAAGGTCGATCCGCACGATATCCCGGCGATCGATTCGGAGATCACCTTCTCCGTGCCCTATGACCGGGTCTATCTGTTTGATGGGCAGACGGAAGACGTGATCCCGACGGAGAAGGGCTAAGCGTCTCTTTCCGGGACAGCGGCAAATACCGAAAGCCCGAAATGAAGCGCAGGATCTCGACAAACACATACCGTCTGCTGGATCTGGCGGTCTTTGCGTTTCTGCTCCTTGTTCTGGAGAGCGTGATCGTGCGGGCCGCGCGGGTCTGGTACGCGGATCAGCTCTACACGGTGTCCCTGGCCGCGGCGGTCACCGGCATCGTGATGATGCGCTGGGGGGCCTGGGGGCTCATCCATGCGGCGCTGGGCGGCATGGTCTTCGCGGCGGCGAACGGCGGGACGGCGGAGCAGTTCGTGATCTACACCGTCGGGAATCTCGCGGCAGCCCTGGCGCTTGTGGCATGGAGGCCGGCGCAGAGAGACGGGATCCGGAACACCGGATGGCTGACGCTCGTGTACGCGGTCTTCGTGCAGGTCGCCATGCAGGCGGGGAGAGCCGTGACGGCGGTCTGTTTCGGAGAGGCTGTGCGCAACTGCCTCGGATTCTTCACCACGGACACGCTTTCTGTCCTGTTCACGATGGTGATCCTGTGGATCGCACGACGACAGGACGGTCTGCTGGAGGATCAGCGGACCTATCTGCGGCGGATCCACGAAGAGGAACGCCGGAAGCGAGAAGACGAGATTAACGGTGAACCGTTTATTGGATAACGTAACAACGATTACTTCAGACAAGGAGTCATCTATGGCAGACAAGGCAAAAGCGGCGGATTTCCTCCTTTACGACGAGGAGACGGGCACTTACCGGATGGATCCCGAGCAGGCGGTGCGCGATGATGTCGAGAAGCACTACTGGAAGCATGTCGGTCTCATGGTCGCCAAGGACTGGCGTCTCTACGTGATGCTCATCCCGATGATCCTGGTGTTCCTGTTCTGGCGCTATTTTCCGATGTATGAGCTGCTCGGCAGCTTCAAGGTGGCCGATGAGGTCAAGCCGGTTGCGGAGCAGTATTTCGCAGGTTTTTCCTATTTCCGGCGGCTGCTGGTCGGCGGAGACAGTCTCTCGGCGGACTTCTGGCGGGCCTTCCGCAACACCTTCCTGCTGTCGTTCTACGGTCTGCTGTTCGGGTTCCCCGCGCCGATCATCCTGGCGCTGTTCTTTAACGAGATCCGCTCCAACATGATGCGGAGCATCTATCAGGTGCTGACCTATCTGCCCAAGTTCATGTCGACGGTCGTCATGACATCGCTCACGACGCTCCTCGTGCGCCAGGGCTCGATCATCTCCGGGATGGGCGTCATCAGCAAGGCGCTGGTCGCGCTGGGTCTCATCTCGCACGATGTCGGTCAGGCGGGTCTCCTGAACCAGCCGCAGTTCTTCCGCGCGATCTATCAGATCACCGGGATCTGGGAGGGTGCGGGCTACGGATCCATCGTGTTCTTTGCGGCGATCATCGCGATCTCGCCCACGAGCTATGAGGCAGCGCAGATCGACGGTGCGGGCAAGATGGCGCAGATGCGCTACGTGGTGCTGCCTTCGATCCTGTCAACGATCGTGATCATGCTGATCACGCACATCGGCGGGCTTTTGTCCATCGGCTACGAAAAGGTCCTGCTGCTGTACAACTCCAACACCTATATCACGGCGGATGTGGTCTCCACCTTTGCGCAGCGCTACGGTATCCTCGGCGCCAACAAGGGACTGGCTTCGGCATCGGAGATGCTCAACAACGTCGTCGGGATGTTATTGGTCATCGGTGCCAACACGATCGCGAGAAAGGCGAGCAACACGTCGCTGTACTGATGTAGAATGACGCACTGCCAAGGAGTGGATGCTTTATGAAAAGAAAGCTCGAGATTTCGGAATTCATCTTTAAGATCATCAGCTACACGATCCTGACGATCTTTTCGCTGGCCTGTCTCTATCCGTTCATCTACGCGATCTCGGCGGCGATGAGCGCCCGTCAGGCCGTGGACTACGCGCAGATCGTGCTGTTCCCCAAGGGGGTGCAGTTCGAGGCTTTCGCGCGGATGTTCAACAACAACATGTTCTGGAATTCCTACAGCAACACGCTGTTCCTCACCTTTTACGGCACGATCTGGGAGATGATCCTCTCAATCCTCGGTGCCTACGCGCTTTCGAAGAAGCGTCTGCTGTTCCGCAAGCAGTTCAATTTCTTCCTGGTGTTCACGATGTGGTTCGCGGCCGGTATCGTCCCGCAGTATCTGAACTATCTGGCGACCCAGCGGATCTTCCGCAAAGTGGGGATCTACGATGACAAATGGCTGGTCGTCATCGCGATGGGCATGGCGGCGATGAACATCATCCTGTTGCGCAACGCCTTTGAGGGGGTGCCCTCCGAGATCGAGGAGGCCGCCATCGTCGACGGCGCGACGGAGTTTCAGGTGCTGACCAAGGTCTACGTGCCGATGTGCAAATCGACGGTGGCGACGGTGGCGCTGTTCTTTGGGATCTCCCGGTGGAACGGCTACTACTGGGCGAGACAGATGATCTCCGACACCAATGAGCATCCGCTGCAGGTCTTCATCCGGCTGCTTCTCGAGCAGTATTCGGATCCCGACCAGATGACCGGCTGGGCGGAGAACTATGCCTCGGATTCGGTGATCTATGCGCTGATCGTGTGCTCGATCGTGCCGATCCTGATCATCTATCCCTTCATCCAGAAGTACTTTGCGAAGGGCACCAACGAGGGCGGCGTCAAGGAGTGACCGGACGCCCGTTACCGGATTGTTCTCCGGGATTTCCCGGATGGCAATAGACACAAATTGTTTCTTTTCATGGCAAATCAAAAAGGAGGAAAACAGATGAAGAGAAAGCAGCTTCGTTCCGTGCTGGCTCTCGTGTCTGCTGCTGCGATGGTTCTTTCCGGCTGCGGCAACCAGATCGATACCAGCGGGATCGACACCAGCAAGCCGGCTGAGGAGGCACCTGCCGAGACACCGGCCGAGACCCCGGCGGAGACGCCGGAGCAGCCCACCGAGACGGTGGAGGCGACGGGTCTCACCTTTGCCGAAGGCACGGTGCTCCGCATGGCCTGCGGCTATAACAATGCCAAGACCGGCATGCGCTTCAATGCCGATGTCCTTGGTGAGGGCGTGGAGAGCATCACGCTCGCGGACGGCAACACCTACAAGGCCGGCGATTTCAAGCCCACATGGGTCGAGATCCAGAACCGTCTGGGCTTCACGATCGATGACCAGTACGGCGGCAAGGGTTCCGGCGACAACTTCAACGACTGGAAAGAGAAGTTTGACCAGATCGATGTGCTCAACGGCACGGCGACCCTCATGCAGGAGTACGGCGAGGCGGGTTCCATCGTGAACATCGCGGAGTACCTTGATCTCATGCCGAACTTCAAGGCCTATCTGGATGCCAATCCGATCGTGCGTCTGTCCATCACCGGCAACGTCGAGAACGGCGCGATCTACTTCAGCCCCTATTTCGACGGTGTGGATGACATCGAGAAGATGCCTCTGATGCGTGTGGACTGGGTGCAGAAGCTTCTTGACGGCGAAGGCGAGTTCACGGCCGACAAGTCTGACAAGACGGCGAAGCCCGTTTACCAGCCTTTCATGCCGACCTCCGGCAAGGTTGAGGTCGATGTGGTCTCCGCCGACGGCAATTCCGTCGAGAAGGTCACCAAGGACTATGACACGGCCGGCAACATCGTTGACAAGATGAACGCGGCCGGTTCCATCACCGGTGTGGAAGCGGTCAACATGCTGCGCACCTACATCGACGAAGCATACGGCGGCTACTACGGCAACAACCGTTCCGATCTGTTCGTCGGACAGAATGCGGCATGGGATGCGGATGAGCTGGTCGCTCTGCTTCGCTGCGTGACCTCTAACACGCCTACCCTCAATCCGAACGCCACCGGCGAGGAGATCGAGGTCAACCTCGGCACCAAGGACGAGCCGAAGATGGTTAAGATCAAGCTGCCGACCAAGGTGCAGGGGCTGTTCTCCCGTCAGGATGACAACACCTCCCGTCGTGCGGATCTCTATCGTCTCGCGGGCGTGCTCTTCGGCGTGCGCGGCACCGAGTCCCGTCAGGGCTATCTCTATGTCGGCAACGACGGCGAGATGCATGATGCCCGCATGGAGCCTGCGCTGTATGAGGCACTTGGCCGCATGAACGACATGGTCAAGGAAGGTCTGATCTCCGAGGCGTTTGTCAAGGAGGAGCAGGTCAAGGTCGAGAATTATCTCGAGAATGATCTCGGTTTCATGGAGTACGACTACAACCAGACACAGACCATCTATAATGAGGATGGCAAGCTTGATTCCGCCGCGGGTGAGAAGTTCATGGCGGCCATGGTTCCGGTTTCCCGCTGGGATGACGGCACGGGCGAGCAGTTCAAGCGTTTCACCGAGAGCTGGCGTTCCGTCAAGACCGACGGATGGGGCATCTCCGCCAAGGGCGTCGAGGGCAACCAGGACAAGCTCTATGCGGCTCTGAAGCTCATCGACTATGCTTACAGCCCGGAGGGCCAGATCCTGCTTTCCTATGGCCCCGATTCGTTCATCAAGACCAATGCCGACGGCAGCTATGTGACCTTTGATTTCAACGGTGAGCCTTATCCGGAGATCTCCGATGCGACCTATGCGGAGCTTTGGGAGAAGGGCAAGGGCAACTATACGAACTATGCCCGTTACTACATCGGCTCCACGCTGTCCTTCAAGAAACTGCAGTCCTTTGAGTATCAGTGCACGACGGAAGCCGGCAAAGAGGGTGCAGGCCACATCTCCCGCGCCATCGCGCTGGGCACGATCGATCATCCGAGGCTTGCGATCACGGATGACAACAAGTGGTATACCTCCTGCCCGACCACGCTGCCTTTCCAGAAGGCGGAGAATGAGGCGATCGGCGGCTATGAGAACCTCGGCAACAATATGTTCTCCACGGAGAACAAGACCGGCAAGGTTAATGTTCTGAGCGACGTCATTGCGAAGGGCTTTACCGGCGAGGGCATGACCAGTGCGGAAGCGGCTGCGAAGACGGTCAGCGAAGACTGGAGCGGCAAGCAGTATCTGACGCTGGCAAATGATGCCTGGCATCGTCTGGAGGGCTTCTACAAGTCCGCGAACTGAGAAACAACAGGTTTTCCCGGGAGAGAGGTCTTCCTTTCTCCCGGGAATTGACCGGAGAGCAGGTATTATGTATAAAAAGCAGATGAAGCTGCAAAAGGTGTTCTGTCTGGTGTCGGTCATTTCCTCGGCGCTTTTGTTCCTGTATTCGCTGGGGATCATGACGGATCTTTATGATGCGCTGTATCTGACGATGCGTAACAACTACGATCTGACGCAGACAACGGTGCCCGGTTCCTATATGTATTATGAGATGCAGGGCTTTAACCGCAGCTTTCTCTATGCTTCCATCGGTCTGATCCTGCTTTCCTGCCTGCTCTACGTGACGAACACGCATGTCCGCAGGCGCTATTACAGTGGCAATTATGTTTCGGTCTGCCTCTATGCGGCAGCGGTCCTCGGTGTGACCGGTTGGGCGCATCTGCAGATCGAATTCTTCAAGACAAAGTTTCAGGCGATCGATTTCGATGCGCTGAAGGAGCACGCCGAGCTGTTCAACACACTGCTTCTGGACAGGAACTCGACGTTCTGGTTTGACATTCATTATCTGCTGTTTGCCGTGGCTCTTCTTGCGGCAGCGCTGCAGGTTTACAATCTGGTGTGGAAAACAAAACTGATGAAAGAGGAGGCGCGGCTTCTGGGCGGCGCCGGAAAGGAGACGGCGTAATGGCGAATTCCGGCGAAGAACAGGCAATCCGCAGAGACCGGCTCCGGTTCACGAAGAACAAGAGCGCGGCCAACTGCGCGATCCTTGCGATCGTGTTTGATGTCCTGTATTTCATCAGTATCTATAAATCTGATGCGGGCAGCTGGTACTATTCGCTCCTCATCGGGATGTCCGTTGTCTACAATCTGATCTTCATGCTGGTGGCGTTCCTTGTCTCCGAAGGGAGCAAGAATTATCTGGTGCAGTATTCCTATGTGATCGCGGTGGTGGGCATCCTGCAGTTTGTCCGGATCGGGATCCTGCCGGCCAGAGCGCACGCGGCGGTCCTGGAGACGGCGGAGGGCATGGTCCCCGTCATGGGGGACGCACAGTTTGCGCGTGTCGCGTTTTATCTCGCGGCATCGGGGATCTGCTGTCTCGCATCCGCGTTTCTCGGCGTGACGAAGTGCAGACAGCTCGCCGAGGCGGAGAAAGCTGCGGCAATGACGGTGTCGAACAGCGAGATCACATCGTAAAGGGAGACCGGGATCACAAACAGGAGCGGTCAGGAAAAGGGGACAGGCTTTCATGGCAAATCTGAGTTTACAGCACATCGACAAGATCTATGACAACAATGTGCAGGCGGTCTTTGACTTCAACCTCGAGGTTCAGGACGGCGAGTTCATCGTGCTGGTCGGACCGTCGGGTTGCGGCAAGTCGACGACACTGCGCATGGTGGCGGGACTGGAGGATATCTCCAAGGGCAGGCTCCTGCTGGACGGCAAGGATATCACGCAGATGCCGCCCAAAGACCGGGATATGGCGATGGTGTTTCAGAACTACGCGCTCTACGGCCACATGACGATCTATGAGAACATGGCCTTCTCCCTGACGCTGCGCAAGGAGGATCCCAACGTGATCCACAAAAAAGTGCTGGCGGCAGCGGAGATCCTGGGTCTCACACCGCAGCTCAACAAGAAGCCCGGACAGCTCTCGGGCGGGCAGAGGCAGCGCGTGGCCATGGGGCGGTCGATCGTGCGCAATCCCAAGGTCTTTTTGTTCGATGAGCCGCTCTCCAATCTGGACGCGAAGCTTCGCAGTTCCACGAGAAGAGAGGTGCTTCTCCTGCACAAGCGGCTGAACGCGACGATGCTCTATGTTACGCATGACCAGACGGAAGCGCTGACGCTGGCGGACCGGATCGTGTGCATGTCCATGGGACGTGTGCAGCAGGTAGGCACGCCGCTCGAACTCTATGACACTCCGGCGAATCTCTTCGTGGCGAGCTTTATCGGCCTGCCGCCGATGAATTTCTTTGATGTGCACGTGGACAGCGACGCGCTGGTGCATCCCGCGTTCCGTCTTCCGATCGACGGACAGATGCGGCAGACACTGGAGCACTATTTCGGAAAGCAGATCACGCTGGGCGTGCGGCCGGAGAACATCTCCGAGGGCGGGGACATCCCGATCGACGTGTCCGCCAACGAGAATCTGGGCATGAACACGCTGGTGCACGGACACATCGGGCAGGGAGCGGATGCGGTCAAGGTGTCCGCCAAGCTGCGCGGATGGTGCGATTACAAGGCAGGCGATGCGGTGAAGGTGAAGTTTGACCGCCTGCATTTCTTCAACAAAGAGACGACGAACGCGATCCGCTGAGGAGGAGGCAGAGCATATGGCAGCAAACAGGGAGAACAGAGCGCCCGGCGGCGTCAAGGAGTTTCTGCGCAAGACAATGGTGAGTCTGAAGCGCCAGCCGCAGACGATCCCGCTTCTTGCACTGGTCGTCTCGTTTCTGGTCTATTCATTGAAACTGAAAAACGTCTCCGACACGACGGCGACGCTGAACAGCCCGGGACTCGGCTTTTCCGGCTTTGTGACGATGCTGTTCTCGATCCTTTCCTTCGTTGCCTTCCTGAACGCGTTCCCGCGCCGCAAGAAGCCCGTGCTCCCGCTTCTGGGACTGGTGCTCGCGATGATCGGCGTGATGATCGCCTGCGATGAATACTATATCGGGCGAATCGTGAATTCGCTGAACCGTCCGGACAATCCGGTCAAGCTCACGAACAGCAATGCCTTCATCTACTATGCGTATCAGACGCTCAACGCGCACGTGGTGTTGCTTGCGGTATCGGCTGCTCTGATCGTGTTCCTTCCGTTCTACAGCAAGCTTCTGAAGAAGGTGAAGACCTCCATCGATGTGGCAGGCAACGAAGACATGGGCGCGATCGAACTGTCGGGAGATGAGTGATCACATGCCGGAGAGAGACAGGCGGAAACATGCTGACGGCGGCGGAACTGAAGAGAGGTCCGCCGCCGATTATTATGAACTGAAAACGCAGGCGGTTGATGATCTCGTTAACGCCGATGCTTCCAATACACCGCACTATTCGCAGGAGGAACTGGACAGATATCGCAGCCGCAGGGAACGGCATATCGCGGACTGGGTGAAGATCCTCTTTGTCAAATTCTGGTTTGCCGGTGCGGTGTGCTTTTTCTTTTTCTGGGGGCTTGGTTCCTATCTGGGGACACTGATCGATCAGCTCTTTGTCATCGGCATGGCGATGGGGATCGTCACGGATCTGTTCACCAACAATGTGATCCGCTTTTTTGCGAAGACGCCGGAGGCGGGAGAGGCCTGGATGATGGTTCCCCGGAAGCGCTACGTGAGCTTCTTTCTGAACATCCTCTACGCCTATGTGATCCTGTTCTTTGTCTACACGCTCTATCAGTTCATCAATGTGACGGCGGCGGCCGTGAGCGGCAGGCCGGATCGCGTGGCGCTCGGCGTGGAGCCGCTCCTGTTCGGACTGTTCTACCTCGGCTTTGATCTCCTGCTTCTTGCCTGCAGGAGACTCTTCCGGCGGATCGTGCAGGACGCGCGGGCAAACCTTGCGAAGGGAACGGATGCGGAAAGGATAGCAGGAAGAAATCGTTGAGGATCATTCACTGGGCCGGAGATTCCACGGCCGCACGAAACAGAATGCAGACCTGGCCGCAGACCGGCATCGCACAGGCATTTGACCGCTTCGCCGCGGACGATGTGCTCGTCTGCGATCATGCGATCAACGGCAGAAGCACGAAGAGCTTTATCGATGAGGGAAGACTCCTGGCGATCGAGGAAGCAATCCGGGAGGGGGACTTCCTGTTCATTCAGTTCGGTCACAACGATGAGAAAGTGGAGGATCCCGTACGGTATACGGATCCGGCGGGCACCTTTACCGACAACCTGAAGAAGTTCATCGATGTCGCCAGACTCCACCGGGCGCATCCGCTTCTCATCACACCGGTGGAGCGCAGGAAATTCGACGCCGAAGGAACCCTGATGGAAACCGGCCACGCGCCCTACGCACGGGCGATGCTGGAGGCCGGCAGACGCTTTGACGTGCCCGTGATCGACCTGTGGCGCCTCTCCCGCGCGTGGCTGTCGGAGACCGGCGACGAAGCCTCTAAACCCTTCTACATGATCCTTAAACCGGGCGAAGCCCCCTGGGCACCCGACGGCCAGACCGACAATTCGCACCTGAAATATGAGGGCGCCATGCTCTACGCCGGTATGATCGCGGGAGAGTTGAGAAGCATCGGAGAACCGTATTCTTCGCTGGTGGAAGATATCGAGATTGATCTGTCCGCTCTGATCGAGAAGAACGGCTGAGATGAGATGGAGAAGACTTGCGGAGATGATACGGAGGAAAAGTGCTGTTTTCTCCTCCCCGAATCTTCTGATACCCTGTGACCCCGGCGGAAATGTTCCCAAAGCGGGGCTTTGCGAGGCGTCGGTACTTGGTCGGCGTCCTCTGACGACCTAGTACCGCTACGCCGAGGACAGAGCCGCGAGGCGTCCCCGCGTGGGAATATTTCCGTCGGGCCAATAACCAAAGAAATCCGCAATGGCAATCAGATAAAAGGAGAAACAAGTATATGCAGATCGGCCTCAGATTACATGACAGTGTCGAGCTTCCGCTCCCGGAGCGCCTGGCCGCGATCAGGGCGCAGGGCTTTACCTGCGTGCATATGGCGCTGTCCAAGACCATGGGAGAGACCGCGGATCCCGCTGCACTGACGCCGGGGTATGCGATGCACCTGCGCCGCGTCTTTGACGACGCCGGGATGGATATCGCTGTCCTCGGGAATTATCTGAACCTAGCCCATCCCGATCCGAAGACACTTGACGGGATCATCAAGAAATATGAGGCGCATCTGCGATTCGCGTCGCTTCTCGGCTGCGGCATGGTCGGGACGGAGACCGGGGCGCCGAACAAGGATTACCGCTATGACCGGGAGAGCTGCCATTCGCCGAAGGCGCTACGCACGCTGATCGAGAATCTGAAGCGGGTGACACAGACGGCGGAAAAGTTCGGCGTCATCCTGGCCATTGAGCCTGTCTACAAGCACATCGTCTGGAACCCCGAGGTGGCCAGAGAGGTCCTCGATACGGTCGCCTCGCCCAATCTGCAGATCATCTTTGATCCGGTGAACCTTCTGCACGGGGACAATCTGGAGCAGCGCTTTGAAGTCATCCGCCGGGCGATCGAACTGCTGGGAGATGACATCGCGATGATCCATTTAAAGGATTATGTGCCGGCCGCGGACGGCAGCGGCGAGCTGCATGCCTGTGCCTGCGGTCTCGGGGAGATGGATTACCGCGCAGTCCTGAAATTCGCAAAACACAAAAAGCCGTGGATCCAGGCCACGCTGGAGAACACGACGACGGAAAACGCCGTGGCGGCAAGAGAGCATATCGAGAAGATCTACGGAGGGGATCTGCTGTGAGATTCGATCCCAAAGCCTGTATGATCGTCATCGGCGGCATGATCCTCGCGGGGATCCTGGTGCATGTTTTTGTCGGATGAGAGGGTGACGTTATGACCATTTATGTGTCGGCCAATGCGGAAATGACCGGAAACGGGTCGAAGATGCGGCCGTTCCTCACCATACAGGAGGCTGCCGATGCGGCGCGTCCCGGTGATGTTGTGCTGGTCGCGGACGGTGTCTACAGAGAGCATGTCCGTCCCGTCCGGCCGGGGACGAAGGAACGTCCGATCGTTTTCCGTGCGGAGCATCCCGGCAAAGCGATCGTCACGGGCGCGGAGGTCTTCAGCGGATGGGTGGCGACGGGAGAAGCAGATCCCGCCGGCAGTCCGCTGTATCGGATCAGGCTTCCGTTTTCCGTGTTTGACGGTCAGGATCCTTTTCTCACCCTTCTTGCCGGTGACTGGATCCGCATGGATAAACCGCTGCACACGGCGATGCTCTTTATCGACGGGGAACCGCTGCAGGAGACGGATGATCCGTCTGTGCCAGCCGGCGGCTGGCATGTCGCGCACGAGAACGAAACGCATGTGATCACCGCCTCCTTTGGCGGAAAGGATCCGAACCGCGCCGTCGTGGAAGCGGCTGTCCGGCACAATTGCTTTATGCCCGGGGAGAACGGGATCGACTATATCACCGTATCGGGTTTTGTCTTTACCAAAGCGGCGACGCAGTGGGCACCGCCGACGGCCTATCAGGACGGCGCCGTCGGACCGCACTGGGCAAAGGGCTGGGTGATCGAGGGGTGCGAGATCGCACATTCCCGCTGCGCGGGCATCAGTCTGGGAAAATACCTGCAGCCGGACAATGAGAACAAATGGTCCGTGAAGCGGATCAAACACGGCACGCAGACGGAGCGGGACGCGGTCTGTCAGGCGGTCAACGAAGGCTGGACGAAAGAACGGATCGGCTCCCACACGGTGCGCGGCTGCGAGATCCATGACTGCGGCCAGGCGGGGATCGTCGGACACATGGGTGGCGCGTTCAGCGTGATCGAGGACAATCACATCCATCATATCAACAACCGCCGGGATATCATGGGCGCGGAGATCGCCGGGATCAAACTTCACGCGGCGATCGACACGCAGATCACGCGGAATCACATTCATCACTGCACACGGGGTCTGTGGCTCGACTGGCAAGCGCAGGGGACGAGGGTTTCCGCGAATCTGTTCCATGACAACATGCCGTTCGGTACCTTTGACGAGGATCCGGCTTTCGGTGAGGATCTCTTCATCGAGGTGTCCCACGGTCCGACGCTTGTCGACAACAATCTGCTCCTGTCGGCGCACGCCGCGAAGCTCTGCACACAGGGGATCGCCTTTGTGCACAACCTGATCGCCGGTGCCTTTACCGATGTGGGGCAGGGAACCGACAACCGGGGCGTGCGTTTTTCCACGCCGCGTTACACGCCCTACCACGTGCCGCACAGCACGGCGATCGCCGGGTTCATGACGATCCTGCACGGGGACGCGCGGTTCATCAACAATCTGTTCGTGCAGAAAGATCCGGCGGACGCTTCGCAAAAGGGACAGGACGGACAGCAGCTCCTTGTCGGAACCAAACCCTATGACGGATATCCCGCGCCGGATGCGTACTTCGCCCGCTTTTCGCCGGATACGGAGACCGGCCGGGCGGCGATGGAGGTCAACCGGGATGTCTACTACGATCATCTGCCGGTGGAGGCGCGCGGCAATGTGTATTTCAACGGCGCCATGCCCTTTGACGGGGAGACCGATGCCTGTGTGATCGATGAGCACGTCACGCTGGAACTGAAGGATGATCCCGACGGTCTGTCCCTGGTGACGGATCTGTACCGTCATCTGCCTGCGGATCACTGCGCGCGGATCACGGGCAGTGCGCTCGGAGAAGCGTTTGAACCGGAGCAGCGCTTTGAGGCGCCGGACGGGAGCGAGATCCTGTTTGACCTTGATCATCACGGCAGACACCGCGGCCTCAGGACCACCTGCGGTCCCTTTGAGTATCCTGAGAACACCTTTGCCGTCCTTCCGCTCACCAGACGGTTGACAGGCGGTGCACTTATGGGGGACAATGAAGAGTCTGCGGATATCCCGTCACGCGAAACGCAAGAGAAGCCCGCGCAGGATCCCGGCGTCTTCGAGCGGCTGAAAGCGCAAGAGGCACAGCGCGAAGAGGAGCGGGACAGGGAAAAGGAAGCCTATGAGACTGCACCGGCCGACGCGGCCGCCAATCTGGTGCTGGTGGGCTGTGAGTCGTGCACCTTTCCGATCGGCGGCTCGTCCTTTACGGTCAAAGAGGTTTATGTGCGCGGCAGTGAGGTCTGGATGACAAGTCTGGAGGAGACCGGAGAGGCGGTGCATCTGGACTGTGAATACGGCTACTGCAAACGCGTGAAATACGCCGAGCTCCATGCGCCGTTTTCGATCGATGTTTCCGAGGACCGGAATCTCCTCGGGATCGTGAACACGCTGGCAACGCTGTATCGGATCTTTACAAAGAGCATGGTACAGGATCCGCTCGTTGTGTGCGAACGCATTCGGGACAAGGCCAATGAGACGCTGGAAGTCGCCGGCATCACGATGCGTTTCACACCGCAGATGCTCAAATTCATCAAGGACAGACGCTTCATCACGCTGGAAGAGGTTATCGACACGGTCGCCGCCCATGACGGCGAGGTGGTCGCTGAGATCGTCTGATCACCGGCAGACACATACGGACAGGATGTATTGACAGACATGAACGCGACAAAGAAAAAATGGTATAAGCTCGATAACGCGGCGAAGATGATCCCTTCGACGACGCATTTTGCCAACACGCGCGTGTTCCGCATCTGCTGCGAGCTGCATGAGGAGGTCGATCCCGCCTGTCTGCAGGAGGCACTGGACAGGACGGTCAAGTCCTTCCCCTATTTCAACAGCATCCTGCGCAAGGGTCTGTTCTGGTACTATCTGGAGGAGAGCGAGAAGCGGGTCACGGTGCGCGAGGATGATCTGCCCGCCTGTCAGGCGCTGTACCTTCCCGGCAAAAAGGATCTGCTCTATCGCGTCAATTATTTCGGGAAACGCCTGAACATGGAGATGTACCATGTGCTGGCGGACGGAACGGGCGCGTTTGTGTTCTTCCGGCGTCTGGTCACAAACTATCTCATCCTGAAGCACCCGGAGACCGGGACCGATGACAGAGAGCTTCTCGGCATGACGGAAGAGGAAAATGTCAGAGATGCCTTCAATCATTACTACACCAAGGGGAGAGGGCTTGCACAGTTAAGGAGCATGAGCTTTCACTGGGCCTTCCGTCTGAAGGGACCGCGCGACGACAACATGGAGAACCATCTGGTGGAGGGTGTGATCTCCACGAAAGCCTTTGTCGATCTGGCGCACCGGTATGAAACCACGGTCGGTATCCTGTCGGCCGCGCTCTACATCGAGGCGATCATCGACGGGATGAACATGCGCGAGAGAACCCGCAAGGATGTCGTGATCTCCGTGCCGGTGAATCTGCGGCAGTACTTCCCGTCCAGCACCAACCGCAATTTCTTCGGGGTGATCGTGATCCGTTTTCTGCCCCGCGACTACAGCGGTGACCTGCACGAGATCATTGACAGTGTCAGGGAATCCTTTGCCCGTCAGCTCTCCGAGGAACGGATCAGGAAGACGATGAGCTCCTATGCGGCACTGGAACACAACGCGGCGATCAAGGTGCTCCCGCTCATCCTCAAGGATCTCGGCGTGCAGGGCTTTTCCAAGATCTCCCAGATGGGCGTCACCTGTTCCGTGTCCAATATGGGACGGGTCGAGATGCCGGAGGCACTGACCCCCTTCATCAACTATTTCTCCGCGTTCACGACCGCGCCGAGCGCCCAGATCACGATCGCGACCTTTGGCGACAAGATGACCTTCGGCTGGGCTTCGGGGATCGCGACGCATCAGGTCATGCGCGCATTCTACAGAAAGCTCCACGAGCGCGGGATCGAGGCGGTGGTCGCCACAAATGATCACGATGCATAGCGTGCAGAACACCCGGTGAGGACAATATGTACATCTGCGAAAACTGTCATGTAAAGATCAGAGGAAACAAGGCGAGCTGCCCGCTCTGCGGCGGGGAGTTGTCCGGCGCGCCGGAGGATCCGGCGTTTCCCGTTCTGCCGCAGCGGAAATACACGTCGCGCATGGTCTTCAAGTCGGCGCTGTTTGCGTTCTGTGCCCTGTTTGTGGTCATGGGGACGATCCGCTATCTGCTTGGGCCGCAGGCGGCGTGGACCAGTGCGGTCATGCTCTGGGCACCGCTCGGGCTCGCGGGACTCATCATCACGATGGCCTACCGTTACAATGTGCTGAAGCTGATCTCCGCGGAGGTCTATATCGCGATGGTGTTAAATCTCCTGATCGACATTGCCACCGGGCGGCACGGCTGGTCCGTCGCCTGGGTGATCCCGGCCCTGTTCCTTTCTCTCGTCATCACGGTCTTCATCGTGGCCAAAGCCATGCGGCTGCGGATCGGAGAATACCTGATGTATCTGATCACGGCGGAGGTACTCTCGTTTTTCCAGGTGATCTTCATCATCCGTGACAGCAATCCGCATCCGTGGTTTGCGGTCATCGTCATGGCGTCCATGCTGCTGTTCGTTCTTGCCGAGTTTATTTTTCTGTTCCAGGATTTCCGCAATGCGACGGAGAAGACACTGCATCTGTAGAAGCGGAGCGGGAGAGTGATGGAAAAGAACACGACCAATCTGCTGAACTTGAGCCGCGGCCTCGCCTTTGCCTATCGCGTCGGCGATTTCGTCGAGGAACGGATCGGGCAGAAGATCATAGAGAACGGCCATGAAGCGCCTGTGCTGGAAGAGGGCGCGATGGCCTATCCGCGCGTCTGGTACCGCGTGCCGCTCGCGGAGGGGCTCTCGGGGGACGGCTCGGCATATCACATCTATCTGAAGGCCGCGCACGCGGACAAGCTGGTGGTGTTCTTCTCCGGCGGCGGTGTCGCCTGGAATGCCTTTACGGCGGCGCGTCCCGTCACCGGCGGCAAGGTGGCCGCGGGGCTGCCGAATTTCTACTGGAACAATCTGCGTCCTTTCACCCAGATCATAAACATCAATATCGGCATCACGGAGACGGGAAATGAAGCCAATCCGTTCGAGGACTGGAGCTTTGTGATCATCACCTATACCACGGGGGATTTTCACGTGGGGGACAATGACTATGCCTACACGGACAAGGATACGGGGGAATCCGGTGTGGTGCATTTTCACGGCTACCGGAATTTCCTCGCGGCGATGGAAAAGGCCAAAGCATATTTTCCCGCGCCCAAAAAACTCCTGATCGCCGGGGACAGTGCAGGCGCATTCGCCGTGCCGGCGCTGGCCGCAGAGGTTGCGGACAACTGGTATCCCGACTGTCATGATGTGACCTGTTTCTCCGACAGCGGGCAGCTTCTCTATGATCACTGGCAGGAGACCGCGCGCGATCTCTGGCATACCGCCGATGACATCTGGCAGGCGATCCGGACGCCCAACATCACGCTGGACTGGTACCGGCGTCTCTATGCGAAGAAGGGCGACAGTTTCCGCTATCTCTACGCGTGCTCGACGCACGATTATCTCCTGAGCGCCTATTACAACGATGTCGTCCACAAGGAGTTCACTTCGGATGCCGAGGTGCAGGAGACCTTTTATGAACAGTTTGTCGAGATGCTGCGTTCTCTTCGGGAGATCACGCCGGCGTTCACCTTTTATATCAATGAGTTTCCGAATCTGATGGTGATGAAGCGTGGCATGAAGGGCGGAACGGCGCACACATGCGTGCGGGAGAAGATCTTCTACCTGCCGAACAGGGAGGGTGTCTCCATGGCCAGATGGCTCGCCGACGCGGTCGCGGGGGATGCGAAGGACGCCGGGATGGGACTGCTCGGCGCAGCGCTCTGAACGATTTCCGTGAAAAAGTCCCCATAGAAGGGAGGAAGCCGGAACGGCTTGCGCCGATCCGGCTGTTATGAAGAAAAAGCTTTTTATCTCTCTCTGTTGAAATTATCTTAACAATCGAAAATGTCGAAAGAATGTTGGAAATGTAAAGAATCTGTTAACAAAGAGAATCTAAATTCGCACGGATGATCTTATGGAACGCAACATCAAACTGCTGATACGTTATGACGGAACGCGGTATTTCGGGTGGGAACACCAGCCGGATACGCCGATGACGATCCAGGGAAAGCTGGAGCAGGTGCTGGCCCGGATGCTGTCGCTGTCGGAGGGAGAGATCCCGCTGATCACGGGAGCCGGGCGGACGGATGCCGGTGTGCACGCGCGTGCCATGGTCGCCAATGTACACGCGGACACGGAGATGACGGAGGAGGAGATCCTGGCCTATTGCAATCGTTATCTCCCCGACGATATCGGGATCGACCGGGTGGTGTTCGCGTCACCGCGTTTTCACGCGCGCTACAATGCCGTCGGAAAGCTTTACTGCTACAGCCTCTGGTGCGGGGCGAAGAAGCCGGTGTTTGAGAGAAAGTATCTGACGGTCCTGGACGGCGTGCCGGATGTTCCGGCCATGCGGGAGGCCGCGGCGTGTCTCATCGGCACACATGATTTCAAAAGCTTCTGCGCGAATCCGCGGATGAAGAAGAGCACGGTGCGGACGGTGGACAGGATCGAGATCAAAGAACAGGGGGAGATCATCCGTCTGTATTTTCACGGGAACGGTTTTTTGCAGAACATGGTGCGGATCCTGACGGGGACGCTTCTGGAAGTCGGCTTCGGGCGGATGGAACCCGCGCAGGTCATGCGTATCCTCGAAGCGGGAGACAGAAAAATGGCGGGGCCTACAGCCCCGCCGGAAGGTTTGTGTCTGATGAAAGTGGAGTACTGATCAAAGATCGAAGTCGCCGCTTTCGCTGCCGTTCACAACATAATAGACTTTGTTCTCTTCGGGCTTGATGTAGAGATCGACATTGTCGATATCGATGATCTTGCGCCCGAGAGCGTTGGTCCAGATGTCCTTGACCTTGGCGACCAGATCGTCGTAGGGAACGGATTTCTCGCCATACTGCAGCATGACGCTGGACTTGAACGCGTTGCTGTTGATCGTGGGATTCTTTGTTGCGCTCTTCTTTGCGGCAGGCTTCTTGGCCTTTGCAGCGGTCTTTGTTTTGGGCATATCTGTTCCTCCTTGTAAAAAGTGAAACGATCCAAATGGAGCCGGAGGGGATCGAACCCTTGACCTCAGCGTTGCGAACGCTGCGCTCTCCCAACTGAGCTACGACCCCAAAACACTATTGCATAGTAGCATAAGGAAAACGGAATTTCAAGAGGAAAATCCTAAAAAATCACGGGCGGCTTTTCTTCTTCGCTTTTCCCGGCGCTGTCGGGCGACGAAAGCCTGTTGTAGAGCGCGCCGGCGCGCTGATCGATGGCGATGAGGCGCGCGGTCAGGTCATCGGAAACGGCATGATCCGCGCCGCGCACGATGAGCGGGATCCGCGGGTCTTTTCGCGCGCCGATCTCCCGGAGAAGGGGCCTTGCCGTCTCCCTGAATCCGAGCACGCGCAGCGCGGTACACCGGTTTTCCAGAAAGCGGTCGCGATCCGCGCGTCTTAAGTCGAGCAAAAGCTGCATGAGCGAGCGGCGGATGCGGGCGAGCGTGAAGGCTTTGACCCTAAGCAGAGCGGCATAGTCTTCGAAGCCCGTGCAGGAGCGGCGCGTGTTCAGGATCCGGTGTGCGAGATCTCCGCTGATGTCACCGGTCGCGGCGAGGGTTTCCGGATCGCACATGGTCAGACGATAGCGGAGCATGTCATCCAGCGCATCGGTAAACACGAGCTGTTCCGTGTCGGACGACAGAACCTCCCGGATCTCCTTAAGAGAGGCGGGCGGAAGAAAGGCCTCCGGGAATGCGGATGCGTCGCGGCCTTCCCTGAGTGCCGTGCGGATCGCCTGTGCGCTCGTGACGGTGCCGGAGGGCGGCACGCGCGGGATGGTCAGGGGGCGTAGAGAGGAACGCAGCAGCGTAATGCTCCGCAGATATTCGATGCCGAGGAGATTGTTCGGGTGATCGATCAGATCCGCGAGCGCTGTCGAATCCGGGCGGACCGCGGTGATCGCCTGCTTCATCGCGCGCGGATAGTTTGTGCCTTCACGCATGGCGGCGAGAAGCTGTTCGTGAAGTTCCGGATCGGCGGGCGGGAGCGCGGCCGCTTCCCGAAGCAGATCCAGATCACCGGATTCGCTGCCGAAAACGAGCCGGTCCGCGATCCCTGTGACATCGATCGTCAGGACGGCGCCGCGGGCGAAGATCTCCGCCGGAGCGACCGTATAGACCGTCGGCAGCATGAACACCAGATCGGCGCCGGCTTCCAGTGCCATGCGGGCACGCCGGTGCTTGTCCAGCAGGGCGGGCTCGCCGCGCTGGACAAAATCGCCGCTCATGAAGACGAGGAGGGCATCGGCGCCGGTTTCTTCCCTGGCCCGGGAGAACAGAAAGGCGTGTCCGTTATGAAGCGGATTGCATTCCGCGATGATCGCCGCTGTTTTCATGAGAAGATTTTACACATTTTTTGATGGAATTCTCAACCGTTCTGATGTATAATTTTTCTGTTTCTTTTGTTTTTTCCGAAGGGAGTATACCAATGTCCTATATCGACAGAATCAAAGAAAAAGCCAAACAGGATCGGAAGACGATCGTGCTGCCGGAGACAGACGATGAGCGCACGATCCTCGCGGCGGCACAGATCCTGCGTGAAGATCTCGCCAATCTGATCCTGATCGGTAACGAGCAGAAGATCAATTCCGATGCCGACCGCATGCATGTGCATTTCGCACGGACGATGATCATCGATCCGGAGACCGATCCCAATTTCGAGAGCTATGTCAAGCTCCTGTTCAAACTCCGTGAAGCCAAGGGCATGACGGAGGAAAAGGCCAGAGAGCTGCTTTCCACGAACAACATCTATTACGGCGTCATGCTGGTCAAGGCAGGCATCGCGGACGGTCTCGTGGCCGGAGCCAATCATCCGACGGCGGATACGCTTCGTCCCGCGCTGCAGATCCTCAAGACAGCCCCCGGCGTCAAGATGGTCTCCGGTTTCTTTGTCGTGGATGTGCCGCATTCCGATTACGGTGAGGACGGCGCCTTCATCTTTGCCGACTCCGGTCTGAATCAGGATCCGACCAGCGAGGAACTCGCCTATATCGCCGAGTCCAGCGCGCGCAGCTTCCGCCAGCTCATCGGCGGCGAACCGTGCGTGGCGCTCCTGTCTCATTCCACGAAGGGAAGCGCGAAACACGCGCTGGTCGACAAGGTCGTGGAGGCCAACCGCATCGCGCATGAGCTTTTCCCGGATCTCAAGGTTGACGGCGAACTGCAGCTGGATGCCGCGATCGTGCCTGAGGTTGCAAAGCTCAAAGCACCGGGGAGCGAAGTCGCCGGTCATGCCAACGTGCTGATCTTCCCCAATCTGGATGCCGGCAATATCGGTTACAAGCTGGTGCAGCGCCTCGGCGGTGCCGACGCCTACGGACCGATGCTGCAGGGCATTGCCCGTCCGGTCAACGATCTCTCACGCGGCTGCTCGTGGCAGGATATCGTCGGCGTCGTTGCACTGACGGCTGTTCAGGCGCAGGATGTTGAATAAAATCATTTTATTAAGGAGGCACCCATGAAAATTCTGGTCATCAACTGCGGAAGTTCATCCCTGAAATTCCAGCTCATCGATTCCGTCACCGAGGAGGCGCTTGGCAAGGGGCTCTGCGAGCGGATCGGGATCGACGGCAGCGTCATCAATTTCACACCGGCCGGCAAGGACAAGATCGTGAAGGAGATCCCGATGCCGGATCACAACAAGGCGATCGAGTTGGTGATCGAGGCACTGACCGATCCCGCGACGGGCGTTGTCAAAGCGCTTTCCGAGATCGACGCGGTCGGCCATCGCATTGTCCACGGCGGGGAATCCTTTACCAAGTCGGTCCGCATCGATGACGAAGTGATCCGTGCGATCGAAGAGGTTTCGGATCTCGCGCCTCTGCACAATCCGGCCAATCTGATCGGTGTGCGCGCCTGCCAGAAAGCGATGCCCGGTGTGCCGATGGTGGCGGTCTTCGACACGGCCTTTCATCAGACCATGCCGGAGGAGGCTTATCTTTACGGCCTGCCCTACAGCTTCTATGAAAAATACAAGGTGCGCCGCTACGGATTCCACGGCACGAGCCATGCCTATGTATCGAAGCGCGCGGCCGAGATCATCGGAAAGCCCTATGAGAGTCTGAAGACCATCGTCTGCCACCTGGGGAACGGTGCGAGCATCTCTGCGGTCAAGAACGGAAAATGCATCGACACGTCGATGGGACTGACTCCGCTCGAGGGCCTCATCATGGGCACGCGCAGCGGCGATATCGATCCCGCGGTCATCGAGTATCTCAACGGCCGGGACGGCAGGGATCTTAAGGACATCATGAACGCGCTGAACAAACAGTCCGGCGTCTTCGGTCTCTCCGGCAATCTCTCCTCGGATTTCCGCGATCTGGAGGCGGGTTATAACAAGGGGGATGCCGGCGCCACGCGCGCGATCATGGGATTTGCCTACCGGGTGACCAAGTATATCGGCTCCTATGCGGCGGCGATGGACGGCGTGGACTGCATCTGCTTCACGGCGGGTGTTGGCGAGAACAGTCCGCTGGTGCGCAGTCTTGTGTTAAAACGACTGGGCTTCCTCGGCATCCGTCTGGATGAGGCCGCCAACGATGTGCACGGCAAGGAGCGGACGATCTCCACGCCGGATTCCGCGGTCCGCGTGATGGTCGTGCCCACCAACGAGGAACTTGCCATCGCACGGGATACGGCGGCACTCTGCGCGTGAGAAAAAACAGTTGACAATCCTGCGGGATTGGCGTTATAATCATTTCCGCGCGCGTTGAGGGCGCACAATTGTCGGATATGAGATGAAAACGGCCCCATGGGCGCGTGTTGAAAGCAAGGAGGTTACATCATGTCGATCTGTCCGAAAAACAAATCGTCCAAGGGACACAGGGATCAGAGAAGAGCAAACTGGAAGATGAAGGCGCCGACACTTGTCAAGTGCAGCCATTGCGGTGCGCTGATGGAGCCCCATAAGGTCTGCAAGACCTGCGGCTACTATCAGAACAAGAGCGTCGTTTCCACCGAAGCATAAGATTCACAAGACAGAAGAAACAGACCTCTCCGGAAGCGGGGAGGTCTTTTTTGTGAAAAGGTTTGCTTTGACTTTTTCGCCCTTTTCGTGTATATTGAACAGGCTATCACTGATGATGGGAGAATTGTGATCATGGCAGATAAAGTGCGGGTTGCGGTCGACGCCATGGGCGGCGACAATGCACCGGGAGAGATCGTCAAGGGGGCTGTCCGGGCGCTGGAAGAGAATGCCGATGTGGAGCTGTTCCTCGTCGGTAAGGAGGCTCAGATCAACAGTGCGCTCGCGGCCTGCCGGTTTGACCGCGGGAAAGCGCGGGAAGCGGAGCGGCTGCATATCGTGCATGCCACCGAGGTGATCGAGATGGCGGAGCCGCCCGTGGCGGCGATCATGTCCAAGCGGGACTCCTCGATCGTGAAAGCCATGCAGATGGTCAGAAACGGGGAAGCCGACGCCTATGTGAGCGCGGGTTCTACCGGCGCGACGCTGGTCGGCGGACAGACGATCGTGGGACGCATCAAGGGCGTGGAGCGCGCACCGCTCGCACCTTTTATCCCCACGGAGAAGGGAACCTCCCTTCTGATCGACTGCGGTGCCAATGTGGACGCGAGACCGTCCGCTCTTGTGCAGTTTGCCAGAATGGGCAGTGTCTACTATAAGAACACCATGAAAAAAGAAAAACCGACGGTCGCCATCGTCAATATCGGCGCGGAGGAGGAGAAGGGCAACGCACTGGTTAAGGAGACTTTTCCGCTTCTCAAGGCCTGTCCGGACATCAATTTCATCGGCAGTGCGGAGGCACGCGATATCGCCGCCGGCGCTGCGGATGTTCTCGTGTGTGAGGCGTTTACCGGCAATGTGGTGCTCAAGATGTATGAGGGTGTCGGCAGGACGGCGCTCCATCTGTTGAAGCAGGGATTCACGAAGAACCTGCGCAGCAAGATCGGTGCGGCATTGGCTCTTCCCGCCGTCAAGGAGTCTCTCGGCGTCTTTGACATGAAACGGTACGGCGGCGCACCGATGCTGGGGCTGAAAGGCCTTGTGGTCAAAACGCACGGAAGCGCCACGGAAGCGGAAGTGAAGAATTCCATCCTGCAGTGCGTGACGTTCAGGCAGATGAGGATCAGGGAGCAGATCGAGGACGCTCTCGCAGTAAAGGAATAAGGATCGATAGAGATCGGCAGTTTCAGACAACGCGCGGAGGTTTCAGACATGGAAATGGAAAAACTCAAAAAGATCATTGCTGAGGTGCTGGGGGCGGACCCCAACGAGATCACGGAGGAGACGACCTTCGTGGAGGATCTCGCTGCGGATTCCCTCGACATTCTGGAGATCATCATGCAGATCCAGGATGAGTTCGATATCCAGGTGCCCCAGGAGGAAGCGACGAAGATCACGACGGTCGGTGAGGCTGCCGCGATGATCAAAAACGCCGGAAAGTAAGGATATGGGAAAGAAGAACGACAACAAGGACAAAGACATAAAGCCGGATACCGGGCTGAAAGCGTTTGAAGAGCGCATCGGCTACCGGTTTTCCGATCCTGCGCTTCTGACAAGGGCGTTCACGCATTCTTCCTATGCCAACGAGCAGAGGGATGCCGCGTTCCCTGACTATGAGCGTCTGGAGTTTCTCGGAGATGCGGTTCTCGAGGTGGTGGCGAGCGATTTTCTCTTCCACCGTTTTCCGGATCTTAAAGAGGGCGAGCTGACGAAGAAGCGCGCCTCAATGGTCTGTGAGGCGGCGCTGTCCCATTGCGCGAGGGAGATCGGGGTCGGGGAGCATCTGCTCCTGGGCCACGGCGAAGAGGCTTCCGGCGGCCGCGAGCGGGAAGCGATCCTTGCGGATGTCATGGAGGCTGTTGCCGGTGCGATCTATTTGGACGGCGGCTTTGAAAGATCGCGGGATTTCATTCTCCGGTTCATATTGGAAAACAGGGAGCAGCTGCAGCTGTTCTATGACGCGAAGACCATCCTGCAGGAGACCGTGCAGGGAAGAAAGCTTCCCGCGCTCACCTACAGGATCGTGGGCGAAAAGGGACCGGAGCACCGGCGGATCTTTACCTGCGAGGTTCTGATCGGTCAGGAAAAAATGGGCGAGGGCGAGGGCACGAGCAAGAAGATCGCCGAGCAGAAGGCGGCGTATCAGGCCATCCTCAAGCTCAATGAGAAGAAAGATTCGGTTCCATGTACTTAAAAAGCATCGAAATTCAGGGTTTCAAATCCTTTGCCAACAAGATCAATCTGGAGTTTCAGAACGGCATCACGGCGATCGTGGGCCCCAACGGCAGCGGCAAATCCAATGTGGCGGATGCCGTGCGCTGGGTTCTCGGCGAGCAGCGCATCAAGCAGCTGCGCGGTGCGTCGATGCAGGATGTCATATTCTCCGGTACGGAGCTCAGAAAGCCGTTAGGCTATGCCTATGTGGCAATCACGCTGGACAATTCCGACAAGGCACTGGCGATCGAATATGATGAGGTGACGGTCTCCCGACGTCTCTACCGTTCGGGCGAGAGCGAATACCGCATCAACGGCAACATCTGCCGTTTAAAGGATGTCAATGAGCTCTTCTACGACACCGGTATCGGCAAGGAGGGCTATTCGATCATCGGACAGGGACAGATCGACCAGATCCTCTCCAGCAAGCCAGAGGATCGCCGCGCGCTGTTCGATGAGGCGGCCGGCATCGTCAAGTTCAAGGTGCGCAAGGAAGCGGCCTTAAAGAAACTGGACAATGTCAAGCTCGGCATGACAAGACTCAATGATATCCTCTCCGTTCTGGAGACGCGCATCGAGCCGTTAAAGAACCAGTCGGAAAAGGCGCATGTCTACTTGAAGACCCGCGAGGAATTAAAGACGATGGATGTCAATCTGTTCCTCGTGGAAAACGCGCAGGTGCGCGCGCAGATCGATGATTTCTCCAAAAAGCACGAGATCGCGGTGTCGGATTTTGACGAGACGAGCGAGCTCTATGAAGAAGCGAAGAATGAGCACGAGGAGCTCCTGAAAAAGGTCGAGGAACTGAACGCCTCGATCGATCAGGCGAGCGCCTCCAAAAATGACGCTTCCGTGACCAGAGAAAAGCTGCAGGGCGAGATCAACGTGCTGAAGGCACGGATCGAGCACGGCGGTGCCGATGAGGAGCATTTCCGGAACCGGATCGCCGATGTGAAGAAGCAGATCGACGAGAAGTGCGCCCTCCGCGACGAACTGCTGGAAAAGAAAAAGTCGATCGACGAGGAGGCCGGCGAGCTCAGGAAGAAGCGCACGGATGCGGCGGAGGCACTGGCAAAGATCAGTGACAGACGTCAGGCCATGAACCACGCGATCGATGAGACGAACGCCCGCAAGTATGCGGCACTCAATGAGCGCGCGGAGATCCAGTCCAGACTTTCCGCTCTGCAGACGAGGCAGGAGGAGATCAACAAGCGCAGATCCGAGCTGACTTCGCGCCTCTTGCAGGCGGAATCCGAGGAGAGCCGCTATCAGGAGACGATCAAAGAGCTGGAGGCGGATTTTGAGCGCATCGCCGGCGAGCTTGCCGACATGCTGGAAGAGGAAAAGGACCTCGATAAGAAGCAGGCGGAGTTCAAGGAGCGCCTGACCGACGCGGATGCGGGGCTCCGTGCCGCACAGGAGCGGTTCCATGCGGAGAATTCCAAACTGGAAGCGCTCAGAAACCTGACGGAGCGCTATGAAGGTTATGGCGGGAGCGTCCGACGCGTGATGGACGAAAAGAAGCACAACAAGTCCAGCGGCATCGTGGGCGTTGTCGCGGACATCATCCGCACGGAGAAGAAATACGAGACGGCGATAGAGACGGCACTCGGCGGCAATATCCAGAATGTCGTGACGGTCGATGAGGATGCCGCCAAGGCGATGATCGATATCCTGAAAAAGGAGAAGGCCGGGCGTGCGACCTTCCTGCCGCTCACATCGATCAAGGAGCCGCAGGAATTCAAGACACCGGAGGTGTTGAAAGAGAAGGGCGTCGTCGGCATGGCCGATGAACTCGCCGAGACCGACAAAAAATACCGTGATGTGGCGAGATCCCTGCTCGGACGCATCGTGGTCATCGATCATGTGGATCATGCGCTCGCGATCGCGAGGAAATATCACTACGGGATCCGGATGGTCACGATCGACGGCGAACTGCTGACGCCCGGCGGTGCGATCAGCGGCGGCGCGTTCAAGAACAACAGCAATCTTCTTGGCAGACGCCGGGAGATCGAGGAACTGGAGAAGCACGTTGCGGAAGCACAGGAGGAGATCGAGAAGGCCCAGCAGGTCATCGATGATACCAAGCGTGAGCGCAACGATGTGCGTGCCAGACTGGAACAGAACCGCATGCTCCAGCAGACGAAGCTTCTTGAGCAGAACGCTGCGAAGCTGCGCATTCAGAATGAAGAGGAAAAGAAGAAGAGCGAGGCGGACACCTATGCCGGCCTGAAATCGGAAAATCAGGATATCTCCGGGCGTCTGAACGATCTGAACAAAGAGCGGGAAGATGCGGAAAAGGCGCTGGCAGACTCGCAGGAGATCGAGGAGCGCTGCGCGGAGGAGACGAAGAAGCAGCAGGAAGCACTGGCAGAACTCCTCACACAGGAGGACGAGGCCGGAAATCAGGTACAGGCCTGGGATATCGAGATCGAGAAGATCTCGCAGCGCGTGGAATTCGAGGCGGAAAATGTCGCACGTATCAACAGCGAGATCGAGGAGAGCGAGAACAGCTTAAAGGAACTCGAGGATTCCGTTGCCGACAACGCGCGCACACTGGAACAGAACAAGCAGGATATCCAAAAGATCCAGGAGACGATCGAAGCCTCCTTTGTCGCCGAAAAGGAAGCCGGCGAGAAATACGCCGCGATGATCGAAGAGCGGGAGAAGCTGCAGGCGGGACAGAAGGAGCTGTTTGCGAAGCGCGAGGAACTGGCCGAGAAGAAAAACGCGCTCGATGCCGAGATCGCAAGGCTTGCCCTGCGGCGTGACCAGCTGCAGAGTTCGCTGGAAGCACAGATCAGCTACATGTGGAGCGAATACGAGATCACACTTTCCGATGCCGCCGCGCTCAGGGACGAGAGCCTGACGGATGCCGGCGCCATGCGCAAAAAGATCTCCTCGCTGAAGAACACCATCAAGGGCCTCGGCGATGTCAATGTCGGCGCGATCGAGGAATACCGCGTTGTCAATGAGGAATACACCTTAAAGAAGGGGCAGTACGACGACCTCGTCACGACGGAAGGCGAGGTGAACAGGATCATCCAGGATCTCGACCAGAACATGCGGGACACCTTTACCACGGAGTTTGCGCGCATCAACAAGGAGTTCGGCGAGGTCTTCAAGGAGATGTTCGGCGGCGGTACGGGACGGCTCGAACTGATCGAGGACGAGGACATCCTGGTGGCCGGTATCCGCATCATCGCACAGCCTCCCGGGAAGCGCCTGCAGAACATGAGTGTCCTGTCCGGCGGCGAGAAGGCGCTGACCGCCATCGCGCTGCTGTTCGCGATCCAGAATCTGAAACCCTCGCCGTTCTGTCTGCTGGACGAGATCGAAGCGGCATTGGATGAGAACAATGTCGTGCGCTTTGCCAGATATCTGCACAAGCTGACGAAATCGATCCAGTTCATCGTGATCACCCATAGACGTGGCACCATGCTGTCCGCGGACAGGCTCTACGGCATCACCATGCAGGAGAAGGGCGTTTCGGCGCTTGTCAGCGTTGATCTGATCGACAAGGAGATCACATAGGCCATGGCGGAAGGTTTCTTCAAAAGACTCAAGGCATCGCTTTCCAAGACCAGGAGCTCCGTATCGGAGAATCTGGACAATGTCTTTTACGGCAATTCCGAGATCGACGAGGATTTCTACGAGGAGCTGGAGGAGCGCCTGATCATGGCGGATCTCGGCATCGCCGCGACGAGCCGCATCATGGACAATCTCCGCAGACAGGTGGAGGAGCAGAAGCTGCGCCAGACGGCGGACTGCCGTTCTCTTCTGATCGAAAACATCAGAGAGCAGATGGCCATGCCGCCCACGGCCTATGTGTTCCTGAACGGCCGCACCGTGCTGTTTGTCATCGGCGTGAACGGGGCGGGCAAGACCACTTCGGTCGGAAAGCTCGCGAAGCTCTTTAAGAACGCCGGGAAGAATGTGCTGGTCGCTGCGGCGGACACCTATCGCGCGGCGGCGACGGAGCAGCTCGCCGAGTGGACCGAACGGGCCGGTGTGCCGATCATCACCGGAGCGGAGGGCGCGGATCCGGCCAGTGTCGTTTATGACGCCGTGCACGCAGCACAGGCGCGGAACATCGATATGCTGATCATCGATACCGCCGGGCGTCTGCACAACAAAAAGAACCTCATGGAAGAACTGAAGAAGATGAACCGTATCATCGACAAGGAGCTTCCGTTCTGGAATCATGAGAACATGATCGTGCTGGACGGGACCACCGGACAGAACGGGCTCTCTCAGGCCAGGGAGTTCTTTGATGTGGCAAAGCTTTCGGGGATCATCCTGACCAAGCTCGACGGAACGGCGAAGGGCGGCATCGCCGTCGCCATCGTCAATGAGCTGGGGATCCCGGTGAAGTATATCGGGATCGGAGAGGGGATCGACGACATGGCGCCGTTTGATCCCGAGGACTATGTGAACGCGATCTTTTCGACATCCTGAGAGGTGACCGGTATGGAAAAAAGGGCAAAGAGCGCAGGGAAAGCAAAGAGCACGGCAAAGACAAAGAGCGCCGCAAAGCCGAAGAATGAGATGACGCTGGAACGCTTTGAACAGGCCTGTGACCGTGTGAGCGAGGTCACGCAGGAGACCAAGCTCGTTTACAGCGACTATTTCAGCGCGATGACAAAGGGCAAGGTGTGGCTCAAGCCCGAGAACATGCAGCGCACAGGCGCCTACAAGGTGCGCGGCGCCTATTACAAGATCTCCACCATGTCCGAAGAGGAGCGGAAACGCGGTCTGATCACCGCCTCTGCCGGCAATCATGCGCAGGGCGTCGCCTATGCGGCCAAGGCCTACAAGGTGCCCGCGACGATCGTGATGCCCACCACGACCCCGCTCATCAAGGTAAACCGCACGAAGGCGCTGGGCGCCAAGGTGATCCTGAAGGGGGATGTCTATGACGAGGCCTGCGCTTATGCGCTGGAACTCGCGGAAGAAAAGGGTCTGACCTTTGTCCATCCGTTCGACGATCTCACGGTCGCGACGGGGCAGGGAACGATCGCCATGGAGATCATCAAGGAGCTGCCGACCGTGGACATGATCCTGGTGCCGATCGGCGGCGGCGGTCTGGCCTGCGGCGTGAGCACGCTGGCAAAGCTTCTGAATCCCAAGATCCGTGTCATCGGCGTAGAACCCGAGGGCGCTGCCTGTATGCAGGCTTCCGTCAAACGCGGTCATGTCGTGACGCTGCCTTCCGTCAGCACGATCGCGGACGGCACGGCGGTGAAAACGCCGGGGGAGAAGATCTTCCCCTATGTAAAAGCCAACATCGATCAGTTCGTGTCCGTTCCGGATGAGGATCTGGTGGTCACGTTCCTGGATATGGTCGAGAATCACAAGATGGTCGTGGAGAATTCGGGCCTTCTCTCCGTGGCCGCCCTGAAGCAGGTGGATTGTGCCAGGAAAAAGGTGGTCTGCATCCTCTCCGGCGGCAACATGGATGTGATCACGATGTCCTCGGTGGTGCAGCAGGGACTCATCCGCAGAGACAGGATCTTTACCGTGTCGGTCCTGCTGCCGGACCGTCCTGGCGAGCTGCAGCATGTCGCGGAGATCATCGCGAAAGAACGGGGCAATGTCATCAAACTCGAGCACAATCAGTTCGTCTCCATCAACCGCAATGCGGCGGTGGAGCTGCGCATCACACTGGAGGCCTTCGGCACGGATCACAAGGATCAGATCCTCGCCGCGCTTGAGAGCAAAGGCTATCTTCCGAAGATCGTGAGGACGATCATATGAATTCTTCCCCCGCGGGAAAAGACAGGCCCGTAAAGAGCGGCCGCGGTGCCAGGCGCGCCGGCAACATGGTGGCGATCATCTTTCTGAGCGTCATCGCGCTGGTGGCGCTTTCCTTCTGCGCATTTCTCCTGCTCCGGATCGAGGTGATGCAGGGCGACGAGGAAAAACTCCGGGAGGGTGTGGACAAACTGGAGAGGATCGAAACGGAGGGCTATATCACCGAGGCGGACGCTGCGCTCATGATCGAGAATGAGCGGGCAAGGGCAGAAAAGGAGACAACGGGCAGGATCCTCACCTGGATCAAGGACCAGTTCGCCGAAGGCAGTTCGACTGCCTGGGTCCTGCGCAATCTCTACGGCACCTTCAGCGATGAACTGGTCGTCAGCAGCGGCGGCAGTTTCTATTTCTTCCCGAGAAATGACAGCTATAAGCAGGCGATCGTGCAGCCGTCCGAGCTGAAGCTTGATGAGAACGGACGGATGCTGTACCGCGGGGCGGATCCGTCGGTATCCGGCGCACTGGGTGTCGATGTATCGAGGTTTCAGGGGAGGATCAACTGGGACAAGGTCGCCGCGGACGGCGTGAGCTTTGCCTTCATCCGAGCCGGTGCGCGCGGCAGCTCCGAGGGAAAGCTCATCGAGGATGCGCAGTTCGAGGCAAACGTCAAGGGGGCTCTTGATGCCGGCCTGGACGTGGGCGTCTATTTCTATACGCAGGCGATCAGTGAGGAGGAGGCGATCGAAGAGGCCGACTATGTGATCGATGTGCTCGCCCCCTTTGAGATCACGCTTCCGGTCGTCTTCGATTTCGAGCAGTCGGATTCCGATGACGCCAGGACCAATGAGCAGAGCATTGAACAGAACACGGCCAATGTGCTCGCTTTCTGCAACCGCGTGCAGGAGGCGGGGTATCAGCCGATGCTTTACGGCAACATCAAGGCGTTTCTCATGATGCTGGACATGGATCAGCTGGAGCACATCAAAAAATGGTACGCGTTCTATGACGAGATGCCCTATTTCCCTTACGAATACAGCTACTGGCAGTATTCCGACAAAGGACACGTCGACGGCATCGAAGGCAACGTCGATCTGGATATCTGCATCGAGGATCTGGCGCGGTAACGGTTGACTTTTCCCTGTTCTTATGTCATAATCTGAATAATTATAAGTTTCTGTCGGACGCGGCAGGGAAGCCGCGCTTGTCCGGGAAAGGAAGGAAGATATGAGCGGAGTCGGCGGGATCGGTGCAAACAGATTCAATGTTCAGCAGTATCAGACGCAGCGCGATCAGACAAAGCACATGCGCAACGCTTCCAGCGGCAAGAAGGTCAATCAGGCTTCGGACGGTGCCGCCGAGATGGCGATCGCAAAGAAACTGGCGAATTCCGCCAAGGGATTCGAGGTCGGCAGACAGAATCTTCAGGCCGGCAGATCCGCTCTCTATATCGCTGACGGCGGTATGGACGGCATCAACGACTATCTGCAGCGCATGCGCGAGCTTTCGATCCGCGCCAACAGCGGCCTGATGAGTGACGAGGACAAACAGGCGATCCAGGCGGAGACGGATCAGCTTAAGGAAGGCATCGACGATGTCTCTCAGCAGGCGCAGTACAATGAGAAGACCCTGCTCACCGAGGACGGCAGCGTCACGCTTCTTGCGGACAACGAGGGCTCCACGGAGGAGATCAGCACCGCGGCGGTCGATTCCGCGTCTCTCGGGGTCGGAAACAGCGTGAGCATTCTTGATAATTTTGATCTGGATTCGGTCGACAAGGCCATGGAAAAGGTGGCGACCGCCAGAAGCATTGCCGGGGCACAGACCAACGGACTGGATCACACCATTGCCAACAACGCCGTGTCGGCGCAGAATCTGACGGCGTCGCAGTCCACGCTCGAGGACGCCGACATCGCGGAGGAAATGCTCGAGGTCAACAAGAACAAGACGCTGACTGCAGCGGAGATCATGATGCAGAAGCGTCAGGAAGAGGAAGAGCAGACGAAGAACGCGGCACTCTTTGCCTGACGGATGACACAACCAGGAAAACCGGAGACGGTATGCAACGAGAGTATGCATACCGTCTTTCCATGAAAAGGACGATATGGAAGACAGGATCATCAAGACCGAGTACTCCGAGGTCATGCAGAAAAACTTCATTGACTACGCGATGAGCGTCATCGTCGCCAGAGCGCTTCCGGACGTGCGGGACGGCTTAAAGCCCGTGCAGAGGCGCACACTCTATGACATGTCGGAGCTGGGGCTGCGCTATGACCGGCCCTACCGCAAGAGCGCCCGTATCGTCGGCGACACGATGGGTAAATATCATCCGCACGGTGACAGTTCGATCTATGACTGTCTGGTCGTCATGGCACAGGATTTCAAGAAGATGCTGCCGCTCGTGGACGGGCACGGCAACTTCGGTAACATCGAGGGCGACGGCGCCGCCGCCATGCGTTACACGGAAGCCCGTCTCTCCCGGATCACGCAGGAACACTTCCTCGCCGATCTCGACAAGGATGTCGTGGATTTCATCCCCAATTTCGATGAGACGGAAAGAGAACCCTCGGTCCTGCCGGTCAAGATCCCGCATTTTCTCATCAACGGATCGGAAGGCATCGCCGTCGGTATGGCGACTTCGACACCGCCGCACAATCTGGCCGAGGTGATCGATGCCGAGGTGGCTCTCATGAAGAACAGCGACCTGAGCGTCTCTCAGCTCATGCGCTATGTACAGGGGCCGGATTTTCCCACCGGCGGCATCGTCATGAACGCCGATGATCTGGAACAGATCTATGAGACGGGCAGCGGCAAGGTGCGGCTCAGGGGCAAGGTCGAGACCGAAACGGAGAAGAACGGTCACATCCGTCTGGTGATCACGGAGATCCCCTACACGATGATCGGCGCCGGCATCGGCAAGCTTCTTGAGGACATCGCGGCGCTTGCCGAGAACAAGCTGACCAACGATATCATCGACATTTCCAACCAGTCCTCCAAGGAGGGCGTCCGTATCGTGGTGGAGCTGAAAAAGGATACGGATGTAGAAAACTTCACCAATCTGCTCTACAAGAAGACCAAGCTGGAGGACAGCTTTGGCGTCAACATGCTGGCGATCGCGGACGGTCGTCCCGAAGTGCTCAGTCTGAAGCAGATCCTGCAGGCTTCGATCGATTTTCAGTTCGCGACGGCGACAAGGAAATACACGACGCTCCTTGCCAAGGAGCGGGAGAAAAAGGAAGTGCAGGAGGGCCTGATCAAGGCCTGTAATGTGATCGATCTCGTGATCGAGATCCTCCGGGGCAGCCGTGACCGTGCGATGGCAAAGAACTGTCTCGTGAACGGCGTCACGGAGGGCATCCGGTTCAAGACACGCGAGAGCGCGGCGATGGCCACACAGCTGCTGTTCACGGAGCGGCAGGCGGACGCGATCCTGGAGATGCGTCTGTACAAGCTGATCGGTCTCGAACTGGAAGCGCTCCTTAAGGAGCACGAAGAGACCGTGGCCAATATCTACCGCTACGAGGATCTGCTGACCGACAGGAATTCTCTTTCGCTCGCCATTCAGCAGGAACTCCTTGAGATCAAAAAGGCTTACGGACAGAAGCGCCGCACGGTGATCGACAATGTCGCCGAGGCGGTCTATGTCGCCAAACCCGTGGAGGAGATCGAGGTCGGCTTCGTCATGGACCGTTTCGGTTATGCCAAGACGATCGACGCCTCCTCCATCGAAAAGAACAGGGAGGCACTGGAAGCGGATTTCCGATTCTTCTTCCCCTGCAAGAACACCGGCAAGATCGTGCTGTTCACGGACACCGGCCAGCTCTATACCTTCCGTGCGCAGGATCTTCCGGCCGGAAAGCTCAGAGACAAGGGGATCCCCGTGGACAACGTGAGCAATTTCGATTCCGCCAGAGAGCGGATCGTGCTGGCGGCGAGCCAGTCCGATCTCAATCTCTTCCGTCTGATGTTCGTCACGAAGCTTGCCAACTGCAAGGTGGTGGACGGCGGCGAATTTGATGTCTCCAAGCGGACGGTTGCCGCTACGAAGCTCATGGACGGCGACGAAGTCATCGATGTCACCGTGCTGCGCGACCAGCAGACCATGATCCTGCAGACGGAGAACGGATTCTTCCTGCGATTCCCCGTTTCGGATGTTCCCGAAAAGAAAAAGGGAGCCGTCGGTGTGCGCGGCATGAAGCTGGGACGTGAGGATACCGTCCGCGCGGTGCACTATCTGACGGAGGGCGAGGAAAAGATGATCGAGGAGGGCGGCATCGGCATTCCGCTGTCTTCGCTCAAGATCGCCAACCGGGACGGCAAGGGCAGCCGCGTGATCAAGGGATGAACGGCGGCCGGAGGGAGCGGACATGAGAGTGATCGCGGGCAGTGCCCGCAGGATGAACCTGGTCACGCCGAAGGGCGAGGACACCAGGCCGACGCAGGACCGCATCAAGGAGACCCTGTTCAATATGCTCCAGAATGAGGTGCCGGGCTGTGTGTTCGTGGATCTGTTCGCCGGCAGCGGGGGCATCGGGATCGAGGCACTTTCCCGCGGCGCGCGTCACGCCTATTTTGTCGAAAACGGCAAGGAAGCCGCTGCCTGTGTCGCCGAGAATCTCCGACACACCCATCTGGAGGAAAAGGGGACGCTCCTGAAACAGGACGTGGTGCTCGCGCTCAGGAACATCCACGAAAAGGAGGCAGATATCGTGTATCTGGATCCGCCCTATGAAGCGGGACAGTATCTGCGTACGCTGTCGCAGCTTGCCGCCATGAGCTGGGTCACCGACGACACGCTGATTCTGGTCGAATGTCCGATCCATGAGGAACTGGAGGGGATCGGGGATCTCGGACTCCGGATCGTGCGCGAGAAGAACTACAAGACCAACCGGCATCTGTTTATCAAAAGAAAGGCATGCGATGAAGACAGCAGTTTATCCGGGCAGCTTTGATCCTGCGACACTCGGGCATCTTGACATCATCCGGCGCGCGGCGGCCATGTTTGACCGGCTCAATGTCACGGTCATGGTCAACAGCGCCAAGACACCGTTGTTTTTGACCGAGGAACGTGTTAAGATATTGCAGGATGCGACTGCAGACCTGGACAATGTGACGGTGGATTCCTATCAGGGTCTGCTCATCGACTATTGCAGGGAAAAGGACATTCACATCGCGATCCGCGGACTGCGGGCGATCACGGATTTCGAATATGAGCTGCAGATCGCACAGACCAACAGGGAACTGTCTCACGGGGAACTGGATACGCTGTTTCTGAACACCGATCTGCGCTATTCCTATCTCTCAAGTTCGATCGTCAGAGAGATCGCGAGTTTCGGCGGCGATGTGTCGGGTCTTGTACCGCCGTTCCTGGTGCCGATGTTGTATCAGAAATATCACAGGGGGGATTAATCATGGCTTCTGAAAATGCTTCCGTCAGCGCGATCGAGGAGATCATCGGCGAGATCGAGGTGTATATCGACAGCTGCAAGTATCAGCCGCTCTCCAACACGAAGATCATTGTCAACAAGGAAGAGATGGATGAGCTTCTGCGGGAACTCAGGCTCAAGGTGCCCGAAGAGGTGCGCCGCTATCAGAAGATCATCGTCAACAAGGAAGCGATCATGAACGACGCCAGGACCAAGGCGAAAGCGCTCCTTGACGAGACCGCGGTGCAGTCCAACGAACTGGTCAGTGAGCATGAGATCATGAAGCAGGCCTATGCGCAGGCCAATGTTGTGATCGAGGACGCGGCCAAGCGCGCACAGGGCATCATCGACGATGCGATGCGTCAGGCCAATTCGATGAAGCAGTCGGCGGCGCAGTATACCGACAAGCTTCTCAGAGAGTTTGAAACGGTCGTCGGCCGCACGATCGGCACAACGGAGCGCAGTTACGAGAGCTTCATGAACCAGCTCGTGCGATATCAGGAGACGGTCAGAGGCAATCGCGAGGATCTGAAGCCCTCGCTGCAGGCCTTCTCGGCACCTGCGCAACAGCAGCGCGTCGTGCAGCCCGCACAGGCAGTCCAGGCAGAGCCCGAGATCCCGGAAGTGCAGCCTCCGGAAGATCTCTATGAAGCCGGCGATTATGCGGAGGGTTCCGAAGAGCTGCCCGCAGAGGAATAAAACCGCTCATGGCCAAGGGCGCATACGGATATCTGGCATCCCGCAGGAAGAACGCTGTGCTACGCACGCTCACGCTTGCGGGAATTTCTGTCGGCATTTTTATCCTGGGACTTGTCTTAAACGGGGGCGAGCGCCGGAATCTGTTCTCCATTATCGCGGCGCTCGGCGCGATCCCGACAGCGCTCTCTCTGGTAAATCTCATTCTTTTCCTGAAGGCCAGACCGTTATCCCCCGAGGCGCATGAGGAGATCGAGCGTCATCGCGGCGGACTGCTCATCCGCTATGAACTCGAGATGACTTCCTATGAACGGACCTGGCATATCTCCGCTGCCTGCGTGATGGACAGGAACGCTGTTTTCTACACGGAGGAGCAGGGGGCCGATACCGCGGCATGTGAAAAGCACATCAGAGAGCAGCTTGCACTGGGCGGCTATGAGGATCACACCGTCAAGGTCTTCGGAGCCGGTGAACGCGCCGCTTTCTGCGCAAGACTGGATCAGCTGGAAAAGCTCCGCGCTGCAAGAAACATCAATCCCGCCGCGATCGAGGCGGCGTGGCAGCCGGGCACGACGCAGACGCCCGCGGGGATCCTGCTTTCCATTTCTCTGTAGATGAAAGAACTCCTCGTAGATCCGAACGGTGTCGGCAAACGGCTGGACAAATATCTCACGCATGTCCTTTCGGGTGCCCCGAAACCGCTTCTCTACGCGCAGCTCAGGAAGAAGAACATCACGCTCAACGGCAGGAGAGCGGCGGGAAATGAGCTTCTGTCGGAAGGTGACCGTGTGCAGTGCTTTTTTTCCGACGAAACCTGGGAGAAGTTTCTGCATCCGGCCTTCCGGGTTCACGGCGGGGAGGACGCACATCCTGTTTCCGGCGGAGCGGGGGGATCCGGTGACACGCTGCGATCGGAAGCGGACCGGTCTTTTGCGGAGCTTATGGAAGCGGCAGAGGCGTGCTTTCGAAGACACCCGGAGATCTCTGTCCTCTATGAGGATCCTGATCTTCTGATCGTAGATAAGCCGGCAGGACTCCTGTCACAGCGGGCCGGACAAAGCGATGAAAGCCTGAATGACTGGGTGCTCGGGTATCTCCTGTCCACGGGTGCCGTTACGGTCAGGGATCTCGGCGTGTTCCGCCCCGGCATCTGTCACCGCCTCGACCGCAACACGAGCGGTATCGTCATCTGTGCCGTTTCTCTTGCCGCAGCGCAGGCAGTTTCGCGGATGTTGCGGGACAGGACCGTGGGAAAATACTATCTCGCCGCCGTGCACGGGGAGATGAAAAAGGAAAGAGAGCTTACCGGTGCGCTGGTCAAAGACCGCGCCGCGAACCGGTCGAGGGTGACGGACAAAGGAATGGCAGTCCGCGCGTTCATCCGTCCGTTGGGTTATCTTTCCGACGCGGATGCGACGATGGTCGAGGCCGAACTGATCACAGGAAAACCGCATCAGCTCCGGGCACAATTGGCTTCGATCGGACATCCGATCGTCGGGGACAGGAAATACGGAGGCAGTGTCACGGCTTCCGATGAGAAGCGGTTTGGCGCGAAATGGCAGTTGCTGCACTGCGCGCGGATCACGTTTCCCGGGACGGAGGGTGCCCTGTCCGGTTTGAGCGGCCGCACGTTTATAAGCGAAGCACCGTTTGCCGACCGGTTTCCGGATCTGCGGTCGCGGAAGGAGCGGAAATGAGCACCTGGAATTCCAGAGGCCTGCGCGGATCGACGCTGGAGGAGATGGTCAACCGGACCAACGAGCGCTACCTGGAACTGGGGCTTGCACTCATCCAGAAGATACCGACGCCGATCACACCGATCGAGATCGACAAGACCTCGCGTCACATCACGCTTGCTTATTTTGACCAGAAGAGCACGGTGGACTATATCGGTGCCGTGCAGGGGATCCCGGTCTGCTTCGATGCCAAGGAGTGCGCGTCGGACACCTTTGCCCTGCAGAACATCCACCCGCATCAGGTGGCGTTCATGGAGAATTTCGAGAAACAGGACGGTGTGGCATTTTTCCTGATCTGCTTTACGGCGAGGGACCGTTTCTACTACCTGCCGTTCAGGGATCTCAGGCGCTTCTGGGATCGGGCACAGGCAGGCGGCAGGAAGAGTTTTCGCGCCGATGAACTGGATGAAAAGTATTATCTTCCGCAGGGCAGCGAGCGGTCGATCCTCGTGCCGTATCTGGAGGCGCTGCGGCTGGATCTGGATGAGCGATAGGTTTTAAGGATAAAGGGAGAGAACCTGATATGAGAAGAGAACTGACCCACACACCGGAGGGCGTGCGCGACCTCTACGGAGAGGCACTGACGAGACAGATGGCAGCGGAGGAGAAGATCGCGGAAACCTTTGCATCCTTCGGTTATCGCGAGATCCGGACACCGGCGCTGGAATACTTCGATCTGTTCGCCGGCGAGATCGGCACGACGAGCGCCAATGATCTGTTCAAATACTCCGACAGAAACGGGGAGACGATGGTGCTCCGTCCGGATTTCACACCTTCGATCGCCAGGACCGCAGCGAAGTATTTTCTGGAGAGCAAAGATCCGCTCCGCCTTTTCTACAGAGGGAGCGTGTTCAACAACCGCGACAGTCTTCAGGGGAAACTGCGTGAAGAGACGCAGATGGGAGCGGAATTCTACAACGACGATTCGGTGCAGGCGGATGCCGAGATCATCGCGCTGGCGGTCCGGTCGCTCCTGGCGGCCGGGATCACCGACATCAAGATGTGCGTCGGCCATGTAGACTATTTCTACGGGATCTGTGAAGCGGCCGGGATCGATGCCGATACGGAGAACGAACTTCTGGACTGCATCTGTGACCGGAATGCCTTTGCCACGGAACGCCTCCTCTCCGGGAGCGGGATCACAGAGCCCTGCCGTTCGCAGCTGCTTGCCGTCGCGGATCTCTTTTCCGGAGAAAAGTCGCTGGATGAACTGGAAAAGATCGTGGACAACGACCGATCCAAAGCGGCGATCCGGAGGCTCAAGTCGCTCTATGAAGCACTGGCCCGTTTCGGGGTGGAGCAGTACATCACCTTTGACCCGGGTCTTCTCAATCGCTACCGCTACTATACCGGCGTGGTCTTCCGCGCCTACACCCACGGTCTGGGTGAGCCGATCGCGCGCGGCGGACGCTATGACGCGCTTCTTGAAAAATTCGGTTCCCCGGCGCCTGCCGTCGGCTTCATGATGGTGACGGATGATCTTGCGGCGGCGCTTGCCGGCAGCAAAAAAGAGGGGCTCACGATCGCTCTGGGCAAGGGGAGACTTGCCAAAGAAGCGATGAAGCTGCTCGGCCGATGCGGGATCTCCTGCCCGGAGATGGAGGACAAGGACACCCGGAAACTGATCTTTACCAACGAAGGAGAAAAGCTCTCGTTCTTCCTCGCCAAGGGACCCGACGTGCCGACTTATGTCGAATACGGTGCCGCGGATATCGGGATCGTCGGTGCGGACACGATCCTGGAGGAGAACCGGCGTGTCTGCGAGGTGCTGGATCTCGGCTTCGGAAAATGCCGGATGTGCGTCTGCGGACGCAAAGAGGCGGCGGAGCTGTTAAAGCACCGTGAGATGATCCGCGTCGCCACCAAGTATCCGCGGATCGCGAGAGATTATTTCTACAACACGAAGAAGCAGACGGTGGAACTCATCAAGCTGAACGGATCCGTGGAACTGGGTCCCATCGTGTCGCTGTCCGACGTGATCGTCGATATCGTCGAGACCGGTTCCACGCTCAGGGAGAACGGTCTGGAGGTTCTGGAGGAGATCTGTCCGCTCTCCGCGCGCGTGATCGTCAACCCGGTGAGCCTGCAGACGGAGAGCACACGGATCGCGCAGCTGATCGGCAGGATGCGCGAAAACCTGTGATGCCGGAGCGCATCACGGCGTTTTTTCGCCGGTCTCCCGTGACCTTTCTTCTGGTCGCGGTCAATATCGTCGTCTTCGTGCTGGAGACGATCGCCGGCGGCAGCACGAAGACACAGGTGGCTCTTCTGTTCGGCGCGCAGACGACGCCGCATCTGGCCGCCGGTCAGTATTGGCGGCTTTTTACCGCGATGTTTCTGCATTTCGGTATCACGCATCTTGCCTGCAACATGATCTCTCTCATCAATCTCGGCCCGGCGATCGAACGGGTCTACGGAAAAGCCAGGTATCTCTGCATCTACTTCTGCGCCGGACTTGCCGGCAATCTCCTGACCGTGGGATGGGAGATGCACACACAGGAATTTGCCGTCTCGGCCGGTGCCTCCGGCGCGATCTTCGGTCTGTTCGGTGCCTATGCGGCACTGGCTCTCATTCCTTCCATGCGGCAGTTTCTTTCGCTTCGCGGGATCGTGATCACGCTCGTCCTGAATCTCGCCTACGGGATGACCTACCGCAGCGTCAATATGGCGGCGCATGCCGGCGGGATGATCGGGGGAGCGCTGATCGCGGCGGTCATGATCCTGGTGATCAGGCACCGTGCGCGGAGGGGATCGGACGCCTCCCGCTGAACGGCCGGATCGTGCATGAATCTTGCACCGGCAGCTGTTTTCGGGTAAGATGATAGAAGAAGCAATCACGCTTTTCCAGGAAGGGAAGAAAGGGGGGACTGAAATGATCGAACTTGCAAAGATGCCGAAGCTGGGTTTTGGCCTGATGCGTCTGCCGGAAAAGGACGGACAGATCGATATCGAACAGGTCAGCCGGATGACGGATGCCTATCTCGCGGCAGGACTCAATTATTTTGATACCGCCTATGTCTATCACGGCGGCAGATCCGAGGTGGCGGCCAGAGAAGCGATCGTGAAGCGCCATCCCCGGGATTCCTTTACGCTGGCGACCAAGATGCCAATCTGGGAAGTGAGGCAGAATTCCGATCTTGACCGTCTCTTCGAGGTGCAGCTGGAACGGGCGGGCGTTGATTTCTATGATTTCTATCTGCTGCACGCGATCGCCGAGGACAAATACGACCAGTACGAAAAGTATGATGCCTTTTCCTGGGGCCTGAAAAAGAAGGAGGAGGGTAGCATCCGCCACTTCGGGTTCTCCTTCCACGGAACACCCGGTCTTCTTGAGCAGATCCTTGATAAGCATCCCGAGGTGGAATTCGTGCAGATCCAGCTTAACTATCTGGACTGGACGAATCCCGGCGTCTCTTCGCAGAAACTCTATGAGATCCTGAGCGAGAGAAACATCCCGATCATCGTCATGGAGCCCGTCAAGGGCGGCACGCTGGCTGCTCCGGCACCGGCGGTCATGGAGAAGTTCCGCAGCATGCGCCCCGACGCGACGGCCGCCTCCTGGGCACTCCGCTTTGTCGGTTCTCTTCCCGGCGTCGCGACGATCCTCTCCGGCATGTCCAATGAGGAGCAGATGCGCGACAATCTGAAGACCTTTACCGGATTTGAACCTCTTTCCGATGAGGAGCGGAAACTCATCAACGAGGTGACGCAGGATATCCTGAGCGTGCCGCAGATCGGATGCACCGCCTGTCGCTATTGCTGTGACGGGTGTCCGCAGAGCATCAACATTCCCGAGATCTTCCGTATGGTCAATTCTCTTCGCCGCGAACCCGGGGATGCGCGCATCCTGCAGGGCTATCGCGAACTGATCACACAGAGCGGAAAAGCGGGCGACTGCATCGGCTGCGGCCAGTGCGAGGGTGTCTGCCCGCAGCATCTGCCGATCATCGAGCTGATGCGGGAGGCATCGGAACTGCTGGATAAATGAACGAAGCTTGATCCGAAAGGAGGCAATCGTTGTGGGAGAGCATGAGGTCAATGAAAAGATCGGCAGATCGGAGGCTTTGATCGAGGCTTACGCGCAGCTGGACCGGGATGTCTTTTTCGGCGACATTCCGCTGTCTCCGGGGGATCTGAAGATCCTTAAGGAGGTCAGGCGCAGCCTTAAGGTCTTCTGTCCGAAATGGTATGATGTTTCCGCCTACAACAAACATGTGATCGATCCGCTGATCTCCCATCTTGTGGCGATCGGCTACCGGGCCGCGCGATATGATACCGGTTTGGTGATGCCGGCAGCGGATCGGGACGGGACAGCACAGGAATGACAGTATGAATCTTAAGGAACTTCGTATCGGCGAGAGCGGCCGGATCCTGACAGTCGGCGGGGAGGGGGCGCTCAGACAGCATCTTCTGGACATGGGGGTGATCCCGGGGTCATCCGTGCGCGTGGTGAAATACGCGCCGATGGGCGATCCTGTGGAGATCCTGATCCACGGCTATGAACTGACCCTCCGGCTGGCCGATGCCGAAAAGATCGGGATCGAACGGACAGAGGATGCGGAGGAACGTCCGGAATCCGTGCACAGGAAGACCGAGCATCCGGGTCTGGGTGAGAGCGGCCGTTTTCATCCGAAGGGAAGTGGCGATCCGCTGCCGGACGACGCACTCTTAACGTTTGCTCTGGTCGGCAACCAGAACAGCGGCAAGACGACACTCTTCAATCAGCTGACCGGCTCCAATCAGCATGTCGGTAATTTCCCCGGTGTGACGGTGGACCGCAAGGACGGTCCGATCAGACGGATCCCGAACACCCGCGTGACGGATCTGCCGGGGATCTATTCCATGTCGCCCTATTCCACGGAGGAGATCGTGTCCCGCGATTTTGTCCTCAGGGAAAAACCCGCCGGGATCATCAATATCGTTGACGCCACCAATATCGAGCGCAATCTCTATCTGACGATGCAACTTCTGGAAACCGGCATTCCGATGGTGGTCGCGCTCAATATGATGGATGAGATGCGTGAGAACGGCGGCACGGTCAACATCAACGAGATGGAGCTCCTGCTGGGCGTACCGGTCGTGCCGATCTCCGCTGCGAACAATGAGGGTGTCGATGAGCTGATCTCCCATGCGGTTCATGTGGCCCATTTCCGTGAAAAACCGGTCAGGCAGGATTTCTGCGATGAAAACGACCACGGCGGCGCCGTGCACCGCTGTCTGCATGCTGTTTCCCATCTGATCGAGGACCACGCGAAACGCGCGGGACTGCCGGTCCGGTTCGCCGCGTCCAAGGTCGTGGAGGGCGATGAGCAGATCACGAAAAGTCTGGTGCTCGACAACAACGAAGAGGAGATGATCGAGCACATCGTCCGGCAGATGGAGAACGAGCGCGGTCTGGACCGGTGCGCCGCCATCGCGGACATGCGCTTCTCCTTTATCCGCAGGGTGTGTGCTTCGACGGTCAGAAAACCCAAGGAGAGCAAAGAGCGGACCAGGAGCGAGCGGATCGACAGGATCCTCACCGGGCGCTTTACGGCCATTCCCGCTTTTCTCCTGATCATGTTCACGGTGTTCTGGCTGACCTTTTTTGTGATCGGCGCCGGTCTTCAGGCGATCCTGGAGCGGGGGATCGATGCGGCCGCATCGCTCACTGACCGGGCGCTTGCTGCAGCGGGTGTCAACGAGGTGCTGCACGGGCTGATCATTAAGGGTATTTTCGCCGGCGTCGGGAGTGTCCTTTCCTTTCTTCCGATCATTCTGACGCTTTTCCTGTTTTTGTCGCTCATGGAGGACAGCGGTTATATCGCCCGGGTCGCCTTTGTCATGGACAAACTTCTGCGCCGGATCGGCCTTTCGGGGCGGAGCATCGTTCCGATGCTCATCGGTTTCGGCTGCACGGTCCCTGCCGTGATGGCGACGAGAACCCTGCCGAGTGAGAGAGACCGCAGGATGACGATCCTGCTCACGCCGTTTATGAGCTGCACGGCAAAGCTACCGATCTACGCGTTTTTTGTCGCGGCCTTTTTCCCGCGATATGGGGGGCTGGTCATGATCGGCCTGTATCTGCTGGGGATCATCGTTGGCATCCTCGTGGCCTTTATCTACAGGAAAACGTTGTTTCGCGGCGAGGCGGTGCCGTTTGTCATGGAACTGCCCAATTACCGGATGCCCGGCTTTAAGAATGTCGTGCAGCTTTTGTGGGACAAGACCCGGGATTTTTTGCAGCGTGCCTTCTCCGTGATCCTGGTCGCCACGATCGTCGTGTGGCTTTTACAGAGTTTTGACGCGAGACTGCGCCTGACGGCGGATCCGGGAGAGAGCATCCTGGCCGCGGTCTCAGGTCTGCTTGCACCGCTCATGCGCCCTGCCGGTCTCGGGGACTGGCGCATCTGCACGTCACTCATCAGCGGCTTTATGGCCAAGGAGAGCGTTGTTTCCACGCTGGGGATCCTGTTCACGGAGGGGGTGGAACGTGCGCTCACACCGCTCACGGCGGCGTCGCTCCTGGTTTTCTCGCTGCTCTACACGCCCTGTGTTGCTGCGGTCGCGGCGATCCGAAGGGAACTCGGCAAAAAGTGGGCTGTCTGCGTCGTGATCTGGCAGTGCCTGGTCGCCTGGGTCGCCGCGGTCATCGTACAGCTTGCCGGCATGCTCATGGGACTGAGATGATCAAAGAAATAAGGCTTTCGCAAAGGAGGACAAGATGTTTCTGATCGATGACGGGATCAAACTGAACGCTGATCTGGAAATGCCCGATGCAAACGCGGAGAAGTGTCCGCTGGTGATCATCATCCACGGTTTTACCGGATACAACGCGGAACCGCATCTCCTTGCGGTCTCGGAAATGCTGCATGCGATCGGCTATGCGACGCTGCGCGTGGACATGTACGGCCACGGTAAGAGTGAAGGGAAGTTCCATGACCACACGCTCTACAAATGGCTGACGAACGCGATGACGGCCGTTGACTATGCGCGCAGCCTGAATTTTGTGACGGACATCTATCTCTGCGGTCATTCGCAGGGCGGCCTGACGGTTATGCTGGCCGGCGCCATGGAGCATGACCGGATCAAAGGCATCATCGCGCTTTCTCCCGCGGCGATGATCCCGGATCTGGCCAGGAAGGGCGGCCTTCTCGGGACCGGTTTTGATCCCGACAACATCCCGGAGGATCTGACGGTATGGAATGATTTTGTGCTCGGCAACAACTATGTGCGCGTCGCACAGACGATCGATGTCGATTCGGCGATCGACCGCTACACGGGTCCTGTGCTCGTGGTGCAGGGCGATCAGGACGGCGAGGATCTGATGGCATCCGCGGTCGCTGCGGCAAAGCGCTATAAAAACGCGAAACTGGTCATGATCCAGGGCGCACCCCATTGCTATGACGAGCATTTCGAGGAACTGGCGGACGCCGTGAAAGGATGGATGCCGAAGCTGTCATGAGACCGATCCTGCTGCAAAACGGTCAGGTGTTCCGCTCCGACGGCCACTTTACGGCCGGTGATGTGCTGATCGCGGACGGCAGATTTTGCGACGCCGCTGAGCCGCCGGACGGGGCGGAACGGATCGACGCTTCCGGTCTCCGCCTGATCCCGGGGCTTGTGGACATCCATTTCCACGGGTGCATGGGACATGATCTCTGTGACGGCGACGGGGAATCCATCCGTGCGATCGCGGATTATGAAGAGCGTCAGGGTGTCACGGCGATCTGTCCGGCGACCATGACGCTGCCCGAGGAGGAACTGTTAAGGATCTGCAGGGCCGCAGCTGCGTGGCAGGAAGAACGCGGCGCCGCACTCGTCGGCATCCGTCTGGAGGGACCGTTTCTCTCGAAAGAGAAATGCGGCGCACAGGATCCCGCCTATCTGGTGCCGCCGGATCCCGCGATGTTCTTAAGACTTCAGGAGGCCGCACAGGGGCTGATCCGGATCGTCGATCTGGCGCCGGAGACGGAAGGCGCTTTTGCCTTTATTGAAGCAGTCGGGAGAGAGACCGTCCTGTCGCTCGCGCACACGAACGCCGACTATGATCTTGCTTCCCGCGCCTTCGCTGCCGGTGTGAAGCAGGTCACGCATCTTTTCAACGCGATGAACGGCATGGGAACGCGTAACCCCGGACCCATCCCCGCAGCAGCGGATGCCGGTTCCGTCCGTGTCGAGATGATCTGCGACGGGATCCACATTCACCCGGCCATGGTGCGGACGGCCTTTCGCATGTTCGGCGACGACCGTATCATCTTCATCAGCGACTCGATGGAAGCGGCCGGCATGGAGGACGGCGATTACCGTCTGGGCGGTCAGCAGGTCACCAAGAGGGGACACCGCGCCCAGCTTGCGGACGGAACGATCGCGGGCAGTGCGGTCCATCTGATGGAATGCCTCAGGATCGCCGTGCGGGATATGGGGATCCCGCTCGCTTCGGCCGTGAAATGCGCATCGATCAATCCCGCGCGCGCCATCGGGATCGATCGGGATCACGGCAGCATCGAGCCGGGAAAGAAAGCCTGTCTCGTGGCACTTGATGAGGACCTGCGGATCGTCATGGTCTTCAACCACGGTGTGCGGATCCGATAGGAATTTTGACTTGCAAACAGGTCTCATGTGCGGTAGAATTTAGATCGTCTTTTCCGACATCCCACAGAACAGGAGAACAGCATGAAAATCAGGACACGCTATGCACCGAGCCCCACGGGAAAAATGCACGTGGGCAATCTTCGAACGGCACTCTATGCCTATCTGATCGCCAGGCATGAGAACGGCGATTTCCTGCTTCGTATCGAGGATACCGATCAGGAGCGCTTCGTGGAGGGCGCTACGGATCTGATCTACCGGACATTGAAGGACACGGGGTTAAAGCACGATGAGGGCCCGGATGTGGGCGGCCCGGTCGGCCCGTATGTGCAGAGCGAGCGTGTGAAAGCGGGCATCTATCAGCGTTACGCCGAGGAACTCGTGGCCAAAAAGGAGGCCTATTACTGCTTCTGCACGCAGGAGAGACTGGACTCCCTGAAGCAGCAGATCGAGGGCAAGGAAGTGATGGTCTATGACAAGCACTGCCTCTCGCTCTCCGGGGAGGAGGTCAGGGAAAAGCTTGCGGCAGGCGTGCCGCATGTCATCAGACAGAACAATCCGCGGGAGGGCAAAACGGTCTTTACGGATGAGCTCTACGGGGAGATCGAAGTGGACAACGCCGAGCTTGACGATATGGTGCTGATCAAGTCCGACGGGTATCCCACCTATAATTTTGCCAATGTGGTGGACGATCATCTGATGGGCATCACCCATGTGGTCCGCGGCAACGAGTATATCTCCTCCACGCCGAAATACAACCGGCTCTACGAAGCATTCGGCTGGGACATCCCGGTCTACATCCACTGCCCGCTGATCACCGATGAGGAGCACAAAAAGCTTTCCAAGCGGAGCGGCCATTCCTCTTTTGAGGATCTGATCGAGCAGGGGTTCCTTGCCGAGGCGGTCGTCAATTTCGTGGCGCTTCTCGGCTGGTCTCCGGAGGACAACCGGGAGATCATGTCGCTGAACGACCTGATCGACTGCTTTGACTATCACAGGATCAGCAAGTCGCCCGCTGTCTTTGATTATCAGAAGCTTCGCTGGATGAACGGCGAATACTTAAAGGCCATGGATCCCGGGAACTTCCGAAAGCTGGCGGAGCCGGTGATCCGGGAGACGCTGCCTGCCTTTGCGGATGATGAGAGCAAGCTTGAGAAGCTCTGTGCGATGGTGCAGTCCCGCGTGGAGATCCTGCCCGATATCCCGGGGATGATCCGGTTCTTCGGCGAGCTTGCCGACTATGACACCGCGATCTACTGTCACAAAAAGATGAAGACCGACGAGGCTTCTTCGCTCGCGGTCCTGAAGGAACTGATCCCGTTTCTGGAAGCACAGGAAGACTACAGCAATGACGTGATCTATCAGGCGCTCTCCGGGTGGATCACGGAGCACGGCTACAAGAACGGCTATGTGCTCTGGCCGTTACGCATCGCGCTGTCGGGGCTTGCCACGACACCCTGCGGAGCGACCGAGATCCTCGAGCTTCTCGGTAGGGAGGAGAGCCTCCGGCGCATGCGAAAGGGGGTCAGTTTGCTTGGCGGATAAAAAAACCGGTTCGTGCGCGAACGCTTCGCAGAAAAAGGCGATCGCGCACAGGGACGGCCCCGCCGTGGTGCTCGCGGGGCCGGGCAGCGGCAAGACCTTTGTCATCACGGAACGCATCCTTTATCTCATCGAACAGCACCGCATATCCCCATCTCAGATCCTGACGATCACCTTTACCAGACAGGCCGCCGTACAGATGCGGCGAAGATTCTTAAAGAAAACGGACAACCGTTATCCGGAAGTCGTTTTCGGCACGTTCCATTCCGTTTTCTACAGAATGCTCCGTCTCTCCCACGAACAGGGGGAGGCATCTTCCGTAAAGATCATCACGGAAAAGGAAAAGCGCAGGATCCTGCGGCTGCTGCTCGCGGATGCGCATGCGACAGACCCGTCCATCGTTCCGTCCACCGATCTTCTGGAACAGATCCTGTCGGAGATCAGCCGCATCAAGGGTTCGGGAGATCCCGGGGAATGGGAGAAAGCGACAAAGGGAGATAACGGTCACGGAGAACCTCCCTGCGGCAGGCATTTTCCGGCCATCTTCGCCGGTTACGAGCGGATGCTCCGGGAACTGGATCTGATGGATTTTGATGACATCCTCGTGCGCTGTCTGCGGATGCTGGAAAGCGAGCCGGAGACGCTTGCTCTCTGGCGGGCACGTTTTCCATATCTGCTCATCGATGAATATCAGGATATCAACCGGGTGCAGTTTCGGATCGTGAAGTTCCTCTCCGCACCGGCGCATCATCTCTTCGTCGTGGGGGATGACGATCAGTCGATCTACGGCTTTCGCGGCTCCGATCCCTCCTTCATGCTGCACTTTAAGGATGAGTTTCCGGACGCGCAGGTCTTTGCACTCGATGTCAATTACCGCTGCAGAAAGGCGATCCTCGATGCTTCACTTAAAGTGATCGGGGAGAATACCCACCGCTTCCATAAGGTGATTCGAGCCGGCCGGACGGATGAGGCGGGGGAGGTGCTGGATCTGACCTTTCAAACAAAAGAAGAGGAACAGCGCGCGATCCTCGCGTTTCTTAAGGAACGGCGTGACCTGAACGATACCGCGGTCATCGTCAGGACCAATGCGCAGGCGGCTGTGCTGACCGATCTGATCCGCGCCTCCGGACTGGCCGTCTGTGCACCGGCGAAGGCGGACAATTTCTACGAGACGGGCGAGGTTGCCGATGTGCTGGCATATCTTCGTCTCGCGGGCACACAGCCCCGTCAGGAGGACTTTTACCGGGTCATGAACAGGCCGCTCCGGTATCTCTCCAGAGAATGTGTGCGCAGTGAGCACTTTGCCGTGGAGGAAGCGCTTGCCTATTACAGAGACCGGCCGGCGATGCTGTTCAAGGTGCGGAAGCTTGACAGGGAGCTGAAGATGCTCCGCGGCCTGCGCCCGTCGCTGGCGATCCGGTATATCCGCAGTCAGATCGGTTATGAACGCTATCTTGCGGAATCACGGGAATACGGAGATCACGGTGTTTCGATGGCAAGGCTCGACCGTCTGCAGCAGGAGGCGGAGGCTTTCCCGCAGACCGCTTTGTTCCTGAACGCCGTCAGTGACAGACAGAACGCGGCATCGGAAGATCAAGCACGGGAGCGGAACGGGGCGGAAGGTGTGCACATCCTCACCATGCATGCCGCAAAAGGCCTGGAATTTGACGCCGTGTGGCTGCCGGGGATCAATGAGGGGACGATCCCCGCCCGCAAAAGCGTGCTCCCCATGCAGATCGAAGAGGAACGGCGGCTGTTCTATGTCGCCATGACGAGAGCCAGACGGACGCTGATCCTGTCCCGGCTCACGGGGAGTGACAACTATGTGTGCGCACCTTCAAGGTTCCTCCGGCCGCTTCTTAAGGATGTCCGTCCGGCGACCGCCGACGGTTGTAAAGGGCCTGCCCCTGTGCTATAATCGTTCCATGCGTATTGAGACAGAGAGTGATCATCGGACGGAACCCCGCTGTTTTCGCGAAGGCGAGACAGTTTTTTTCTGCGGATATTTTACCTCAGACAAAAAGTGCGGAATCGTCTTTTACAGCTTGGATAACGCGGACCCGATCGAGGTTCTTTTTCCCGAATCCGTTTGCATCGGCCGTCTGTATTCCGTGCGGATCAAGGGGATCCCGGCGAAATATGACCGCTACCGCATTCTGGACGGCAAGCGGGAGATCGCGGATCCCTGTTCCTTCCGGCTTTTCGGTCTCTCCGACATCCAGGCGCATCCGGACCCTTCCGAGGTTTTCGGTCATGTGCTCGCAAAGCCGCCCGTGGACTATCTGGACCGGGCTTTCGCATCCAGGCTTCGCACCAGAATCGCACCGGAGGATGATTTCATCTATCTTCTCCATGTCCGCGGCTTCACCATGAGCCCGAGTGCCGGTGTGCCGAAAGCGCATCACGGCACCTTTGCCGGGATCATCGATAAGCTCGATCACATCACATCACTGGGAGCGACGGCCGTGGAACTGATGCCGGCCTATGAACTGATCGCCAGAGAACCGGTGGAGCAGCCCGCCATGGTCATGCCGGCGGTCCTCTCGGGCAAAGACGGCGAACAGGAACCGGAAGAGAGGATCAACTACTGGGGCTACAAGGAGGGCTATTATTTCGCGCCGCGCAGCGCCTATGCCGCTTCTGACAACGCCTGTGCCGAGTTTTTGTCCCTCGTGACGGCGCTTCACAAACGCCGTCTGGCCATCATCCTGCAGTTCTGGTTTCCGCAGGACTATCCGACACCGCTGATCTGTATGGTTCTCAGGCACTGGGTGCGGTTCTACGGTGTGGACGGCTTCCACCTCATCGGCGGCGGACTTGCGATCGAGTCGATCGCTTCGGATCCGGCGCTTTCCGGCGTGAAGCTCTACTATGAATCGATCGATCCGTCGAAGCTTCTGCACAGCGGCGAGAAGCGGATGCTTTCCCTTTACCGCGGTGATTTTGCCATGACGGTCCGTCGGTTCGTCAAGGGAGATGATCATGCGATCGGCGCGTTCTTCGGACAGATGATCCAGAATCAGCCGGTGTATGGCAATGTCAACTATGTGGCGGGCTATGACGGCTTCCGCCTGCTGGATATCGTGTCCTATGAGCACAAGCATAATGAGGCCAACCGGGAGAACAACGCGGACGGCGCGACGGACAATGCGGGTTGGAACTGCGGCGTGGAAGGGAAGACGCGCAGACAGAGCGTGATGAAGCTCAGAAGAAAGCAGATCTTCAATATGCTCACAATGCTGTTCTTTGCGCAGGGCACGCCGATGCTCTATGCCGGTGACGAATTCCTGCACACGCAGGAGGGCAACAACAACCCCTACTGTCAGGACAATGCGATCTCCTGGATCAACTGGAGGGGTGAGACGACGGCGCAGGGTGAGGCGGCCCTGAACTTTATCCGTTTTCTCTCCGCCTATCGGAAGAAGCACGCGATCCTGCGGCAGGCCAAACCACTCCGGCTTATGGATTACAAGGCTTTCGGCTTTCCGGATCTATCCGCGCACGGCGTCGAGGCCTGGCAGCCCGATTTTTCGGAGTATTCACACAGTGTGGGCATGCTGTACTGCTGCCTCTATGCCAGAGAGCAGGATCCCGCGTTTCTGTTCTGCATCTACAACGCGCATTGGGAGAGCAGGCGGTTCGCGCTTCCGGCGATCCCCAAGCCGCTGTCCTGGACAGTGGTCATCGACACAGGGAACACCGGCGCGGAAACGGAAGAGCGGAGTCTCAAAGGAGAGAAAACCGTTGTGATCACGGCACGCAGCTGCCTGATCCTTGAGGCACGCGGCAGATTCAGGATGAATGACAAGGAGGCGAGGACACCTTTTTAGTCCTTGGAAGACGGAACGGATGACGATCGACGAGCAGACACAAAGGGATGCGATCGCGCGCGCAGGGGACAGGGTGCGCGCGCTTTCCTTGTCTCTGGGAAGAAAACCGACGGCCTGCGTGGTGACCTTTGGCTGTCAGATGAATGCCCGGGATTCGGAGAAACTGGCCGGGATCCTGGAGGAATCCGGGTTTTCAATCATTGATGATGAGGATGCCGATTTTCTGATCTACAACACCTGTACGGTGCGTGAGAATGCGGACAAGCGCCTCTTCGGGCGTCTGGGTGCCGTTGGTGCGCGGAAAAAGGAAAAGCCCTGGTCGCGGCTTGCCGTCTGCGGATGCATGATGCAGGAGGAACTGCATGTCGACCGTCTGAAGAAGAGCTACCCTTTTGTGGATCTGATCTTCGGCACCCATAATCTCTTCACCTTCCCGTCGCTTCTGGATGCCGTGCTCGCACCGGAAAATGCGGGGAATATGATCGTCGATGTCTGGGACAGGACCGACCGGATCCTGGAGCATCTGCCTTCGAAGCGGAAATATCCGTTTAAGAGCGGCGTCAATATCATGTTCGGCTGCGACAATTTCTGCACCTATTGCATCGTGCCCTATGTGCGCGGCAGGGAACGCAGCAGAAGATCCGCGGACATTCTGGACGAGGTCAGGCGACTGGCCGATGACGGCGTGCGCGAGGTCATGCTGCTCGGGCAGAATGTCAACTCCTATGGGAAGAATGTCCCCGCCGGCGAAGAGGCGGCATACGGCTCCTTCCCCGAGCTGCTCGCCGGTGTGGCGGAGATCCCCGGGATCCGCCGCGTGCGGTTCATGACCTCCCATCCCAAGGATCTCTCGGATGAACTCGTCGAAACCATCCGTTCGCACGACAACATCGCCAGACATCTGCATCTGCCGCTCCAGTCCGGGTCCGACCGGATCTTAAAGAGAATGAACAGGGGCTATGACAGCGCCGGATATCTCGCACTCTGTGAGCGGATCAAAGCACGTGTGCCGGATATCGCGCTCACGACCGATATCATCATCGGGTTTCCGGGGGAGACGCCGGAGGATGTGGATGCAACGATCGATGTGGTGAGATCCGTGCGTTTCCGCAACGCGTTCACGTTTTTGTATTCCAGGCGGTCGGGGACACCGGCGGCCGGATTCGCCGATCAGGTCCCGAAGGAGACGGCGCAGGAAGGCTTTGACAGACTCCTGCGGACGGTCCAGGAGATCGCCGCCGAGGAGACGAAAAAACAGGAAGGATCGGTGGGCGAGGTTCTTGTGGAGAGTGTGAACGAGAATGACGCGCGTCTTGTCACCGGGCGTCTCTCGGACAACCAGCTGGTCCATTTCCCGGGAGACGAAACACTCATCGGGCAGTTTGTGCGGGTGAAGCTTTGCGAAGCAAAGGGCTTTTATTATATCGGACAGAGAGTGCAGGGATCGGATGCAGTTCACTGAGGAAGAAGAAAAAAACCTGTCGCCGATGATGCGGCATTATCTGCAGACAAAGGACGAGTATCCCGGCTGTATCCTGTTTTACCGGCTGGGTGATTTCTACGAGATGTTCTTTGAAGACGCGCAGACGGTATCAAGGGAGCTGGAGCTGACCCTCACGGGCAAGAGCTGCGGGCTTAAGGAGCGTGCGCCGATGTGCGGTGTCCCGTTCCATTCCGCCGACACCTATATCACAAGGCTTGTGAACCGCGGCTACAAGGTCGCGATCTGTGAGCAGATGGAGGACCCCAAAGAGGCCAAGGGCATGGTGGAGCGGGCGGTCATCCGCGTCGTCTCCCCCGGCACGAATTTCAATATGCAGGCACTGGACGCCACCGAGAACAACTATGTCTGCTGCATCTACTATACCGAGGACCGTGCGGGTGTCTCCTTTGCCGATATCACCACGGGCGATTTTCTGGTCACCGAGATGCAGGGTCTCCGTGCCGTGCTGGATGAGCTGCAGAAGCTCTCGCCCAGAGAGATCGTCTGCAACGAGGCGTTCACCCTGAGCGGCGCGGACCTGAGCATGATCAGAGAGAAGATCGGCGCGGTCGTCTACACGCTCGATGCCCATGATTTTGACGAGCCGTCCGGTTCCCGTACGCTGCTCACCCATTTTCATGTCGCCTCGCCGGACGCGCTGGGTCTCTCCGAGTTTCCCTGCGGTCTGATCGCAGCCGGGGCGCTTTTGTCCTATCTGCAGAGTCTGCAGAAGACCGAGCTTTCCAACATCACCAGGATCACCCCCTATCTGGCCTCCCGTTTCATGCTTCTGGACGCGGCGTCCAGACGGAATCTCGAACTCACGGAGACTCTCCGGGACAAGAAGAAAAGAGGCTCCCTTCTGTGGGTGCTGGACAAAACAAAGACCGCCATGGGGGCGAGGCGTCTGCGCACCTGGATCGAGCAGCCGCTCATCGAGGCCGACGGGATCAACCGTCGTCTGTCCGCGGTGGATGCCTTTGTGCGCTGTCCGATCGTCAGGGAGGAACTACGGGAGTACCTGACACCGGTCTATGATCTGGAGCGTCTCATGTCGAGGATCAGTCTCCATACAGCAAATCCGCGGGATCTGATCGCCTTTGCCTCCTCCATCGCGATGCTGCCGGCGATCAAGACGGCGCTTGCGGACGCACGGGGGGTGACGGATCCCGACGTGATCGGAGAACTGGCTGACGCGATCGATCCGCTCACAGATCTGAAGGAACTGATCGAAACCTCGATCTGTGAAGAACCACCGGTATCCGTCCGCGACGGCGGATTCATCAGGGACGGTGTGAACGAAGAGATCGACCGGTGCAGACAGGCCAAGACGGACGGAAACAAATGGCTTTTGGAACTGGAGGAGAGCGAACGGGAGCGGACGGGGATCCGGACGCTGCGCATCAAGTTTTCCAGTGTCTTCGGCTATGCATTTGAGGTGACCAATCAGTTCAAGGACAAGGTCCCGGAGGAGTATATCCGCAAGCAGACACTGGTCAACGCGGAGCGCTATATCACTCCCCGGTTAAAGGAACTCGAGGACACGATCCTGCACGCACAGGAGCGGCTGAACACGCTGGAATACAACGTCTTCTGCGAGATCCGGAAAAGGATCGCCGATGAGATCATCCGCGTGCAGAAGGCGGCAGACGTCCTGTCCCATCTCGACGCGTTTGCTTCTCTTGCCTTTGTGGCAGAAAAGAATCATTATGTCCGTCCCGAGATCCGTACGGACGGCGTGATCCGTGTCAAGGCAGGGCGGCATCCCGTTGTGGAACAGATGCTGGCCGGATCTGAACTGTTCATCGCCAATGATATCCTCCTCGATGAGAAGAAGAACGGTGTCGCGATCATCACCGGTCCGAACATGGCCGGCAAATCCACCTATATGCGGCAGGCTGCGCTGATCGTGCTGATGGCGCAGATCGGAAGCTTTGTCCCTGCGGAAAAGGCGCAGATCGGTATCGTGGACAGGATCTTCACACGTGTCGGCGCCTCGGATGATCTGGCGAGCGGGCAGTCCACCTTTATGGTGGAAATGAGTGAGGTCGCCAACATCCTGCGGAACGCGACGAAGCATTCTCTCCTGATCCTGGATGAGATCGGCCGCGGCACCTCTACCTATGACGGTCTTTCCATCGCCTGGGCGGTCGTCGAATATATCTCCAACCGGCGGCTCCTCGGTGCCAAGACGCTCTTTGCCACCCATTATCACGAGCTCACGGAGCTGGAGGGCAAGATCGAAAATGTCAACAATTACTGCATTGCCGTCAAGGAGAGCGGTGATGATATCGTGTTCCTGCGCAAGATCGTGCGGGGCGGCGCTGACAGGAGCTACGGCATTCAGGTCGCAAGACTCGCCGGCGTCCCCGATATGGTGATCGACAGGGCCAGACAGATCGTGGAGGAGCTGGTCGGGAGCGACATCACGGACCGTGTCCGCGCCATCGAGGTGAACGGTTCCCGGGGAAAGGAAACTGCGCAGGTGCAGCCGCTCGATGATGTAGACAGAAATCAGCTCTCCTTTTTTGATACCGTCAGTGACGAGGATGTGATCAAAGAGCTCAAGGAGATCGACATCGACAGGCTCACGCCCTTTGATGCTCTGAACATGCTCTACAAGTGGCAGAGCATGCTGAAAAACCGTTATATCGTCGGAAAGGATACATGATGCAGACAGATTCTCCGCAGAAGGAAATGACCATCCGGCCGATCCGTGAACTGGATCCGGTGACCGTCGATCAGATCGCCGCCGGTGAGGTCATCGAGCGGCCGGCAAACGCGGTCAAGGAACTGGTGGAAAACGCCATCGATGCCGGCGCAAGTGCGATCACGGTGGAGATCGAGGACGGCGGGATCACGATGATCCGCATCACGGACAACGGGACCGGGATTCCCGCGAAGGACGTGAAAAAGGCATTCCTCAGGCATGCGACGAGCAAGATCACATCGATCGGAGATCTGGCTTCGCTGCATTCCCTGGGATTTCGCGGGGAAGCGCTCTCCAGTATCACCGCGGTGGCCCGCGTGGAGATGATCACCAAGGTTTCCGACGCACTCACCGGCACGCGTTACCGGATTGAGGGCGGTAACGAGATCTCCTGTGAGGAGGTCGGCGCGCCGGACGGTACGACGATCATCGTGCGAAATCTGTTCTACAACACCCCGGCGCGTGGCAAATTTCTGAAAAAGCCGCAGACGGAGGCAACGCATGTCGCCGATCTCGCGGAGCATCTGGCACTGGCGCATCCGGAGATCTCCTTCCGTTTCATCAGCAATCATCAGGACCGTTTCCACACCTCGGGAAACGGCGATCTCAAGGAAAACATCTACCGGATCTACGGCCGCGACACGGCCGCGAGTCTTCTGCCGATCGATGCGGAAAAAGACGGCGTGCATGTGTCGGGATATCTCGGGAAGCCCGCCATCAACCGCGGCAGCCGCTCCTTTGAGCAGTTCTTCGTGAACGGTCGCTATGTCCGTGACCGCGTCCTGTCCATGGCGGTTGAGGAAGGATACCGGGCTTATCTGATGCAGCACAAGTTTCCTTTTGCCGTTCTTTTCCTGGAGATCCCGCCGGATGAGGTCGATGTCAACGTGCATCCGTCCAAGATGGAGGTGCGGTTCCGCAATTCCTTTGCTGTCTCAGCCTTCCTGACCGGGGCTGTGAGAAGTGTATTGGACGGGCAGGAGATGATCCCGGATGCGCTTCTTGATGAGAAGCGGGAAAGTGCGCTCGGCTTCGGTTTCGCCGAAGAAAACGAAGCGCAGCGTTACGGCTATCCGGACACCCCGGCCGCGGAACCGTTTGAGAGAGGATTCACAGGAGCAGGAGTGAGCCGGGATGAGCTTTCCGGGGAGACGTCTCTCTACGGCAGCGACTCATCACGTCCGGCGGAAGGAAACCCGGAATCAGACCGGTCTGCGCCGGGCCGCACGACACAGCCGCTCCTCGCCTTCGGCCTGTCGGAAGAACCGGTCGCGATGCGGGATGACGCCGGACTGTTCGGTGCTTCCTCCGCGGCGGATCCGCGGACGGACCGGATCCTGTCGGAGACCGGCCGCGCGGAATACAGGATCCTGGGACAGATCTTCGATACCTTCTGGGTGATCGCCTGGCGGGATCAGATGCTCCTGATGGACCAGCATGCCGCGCATGAAAAGGTGAACTATGAGCGGATGATGAAGCGCTATCACGAGCATGCGGTCCTGTCACAGCTGATCGAGCCGCCGGAGATCCTGCAGCTGACCCCTAAAGAGGAGGAGATGGTGAAGCGCTTTGCGGACATCTTCCGACAGCTGGGATTTGAGATCGAGGAATTTGGGGAGCACACGATCGCCCTCCGCGGGGTTCCCGTTGATCTCTACGGAGCTGATAACGAGCGCGGTTTCTTTTTGGAGATATTGGACGAGCTATCCGAGGACACATCGCCGGAGAGAGATCCGCAGGCGGTGACCGGGCGGATCGCGGGGATGGCCTGCAAGGCCAGTGTCAAGGGCAATATGCGCATGACTTTCGAAGAGGTGAACGCGCTGCTCGATGAGATGATGAAGCTGGAGAATCCCTACAATTGTCCGCATGGCCGGCCGACGATCATCTCCATGAGCCGGTTCGAGATCGAAAAGCGCTTTAAGCGCGTCGTGGACTGAGGCGGTTTCATGGACAGCGGATCCGGAGAAAAAAGGAGACAGCCCCTTCTCGTGCTGACAGGACCGACGGCCGTCGGCAAGACGAAGCTCTCGATCGCACTTGCCCACGCGCTCTCGGGGGAGATCATTTCGGCGGACTCTATGCAGGTCTATCGCGGGATGGATATCGGAACGGACAAGATCCGTCCGGAGGACATGGACGGCGTTCCGCATCATCTGATCGATGTGCTGGACCCGACGGATGATTTTCATGTCTACGCTTTCCAGAAGATGGCGTTACATAAGATCGATGAGATCGCTTCGCGCGGCAATCTTCCCATTCTGGTCGGCGGCACGGGATTCTACATCCAGGCGGTCCTGTATCAGGTGGATTTTACCGACAGCGAAGACGGCGGAGCCTACAGGAAGGAACTCGAGGAACGCGTGGTCAGAGAGGGTGAAGACGCCGTTCGTGCGCTTCACGAAGAGCTGCGGGCGGTCGATCCGGAAGCCGCGGAAGCGATCCATGCGCACAATGTCAAGCGTGTGATCCGGGCCCTTGAATTCCATCATCTGACGGGAGAACGGATCAGCGATCACAACGCATCCCAGCGGGTCAAGGAATCGCCCTTTGATTTCCTGTGTTTTGTTCTCACCGATGACCGGGCGAAGCTTTATGAGCGGATCAACCGGCGGGTCGATGAGATGATCGCCGGCGGACTGGAGGGGGAGGTCCGCGGGCTTTTCGCGGCCGGTCTCACCGGTGACGAGGTTTCGATGCAGGGACTGGGCTACCGGCAGATGGCTGCGTACCTGCACGGATCGTGTTCCTTTGACGAGGCGGTTACTGCGATCAAAACGGAGACCAGACATTTCGCGAAGCGACAGATCACGTGGTTCAAAAGAGAACGCGACGTGCGGTGGCTGGATCGGCGGGAGTTTAAGGATGACGGGGCGATCCTGGAGGAGATGCTGAAGCAGTGTAAGACGGCGTGGAAAATATAGGAGACAGAGAAAATGGCATTAGAATCAATCGAATCTTCCTCCCGCAGCGCCTTTCGGGAGCTCGGCTTCACCGACGACGTGCTCGATTTCGGGGAGAAGACGCTCGCGGAGCTGAAGGACCGTTTTGCAGAGATCGATGCGGTGGCGGAGATCAATCAGGCGCGTGTCCTGCATGCGATGCAGAACGCCAAGGTGAGCGAGGCGTGCCTCCTCGGCACGACCGGTTATGGTTACGGCGATATCGGCAGGGAGACGCTGGAGCATGTCTACGCGGAACTGTTTCACACCGAGGATGCGCTGGTCAGACCGCAGATCACATGCGGGACCCATGCGCTGGCGCTGGCGCTGATGTCGAACCTGCGTCCCGGAGATGAGCTTCTGTCGCCGGTCGGCAAGCCCTATGACACGCTGGAAGAGGTGATCGGCATCCGGCCGTCCATGGGATCGCTTGCGGAATACGGCGTCACCTACCGGCAGGTGGATCTCAAGCCGGATGGCAGTTTCGATACCGAGGGCATCCGGCAGGCGGTCAACGAGCGGACAAAGCTCATCACGATCCAGCGATCCAAGGGGTATCAGACCAGACCCACGCTGTCCTGCGAGCGGATCGGGGAACTGATCCGGATGATCCGTGAAGTGAAAAGCGATGTGATCGTCATGGTCGACAACTGTTACGGCGAATTTGTGCAGACGATCGAACCGTCGGATGTCGGTGCGGATCTGGTCGTCGGCTCGCTCATCAAGAATCCCGGCGGCGGACTGGCACCGATCGGCGGGTATCTCGCCGGGAAGAAGACCTGTATCGAAAATGCCGCGAGAAGGCTGACGTCGCCCGGACTCGGCAAGGAAGTCGGCGCCTCGCTTTCGGCGCTGCCTGCCTTCTATCAGGGACTGTTCCTTGCACCGACGGTGACGGCTTCGGCACTGAAGGGGGCGATCTTTGCAGCAAACCTTTATGAGCGGCTCGGCTTTTCCTGCTATCCGTCGGCCTCGGAACCCCGCTTTGACATCATCCAGGCGGTCACTTTGAAGACGCCGGAATGCCTGTGTGCGTTCTGCGAGGGGATCCAGTCGGCCGCACCGGTCGATGCGCATGTGCGTCCCGAACCGTGGGATATGCCGGGTTATGACGCACCGGTCATCATGGCGGCAGGCGCCTTTGTGTCCGGTTCCTCCATCGAGCTTTCCGCGGACGGGCCGATGAAGCCGCCCTATAACGTCTATTTCCAGGGCGGGCTCACCTGGCCGCACGCGAAGATCGGGATCTTAAAGACCGTGCAGACGCTCCGGGACCGCGGACTGATCGACAGGTTCCGGGTTTAACCGCGGCGTTATCCGAGCCGGATCACCTCTGTCGCGACTTGTTCCTGAAAGCGGACATCGTGTTCGACAAGGAGCATCGTCGGTTCATATGTAAGGATCAGCTTTTCAATCTGCATCCGGGAGAACACATCGATGTAGTTGAGCGGTTCGTCCCAGATGTAGAGATGGGCCGGCGTGATCAGACTCGCCGCTATGAGCACCTTCTTTTTCTGGCCTTCGGAAAAGTCCTCCATGTTCTTGACGAACTGCTCCCTGGACAGATCCAGCTGCCTGAGCACCGCCAGAAACAGGCTTTCGTCCAGATCTCTTTCTTTACAGAAATCCCGGAGCGTGCCCGACAGGAAGGAAGTGTCCTGACTGACGCGGGAGATGATGAGGCCCGATGCCACCGACAGATCCCCGGAAACAAGCAGCTCCGAATCCCGCTCATGATCCGTGTCTTCGGCCGGATCAAGAACGGCGCGCAGGATACTGGATTTTCCGCATCCGTTTTCACCGGAAAGAACGACCCGCTCACCGCGCCGTACCTGAAAACGCAGGCCGTCAAACAATGCCTGCCCGGCATCGGCATAGCGGAGCGAGAGATCCCGTGCCTCGATCAGCACTTCTTTGTGAAACCGGAGCGGCATGAGCTTCAGGTCCGTCACCTGCTCGATATCCTGAAGCAGCCCTTCCTTTTCTTCGATCTCTCTCTCGATCCGTGTTTCGGCTGCCTTGACACGCGCCTGCATCTTCTTTGTCTTTGCCCCGATATAGGATCTTGTGGAGATGCTCCGGTCATTTTCTTTGATCGGATCAAAGCCGATCTTTGTGCCTTCGTTCTTGTCTGCCCAGCGGCCGGTCCGGTCCGCTGCCGCTTTGAGCTTCCCGATCTCTTTGATGTGCTTCTCGTTCTCGGCCTGCCGGAAAGCATCCGTCTTTTCCTTGTTTTCCCACCAGGTGGAAAAGTTGCCGGCCTGCACCTCCACAGTCGCCCGGTTCAGCACCAGGACATGATCGCAGACGCCGTCCAGCAGATCCCGGTCGTGGGACACGAGGATGAAGCCCTTCTTTCCGGCCAGATATTCCTTGACGATGTCGCGTGCCGTGGTGTCCAGATGATTGGTCGGTTCATCGATCAGCAGGAATTCGTTTTCATCTGCGAACAGAACAGCCAGCATGACACGGGTCCGCTCGCCGAAGCTGAGTGTTTCAAAGGGGCGGTAGAGGCATTCCGGATCCATTTTCAGCTGGTTCATCTGGATCAGTACCTGCCAGATCTCCACCTGCGGTTTCCATTTTTCGATCAGATCCGCGGCGTCCTTTTTCCGGTCTTCTTCTGTCACCGGATAGGGGAAATAATCAAAACGGGTCCCTGCGGTGATGCTCCCGCGATACTCGTATCTTCCCATAAACAGCTTAAGGAGAGTGGTCTTGCCTTTCCCGTTCCGTCCGATGAGGCCGAGCTTCCAGTCCGTATCGATGTTAAAGTTCACATCCTTCAGGACATCATCGGCGCTGCCGTCATAGGAAAATGTCAGATCCGTCACCTGTATCTGCGCCATATGCCTCACCCCTTCCGTACCTTTTGCACAAAAAAGATCTGCTCCGTGCCGGAAGCAGATCAAAGCTATCGTATTATAACACGTTGCCCCGCAGGATTCAACCAGTTTCCATTTCATCCTGACAGCGGTATAATTGGTTTGTCGATTTCGTTTCGCAAGGAGGAAACGTCTGGTCAGGTAACCGGGAATGGAATGCCCCTTTACGGGGTGGAAGGGTGACGGAAAGAATGGAAAAACTGCGAAGGATCACCGGGGTGATCGATGTTTTTGTGTTTGTCGCCACGACGCTTGCCATCGCCGGCGTGTTCTACGAGGGGATGACCCTGAAGTGGTATGGCTTTGTCGGCATCCTTGTGGTCTGCATGGACTATTCCTTTCTGCCGGCAACGATCCTCCATCTGATCCTGGACAGGAAGGAAAAACAGATCCGGTTCCATTTGTTTTCGATGGGGATGCTCCTCACAGCGATCATCATGAAGATCGCCGGACTGGATTATCCGGCAGTCACGCTTGTTTTCTGGTACTTCTATATCTGGTTTCTGTACGGTTGGCTGAACATCAGGAGGCTGCGGGAGCGTTGCAAAGCATCCGCCGGGGAACAGCCTCTTTCGGGAACCGTTCGGTTTGATCCGGAAACGCAGGTGGCGATCATACGGAGTTCGATCTGCACGGGCGAGAAGGTTGCCGGATTCAAAAACAAAACAGACGGCCGTTTTACTGAGGTGATGCTGATCCGGGACCCCGATGACGAAAAGCGATTCAGGGAACAGTACGGACTGGATACGGTTAAGGTGGAGTATTGAAACGGATCGGGGCGTTTGACACGGGAGCGGTCCGTAACTTACAATTCTGTTGTCTGTGACGGGGTATTCGGGAGAATTTCAAGGAGCAGTTCCATCAATATGCCTTTATCAGGGAACAGGAAGCGGTCATGGAGGAGAAGATGGGGATCCTTGATTCCATGGCCGAGATCTATGACCATGTCGGTGGGATATGCCACGCATAAGGATCATCCGGACCTCAAGATCGACGCGATCGAGCATAAGGCGGATGCGGACATGTACACGGAGAAGGAAAAGTACTACAAAGAGAACAATATCGAAAGAAGACGGTAGGAAGACGGGTGAACTGCGGTTATGGAGATCAGGGCGATCCTCGGTGATATCACAAAACAGCATGATGTGGAAGCGATCGTGAACGCTGCCAATTCGTCTCTCCTGGGCGGCGGCGGTGTCGACGGGGCAATCCACCGGGCTGCCGGACCGCGCCTGCTGGAAGAATGCCGCACCTTAAACGGCTGCAGGACCGGCGAGGCCAAGATCACGGGGGCGTATGAGCTGCCCTGTAAATATGTCATCCATACCGTCGGACCGATCTGGCAGGGCGGTAACGGCGGTGAACCGGCACTTTTGCGAAACTGTTACCGTAACACACTTTCCATTGCCATGGACCGGGGCATCCGAACGATCGCTTTTCCGTCGATTTCCACCGGTGTGTACGGCTATCCCATAACCCTTGCCGCTTCGGCAGCGGTGCAGGAAGTGAACATCTTTGTCCGGGAACATCCGCAGGCATTCGATCGGATCGAATGGGTCTGCTTCGACGAGAACACCCTGCGCGCCTATCAGGCGGAGATCGGGAAGGAGAGCGTATGAAGATCACTGGATCGTTTCGGGCGGAAGACGGAGATCAGCGCTGGCATGTCGAGATCGCCGATGACCGGTTTGTGACCGTCCGCCGGAGCGAGGACAACGGGAATTATTATATCGTGAGGAATACCGATGGGGCGACCGTCAGCGACAGCGCCGGAAAAACGTATCGCAATCATTCCTACGATGATCACGAGGTGGTGCAAACGGTCATCGAGGTGGCAGAAAAATGGCCGGCCGCGGGAAAAGAAGAGGTTACGGAAAAGTATATTGAAGGGAATAAGGCGGCATGGGAAGAGGCCTTTGACAACAGGGACGCATCCTGGGGCGCTGATATTTCCGAGCGTATAAGAAAAGAAGCGTATCCCTTTTTTGAAAAGGAAATGGCTGCCGTCTTGCGAAACATCGACACGGAAGGAAAGACGATCGGTCAGTTCTGCTGCAATAACGGCCGCGAGCTGCTTTCCTTGGTAAAGAGCGGAAAGGCCTCGGAGGGCGTGGGCTTTGACATTGCGGAAAACCAGGTCGCTTTTGCGAATGAAAAAGCAAAGGAACTGAACCTGCCTTGTTCCTTTGAAGCCGTCAATATCTACGATATTGATGAGCGCTTCAAAGAACGGTTTGATGTCGTGATCATCACGATCGGCGCACTGTGCTGGTTTAAAGATCTGGACCGCTTTTTTGCGATCGTGGCAAAATGCATGAAGCCCGGCGCCGTGATCGTGTTTAATGAACAGCATCCCTGCACGAATATGCTGGCGACGGAAGGCGATGCGGAGTTTGACCCGGCGCACAGGATGGAATGTCATTATTCCTACTTTACGCATGAATGGACCGGAAACGAGGGCATGTACTATATGACGCAGAAGAACTATCATTCAAAGACTTTTACGGATTTTACGCATTCCATGTCGGAGATCCTGTCCGGAATATGCAATAACGGAATCGTCGTTACGGGACTTCAGGAGTTTGATCATGACATCAGCGGCGGCTTTTCCTCCATAGATCACAGCGGCTTTCCGCTCTCCATGATCCTGCAGGGAAAGAAGCTCTGAGCGGATATCCGATGGCATGATCAGACAGGTTGAAAAGCAGGATAAAGAAGCATGGTGCGCCCTTGACAGGCATCTGCCGGAACCAGAGTTTGATGATAAGGTAAGACGCGGACAAGGGTATGTCTGCGTTGAGGCTGATAAGATCATCGGTGTGCTCAGGTATAATCTATTTTGGGACAACACCCCATTCTGCACGATGTTGTTAATCGATCCCGCTTATCGCAGGCAGGGGTACGGGAAACTGCTGATGGATCACTGGGAACAGGACATGAAATCCCGGGGATACGGAATGCTGATGACATCCACGCAGGTCGATGAAGAAGCGCAGCATTTCTACCGGAAGCTGGGCTATAAGGATTGCGGTGGATTCGTCGTTGATGTTCCGGGATATGAGCAGCCGATGGAAATGATCATGATAAAGGCGGTCTAAACAATAGATAATCGAACGTTTTTTGCGCCCGCGGTAGAGTCTCTCCGCGAGCGGACAGTCTCACGAGGGACCGTCGGCGCCCGAATCCGTAATTATACACATTTCATTCAGCCGTGCGGATCAGGGAAAAATCTGTACATCCTTTCCATTTCATGATAAAATATTCTTTCCGATATCAGCCCGACTGCCCGGAGCGCGGAAGGGAGGATCGGTGGATCAGCAGAAAAACGATGAGAAGAACCGGTACCGGTATGCCGCCGGGCACGCGCGTTCCCTGACATTGCTTGTCAGGGAGGGGACGATCGGCAGGGAGGATCTGCCCTGTGAGAAGTTCCTCAGACTGGGGGCGGGAGCGCTGACGGACGCCGAACTCCTTGCGGTGATCATCCGCACGGGAGCCGGCGGAAAGACCCCCATGGAGATCGGCAGACAGGTGCTTTCCGCTGCCGGAGCGGCGGAACGGGGGATCGCGAATCTCTGCCATCTGTCGCTTGGCGATCTGATGAAGATCCCGGGCATCGGTCAGGTGCGGGCCGTGCAGTTAAAATGCATCGCGGAGCTGTCCGCACGGATCGCAGAGGCGCGGAGCAGACCGGACATGCGCTTTCCGGAGCCGGACACAGTCGCCGCCTGCTACATGGAGAGGCTTCGTCACGAGGATACGGAACGCACGGTGTTGCTGTCCCTGAATTCCAGGATGCGCCTGATCACGGAGAGCCTGATCTCCGTCGGCACAGTGAACCGGGCACTCATCACACCGAGAGAAGTGTTTGTCGAAGCGCTGAAAAACGGCGCCGTTAACATCATCCTGCTGCACAACCATCCGGGAGGCGATCCGACACCGAGCGGTGAGGATCTGACAGTCACGGAGTCCATCCGGGAAGCGGGAGAGCTCGTGAACATAAAGCTCGCGGACCATCTGATCATCGGCGACGGCTGTTATTTCAGCTTCAGAGAGCAGGGCATTCTGTAAACTGCGGGAAAGGAAACATACAGGAATGAGCGCCAATACCTTTGGGATCGATCTGGGAACCAGCAATATCAAGATCTATGACAAAAACGCCGACGGCGTGGTCATCGAAAAAAACATGATCGCGGTCAAGAACAAGACGGAGATCTTTGCCTACGGCAATTCCGCCTATGACATGTACGAAAAGGCGCCGGGAAACATCAAGATCACCTATCCGCTTTCGGGCGGCGTGATTGCGGACATCAACCATATGGAGACGCTGGTGCGGCTTTTTGTCAACGCCCAGATGAAGGGACAGCCCAAGCCGGTCGATGTCTATGTCGCGATCCCGCACGATGTGACCGAGGTGGAGCGCAAAGCGTTCCGCGATCTGATCCGTGACAGCAACATCCGTGCCCGTGATATCATGCTGGTGGAAAAGGCACTGGCGGACGGCGTCGGCATGGATATCGACGTGATGAATTCGCAGGGCGTGCTGGTCGTCGATGTCGGCTTTGAGACGACGGAGATCTCTGTGCTCTCGCTGGGCGGCATTGTTATCAGCAAACTGATGAAGGTCGCCGGGCGCAAGTTCGACGATACGATCCGCAACAAGGTCCGTCAGGAGCTCTCCCTGATCATCGGAGAGAAGACCGCGGAGAATCTCAGGATCTCGCTCAGAGATCTGGATAAAAGCGGTGAGGAAGCGGTTGTCTATGGCCGTGATATCGTGACCGGCCTGCCGGTGGAACGCAAGATCTCGACCGGCATGATCGACCGCTCGCTGGTCGATGACTTCGATCAGATCCTGGACACGATCAAGGCCACACTGGAACGGACGCCGCCGGAGCTCTCCGCGGACATCTACAAGCACGGTATCTATCTGACCGGCGGCGCTTCCCAGACCATGAGTCTGGCACAGCACATATCCGACGGCGTCAACCTTAACGTCAATGTCTCCGAGATCCCCGATGTATCGGTATCCATGGGTCTTGCGAAGATCATCCGTGAGAAGGCGTTCCGATCGCTGGCCTACGATATTGACGGAAACAGCAAGTAATGAGTCCCGTTGTCAAAAAGCCGAGAGAGAAGATCACGATCCCGGGGAAGTATCTTCTCTTTCTTTTTTCTCTGTTGTCGATCGCGCTCATCCTCGTCACCTCGGCGACGGATGTGATGAACCATCCCGTCTTCTCCTCCTTTGAGAGTGCGCTGGCACCCTTTGAACGCGGTCTGGCCGATGCCGGCGCCTGGCTCAAGGAGCGGAGCATCCTCATCGGGAACATGAAGACGCTGCGTGCCGAAAACGAAGAACTGCGCAGGCAGATCGAGGCGCTGCAGACCGAGAACATCTATCTGCAGCAGGACGAATATGAGCTCTCCAATCTGCGGCAGCTTTATGCGCTGGACGCGCAGTATCAGGATTTTGAAAAGACGGGTGCCCGTATCATCGCCCGCGACGCAGGCAACTGGTACCATTCCTTTATCATCGACAAGGGAACGGATGACGGGATCGCCGTTGACATGAATGTGATCGCCGGTGCCGGTCTTGTCGGACGTGTGAACGCCGTGGGAGAGAACTGGGCCCGTGTGCAGGCGATCATCGCCGATAATGCCGCAGTCTCCGGCATGGTGCTTTCCTCCTCGGACAATCTGATCGTCAGCGGTTCGCTCGAGCTCTATCGGGACGGCAGGATCGCCTGGTCGAAACTCGTGGATCCCGCGGACCGCGTGTCGGTCGGCGACAAGATCGTGACGAGCGACATCAGCGACAAGTACCTCCCGGGGATCCTCATCGGTTATATCAGCGATGTCGAACTCGACGCCAACAATCTGACAAAATCCGGAGAACTGATCCCCGCGGTCGATTTTGAACATCTGTCCGAGGTGCTCGTGATCCTCACGATGAAGAAGAGCGGGGAGGATCCGGCGCAGACGGGGAGTGTGTCAAAATGAGGAGGTTCGTTGTCTATGCGGTCTCTCTGTTTGTGCTGTTTCTCGCACAGACAACATCGTTTCGCGTGTTCCTCCCGCTGACGGACATCCGGCCGAATCTTCTGCTGGTCTTTGCCGCTTCCTTTGCACTCATGCGGGGCGAACAGACGGGGATCCTGCTCGGATTCTTTTCCGGTCTGTTCATCGACATCGTCTTCGGCGATCATCTCGGCTTTTACGCCGCGTTCTTCATGTTTCTGTGTTTTATCGTCGGTGAATTCCGCAGGATCCTGACGCCTGACCGGTTCGTACCCGCATTCTGTCTGATCACCGGCGCGGATCTTCTTTACGGCATGATGAACTATGTATTCCAGTTCCTTTTGCGCTCGCGGTTTCATTTCCGTTTCTACCTGGCGCATGTGATCCTGCCGGAGGCGGCACTGACGCTGATGGCGGCGCTGCTCCTGTATCCGCTGTTCTTTATGATCGACGAAGGACTGGAAGCGGGAGAGAGAAAGAAGGCAAAGAAATTTGTTTAGGGAAGCACTGCTTGGTTTTCTGAGATTCATCCGGACCAGGCTGTTCTTCATGATCCTCCTGGTCATGGCGCTTGCGGGCATTCTGATCTACAGGATCTTTGACCTGCAGATCGTGCATGGCGCCGATTATCTGGACTCCTTTCAGCTGCTGATCAGAAAGCAGCGTTCCATTCCCGGATCCCGCGGCAGGATCTATGACAGGAATGGGAACCTCCTCGCCTATAACGAGCTGTCCGACTCCGTCAAGATCGAGGACATTTACGAGAGCGGCAGATCGCGCAACGCGACGATCAATCAGACGATCGACACCCTCATCGATATCCTGGAACGAAACGGTGATGATGTCGTGGGAGATCTGCCGATCACGTTCGATGAGAGCGGCGGGTACGCCTATACCGTGAGCGGCACATTGCTGCTCCGTTTCCTGGCCGATATATACGGGCATGCGCAGATCGATGATCTGGAATATGAGGAGCGGACCAAGACCGCGCAGGGGGCCGTGGAGGATCTCTGCAAGACCTTCGGCGTCGGCACCTATGATGATCCCGAGAAGCGGACGGGATTTCATCCCGGGGAAGGCTACACGGGAAGGCGCGTGCTCAAGATCATCAGCATCCGCTATAACATGAACCTGAACAGTTACCAGAAGTATATCACGACGACGGTCGCAGAGCGTGTGAGCGAAAAGACGGTCGCCGATGTCATGGAAAACGCGGATATCCTGCCGGGTGTATCGATCGCCGAGGAGACGGCAAGGACCTATATCGACGCGAAGTATTTCTCACAGATCATCGGCTACACGGGCAAGGTCTCGCAGGAGGAGCTCGCCGCCCTGCAGGAAGAAAATCCCGCCTATGAGAATAACGATACGGTCGGGAAAACGGGCATCGAGCAGTCCATGGAGACCACGCTCCAGGGGACCAAGGGATCCGAAACGGTCTTTGTCGACAAGGTCGGCCAGGTCATTGACACGAGTGATCAGATCGATCCTTCGGCGGGGAATGATGTCTATATCACGCTGGACAAGGAGCTTCAGAAGGCGGCCTACAATATCCTGGAAGAGCGCCTTGCGGGTATCATCATCGCAAAGCTGCAGAACATTCATTCCTATACCCCGGATAACACGCCGACCGGTTCCAAACTCATGATCCCGATCTATGATGTCTACTACGCGATGTTCAACAATTCCGTGATCGATCCGTCACATTTCAAGGCTTCGGACGCGGGGGAAGCGGAACGGGCGATCTATGAGCAGTATCTGATCAAAAAGGAGGCTGTCGCCGCAAAGCTCAAGGAGGAGCTGAACGAGAACCGGACGCCCTACGAGGATCTGTCTTATGAATATCAGGTCTACGAGAGTCTGATCGTGCAGCTGCTCTATGACAGCGGCGTTATCGATACGGATCTGATCGACAGGGAGGATCCGACCTATCTTGCCTGGACGAGGGACGAAACGATCTCCCTTGCGGAATATCTGCGCTTCTGCATTTCCAAGAACTGGGTCGATGTGGCCAAGCTGCCGCTGGACAATCAGTATTCCGACTCCGAACAGATCTACGCCAAGGTGGTTGACAGGATCTTTGATCGGATCGACGCCAGCAGGGAATTTGAAAAGCGTCTTTACAAGTACATGCTCAACAGCGATCAGATCTCCGGTGCGCAGGTGTGCGATGTGCTGATCGAACAGGGCAAGGTCAAGCTGTCCGATGAGGAGGCCGATGTCTGGGCACGCCGAGGGGAGACCGCCTATGCCTTCATGGTGAAGAGGATCCGCAATCTGGAGATCACGCCGGCCGAGCTGGCGCTTGATCCCTGCACCGGTTCGATCGTCATCACCGATGTGAATACCGGTGATGTGCTGGCGCTCGTTTCGTATCCGAGCTATGATTCCAATCTCATGGCCAACGGCGTTGACGCCGCGTATTTTGCAAAACTGCGTGCGGATCTGACCAATCCGCAGTATAATTATGCGACACAGCAGCGCACGGCGCCGGGATCGACCTATAAAATGGTGTCCGCGACGGCGGGACTGATGGAGGGCGTGATCACACCGGCAAGTCACACGACCTGCGTGGGGATCTTCGATCTTGTTTTTCCCGAGCCGAAATGCTGGATCTCCCCCGGTGCGCACGGATCCCTCAATGTGACGGGCGCGATCCGGCATTCCTGCAACTATTTCTTCTACGATGTGGGTTATCGTCTGGGGCTTGTCGGCGATGTCTACTCATCCGACCGCGGCGTGGAAAAGCTGGCAAAATACGCCGGGATGTTCGGCCTTTCGGAAAAAAGCGGGATCGAGATCAATGAGAACGAACCGCAGGTTTCCGATCAGGACTCGGTGCGAAGCGCGATCGGACAGGGCACGAATTCCTATACCACCGTCGGCCTTGCCCGCTATGTCACAACGGTCGCCAACAGCGGCACCTGTTATGACCTGACGCTGATCGACAAAGTGATGGATCCGGAGGGCAATCTTCTCAATGATAACGCGGCCAAGGTCCGGAATCATGTGGAGATCGACGGATCCTACTGGGATGCGATCCATGCCGGGATGCGGCAGGTGGTGGAGAGCCGCAAGGACTACGAGGATTTCGGCGTCGCGGTTGCAGGCAAGACCGGAACGGCGCAGGAGTCGAAGAGCAGACCCAATCATGCGCTGTTTGTCTGCTATGCGCCATATAAGAGCCCGGAGATCGCTGTAGCCACACGTGTCGCCTACGGTTACACGTCCAGTTACGCCGCGCAGATCACCCACGATGTGCTCGCCTATTACTTCAACCTCCAGGATTCCGAGGAGATCATCACCGGAACCGCCCAGGAGCTGCAGGGCGGCGAAGCCAACGCAGACTGAGGACAGGGTAAAGACATGAACAGGAAGATCCCCATCCGGATACAGAATTTCGATTTTCTGCTGCTCATCCTCTGCGGCGGGCTGACCGTGATCGGCATTCTGTCCATCTACAGCGCCGACGAGTCACTCGCGCGCAGACAGCTCTACGGCTTTCTGCTCGGTGTGGGTCTGGCCGTTTTCCTTGCTTTTCTTGATTATCATCTGTTCCTCAGATTCTACTGGGTATTTTATATACTTAATATCGTATTATTGTTATTGGTTTTGCGTTTTGGCTACACCTCCCACAATGCGCAGCGCTGGCTCGTGGTCGCCGGGATCCGTTTCCAGCCCGCGGAAACAGCGAAAATCCTGTTGATTTTGTTTTATGCAGCGTTTATTATGAAATACAGGGATAAGATGAAGCACTGGTGGTTCGATCTGCTTTGTCTGGCGCTTGTGCTTCCTCCGATCGCACTGGTTTTCAAACAGCCCGATCTCTCGAGCAGCATCATGCTGACAACGATCTTTCTGACCATCATGTTCGTCGGCGGCGTGAGCAGTCGTCTGATCGCTACGTTTGTTGCCGTTGCGGTTCCGGGCGTTCCGCTTTTGTTCTACTATGCCATTCAGCCGGATTCGCCGATCATCCGCGGATTCCAGCAGCGAAGGATCCTTGCCTGGCTGCACCCCGAGGATTATGCGATGACGGAGGCCTATCAGACGCTGAATTCCCAGATGGCGATCGGCTCAGGCCAGCTGCATGGCAAGGGTTTTGACACCAATGAGATCAGTTCCGTCTTAAGCGGCGGGTTTATCTCCGAATCGCAGACGGATTTCATATATACCGTCATCGGCGAGGAATTCGGTTTTGTGGGCGCCTGTGCGGTCATCCTGCTGATCCTGGGGGTCGCTGTGGATTCCTTTGTGATCGCGGCCAGAGCCAGGGACGTCGGCGGCAAGATCATCGCCACGGGCCTGGGTGCCTGGGTCGGTTTTCAGGGGTTTCTGAACATCGGCGTCGCGACCGGCGTCATGCCGAACACGGGGATCCCGCTTCCGTTCGTGAGTTCGGGACTGACATCGCTTTTGTCAACCTATATCGGCGTCGGGTTCGTGCTGAATGTCCGAATGCAGGAGGAGAGCGTTTTGACGGCGACGATCGAGCAGGGATTCGATCAGTGACAACGGAGGATCTGTTTGAAAATCGTATTGATCGCTCATGATGCGAAAAAGAAACTGATGCAGAATTTCTGCATCGCTTACCGCGGGATCCTGGCCGCCCATGAGATCTGTGCGACCGGCACGACCGGCCGTCTCGTGGAAGAGGCGACGAATCTGCCCGTACACAAGTTTCTGGCGGGACATCTGGGCGGTGAACAGCAGGTGGGTGCCGAGATCGAGGCCAATGAGATCGATCTGGTGATCTTTCTGCGCGATCCGCTCACGGCCAAATCCAATGATCCGAATCCGAACAATATCATGAAACTGTGCGACATGCACAATATTCCGATCGCGACCAATCTTGCGAGCGCGGAACTCCTGATCCGCGCACTGGACAGAGGTGACCTTGACTGGAGAGAGATGTACAAATAGATTAGCGCTTCTTCTGATCCTTCCCCTTCTCCTCACCGGCTGCGGTGAGGCACTTGCGGCTCCCTACACCCCGCAGACTTCGGAGATCTCCTCGTCAACGGGCAGAGCGGATTTCTATGCTTCCGATCTGTGCGTCACGCCGGGAGATCAGCAGCTTGACGGCGTGGAACTTTCGGACCGCACCTGTGCGGGACTTTTCGATGTAACGCACGCGGAGACGGTCTATGCGAAGAATGTCTATGAGCGGATCAATCCCGCCAGTCTGACCAAGGTCATGACCGCTCTGGTCGCACTGGAGAACGGGGATCTCACCAAGACCATCGTCGCCGGCCCCAATGTCGGCATCACCGAGAAGGGGGCGCAGAAGATCGGCCTCAAGGAGGGCGACCGGATGACGCTCGATCAGGCGCTGCACATCCTCCTGATCTATTCCGCCAATGATGTGGCCAATCTGATCGCCGAGAGCATCGCCGGGAGTGTCGACCGCTTCACGCAGATGATGAACGACCGCGCCCAGTCTCTGGGAGCCACCGGCTGTCATTTCACCAATCCGCACGGTCTCACCGACGATATGCATTATGTGACGACCTATGATCTGTATCTGATCTTCTATGAGGCCATGCAGTACCGGGAGTTTCGGGATATCATCGACACGGCGCAGTATTCCTCCTCTTACCGGACGGCGGACGGCACGGAGATCCCGGTCGATATCGGTTCCACCGTCGGTTATCTCTCCGGTGACTTCCGGGTGCCAGAGGGCGTGACCGTCATCGGCGGCAAGAGCGGCACGACCGCAGCGGCTGGACACTGCCTGATCCTCTACCTCAAGGATGCGGCGGGAACGGAGTATGTTTCTGTCGTCATGCGCACGCCGGATGCGGAAACGCTGGAAAAGGAGATGACGCTCCTGATGAAAAATCTGGGATGATTTTCTGGTTGTGTTTTTTGACTTCATAGGCTATAATCTTTTTAAGTTCTTTATCACACATGAGGAGGTAGGAGATGGTACAACTGATCGTCGGCAAGAAAGGCAAGGGCAAGACCAAGTGTCTTCTGGAAAAGGTCAATGAGGAAGTAAAGAACATCCTCGGCAACATTGTTTTCCTTGACAAATCAGCTAAGCATATGTACGAGCTCAACAACAAGATCCGCCTGATCGTCGTGCCTGACTACAATATCGAATCGGCCGACGCCTTTGTCGGTTTTGTGGCGGGGATCATCTCGCAGGATCACGATCTGCAGCAGATGTATTTCGACAGCTTCCGCAACATCGCCAATCTGGAAGATCAGGACATCTCGGCAACGGTATCCAAGCTGGAGGAACTCTCGGATAAATACAAGGTGGACATGATCCTCTCGGTCTCCACGGACAAGCAGGATCTGCCGGATAACTTAAAGAGCAGCGTGATCATCGCTCTGTAAGAGAACAGGAAACGAAAGCCGCGGCAGCTGTCGCGGCTTTTTCCATTATCCGGTGATCTTCACGGAACTTAGGACGTAGTTATGGCCAATCAGAAAGGGCGCGGCAAGATCACAAAGTATCCGCGCGGGATCCATCTGAATATCGGCATGATCATCTTTGCGGTCATCCTGATCTATCTGATGATCAGCATCGTGAACTACATGAACAGAAAGCACGTCATCGGCTATGAGGTCAAGGAGGGCGCGCTTTCTTCCGATAACATCTATGAGGGGATCGTCTTGCGCAAAGAAAAGGTCTTTAACAGTGACAGTGCCGGTTATGTCAATTATTTTGCCACGGAGGGCCGTCGTGTCGCTGTCGGCAGCCTTGTCTACACGATCGATTCCTCAGGCCGGCTCATCGACTATCTCAACGCGGAGGGTGCGGACACGCTGCACCTGACGGCCGAGAATCTTCGGGAGCTGCGGACGCAGATCGTGAACTATTCCGAGACCTTTACGCCGTCCCATTTCCGTTCGGTCTATGATTTCAAGCTGGGACTGGACGGTACCGTTCAGAAGCTTTCCAATAACAACATCCTGATGAACATCCAGTCCCTCAATTCCGGGGAGACGCTCAGTTCGATCACCTATCGCAATGCGGCGGATACCGGCATTGTGGTCTATTCCACGGACGGCTTTGAGGATCTGACCTTTGACCAGGTCCGGGCGGACCTCCTTGACAGCAGTACCTATGTCAAGAATCAGCTGGTCGGCAACACGCTGGTCGCTGCCGGCGATCCGGTCTATAAGCTGGTCACCTCGGAGGACTGGTCGATCGTGATCCCCGTGGAAAGCAAGGAACGCGCGGAAGAACTGGTTGAGATGGAATATATCAAGGTGCGATTCCTCAAGAACCAGGATGAGTGCTGGGGACGGGTGGAGAGTAATGTGGACGAGAAGGGAAATGCCTTTATCCAGCTGACTTTTAACAACTCGATGTCCACCTTCTGTACGGACCGTTATCTCAATGTGGAGCTGATCATCAATGATGACAAGGGCCTGAAGATCCCCAATTCGGCGATCGTGGAAAAGAGCTTCTTCCTGGTGCCGACGGCCTATCTGACCTCCAGCGGAGGAAAAACCGGCGTGCTGCGTCAGGTCTATCTCGAGGACGGCACGGAATCCACGGAATTTGTGGAGACGCAGGTCTACAATGAGACACAGACCGATGTCTATCTTGATCAGTCGGCACTCCGGACGGGAGACCGCATCGTGAAGCCGGAATCGACGCTGGTGTTCACGGTATCAAGACAGGAATCAATGATCGGTGTCTACAACATCAACAAGGGCTATGCCGATTTCCGAAGGATCCGCATTCTTTACCAGAATGACGAATATGCGATCGTGGAGCCGAACACGGCCTACGGTCTCAATGTTTATGATTTCATCGTGCTCGATACGGAGACCGTGACGGAAAACGAACTCATTTATGAGTGATACTTGACAGTCTGCGCGATTTATCGGATAATAACGTGTTGTACATGAAATCTGTACAGGGGAGAAGGACGGATATGAGCGGAAAAAAGGGAGTCATCGATCTGATCGTGGGCAAACTTCACATGAACGAGGATGACGACGATCAGTACTATGACGAGGATGACGCATATTATGACGGAGCGGGCAGCAATATCGAGCCGTTTCGCAAGACAGCTTCCGCAAAGGACGACATGGACTATCCCGAGCCTGAGCCGAAGCCGAAGAAAACGGCAGTCAGATCCACGGTTTCCCGCAGTTCCAAAAAAACAGTGAGCACCGGCGGCGAGGTGTGCGTGATCAAACCCACCTCCGTGGAGGAGGCTCGGGAGGTCACCGAGACATTACTTGCCAATCGCGTTGTGGTGCTGAACCTCGAGGGGCTTGATGTGGATATCGCCCAGCGGATCATTGATTTTACTTCCGGCTCCACCTATGCGGTTTCCGGCAATCTGCAGAAGATCTCGCGCTATATCTTTATCATCACGCCCGCCAGCGTGGACATCTCCGGTGATTTCCAGGAGCTTTTGTCGGGCACGATGAGTCAGGGCGGCCCGCAGCGGTTTGACTGATCCCTGAATGGAAAAACTGACGGTAAATTTTGACGGCAAGCCCTGCTATGATATCGTTTTCACGGACGGTTTCGACGGACTTGCCGATTCTGTTTCTTCTCTCGGATTTCGCGAAAGACGGATCGCGGTGATCACGGAGAGCACCGTCGGCCCGCTCTATGCCGATGCGGTGATCCGCGAACTGGACCGGCTTCCGGGCAGACATGTCGTCTTCACGTTTCCGGCGGGGGAGGAGAACAAGCAGCTCAAGACCCTGGAAGATATCTATGCGTTCCTGATCGAAGAGCACTTTGATCGCCATGATCTGCTGATCGCCCTGGGCGGCGGGGTGACCGGCGATATCACGGGATTTGCTGCCGCAAGTTTTCTGCGCGGCATCTCCTTTATCCAGATCCCGACCACGCTGCTTTCCCAGTGTGATTCCAGCATCGGCGGCAAGACCGGTGTGGATTTCAGAGGCTTCAAGAACATGATCGGGGCGTTTTACATGCCGGCCCTCGTCTGGATGAACCTGTCTGTTCTGAAGACTCTTTCGGAAAGGCAGTATATCGCGGGATTTGCCGAGGTGATCAAATACGGCATGATCTGCGACGGGACCTATTTCGATCATCTCGTGGAACACCGGCAGGAAATCCTTGACCGTGACATTGATGTGATGGTTCCCGTGATCAGAAGAAGCTGTGAGATCAAGCGTGCGGTGGTGGAAGAGGATCCCAGGGAACAGGGGATCCGCGCGATCCTGAATTTCGGACACACGATCGGTCACGCGATCGAGAAATACAGGGATTTTCAACTCTTTCACGGAGAATGCGTATCGCTCGGGATGCATGCGGCGGCGGCCGTGTCGGTCCGGGCGGGTCTTCTTGCCGCCCGGGACGGCGAACGGATCGAAAGTGCGCTGGAAAGCTTCCGTCTGCCTGTCCGCTTTGCACACACCGAGGAGGATGTGCCTGCGATACTGAAGCTCGTCCGATCGGATAAAAAGGCCGACGGCGGGCATGTGCGATTTGTTTTTCTCGATTCGATCGGAAATGCGGTACGGGGAGAAATCTCCGATGACCTGCTGCGTTACGGACTGGAAACACTGCGATGATGAAACTGACACCGAAAAAGAAAATCTTTCTTATTGTTGATGCGGCTCTGTGCCTGATCCTGATCGCGCTCGATCGCGTGGCCAAGATCCTGGCGATCCGTCATCTCAGAGAGGAACCCGCCATTCCGCTGATCCGCGGCGTGCTGGAACTCAATTATCTGGAGAACCACGGGGCAGCCTTTGGGATCCTGCAGGATCAGAAGGTCTTTCTGGTCTTGATCGCCGCGCTCATCCTGTTCATCATCGCCTATGTGCTCATCGTCCTGCCGGACGATAAGAAGTACAATATCCTCCATATCCTGCTGGTCCTGCTTGCCGCGGGTGCTGTCGGCAACATGATCGACCGCATGACGACCGACTATGTGGTGGATTTCATTTCCTTCGTCATCATCCATTTTCCGATCTTTAATGTGGCGGATATCTATGTAACGGTCTCTACCTTTGTTCTGGTTTTCCTGTTCCTGTTTTTCTACAAGGAAAAGGATTTTGCCTTCTTAAGCTTCCGTCTCCAGAAAAAATACCGGGAAGTAAAATGAACGGTACCAGTTACCGGTTTGTTGTCGGCGAGGAGCAGGCGGGAGAGCGCCTGGATGTGTTTCTCGCCGGGCTTTTCCCGGACAGATCCCGCACCGGCATCAGAAAACTCATCGATGAAGGGGCAGTAACCGTATCGGACGGAGCGGATGCGGAGACGGATAACGGCCGTGAAGCAGCTTCCGGAAGGTCAAGAAAGCCGAGTTATGCTGTTCGGGAGGAGGACGTGATCAGCCTTACCGTGCCGCCGGATGTGCCGCTGGATGTGCAGCCGGAAAACATCCCGCTCGATATCCTCTATGAAGACAATGATCTTCTCGTCGTCAACAAACCCAAAGGCATGGTCGTGCATCCGGCACCCGGACACACGGAGGGAACGCTTGTCAATGCGGTCCTGTATCACTGTGGCGATTCCCTTTCCGGGATCGGCGGGGTGCTGCGGCCGGGGATCGTGCACCGGATCGACCGGGACACCACCGGTTCCCTCATCATCTGCAAAAATGACACATCGCACCGGGGGATCGCCGCGCAGCTCGCGGAACACAGCCTGACCAGGATCTATCACGCGCTGGTGATCGGCAGACTGCCTGAGATGCAGGGAACCATTGATAAACCGATCGGCAGGAGCAGAACGGACCGGAAAAAGATGGCTGTCGTCGGGGAAGGCGCCGACACGGGGAAGAATGCTGTCACGCATTATCAGGTGCAGGAATGGTTTCCGGGCGACAATGTGAGTTATGTGACGTGCCGCCTCGAGACAGGACGCACGCATCAGATCCGCGTGCATATGGCTTCGATCGGGCATCCCGTTCTCGGGGATCCGGTCTACGGCGGAGACAGGAAATGCCGCTTCAAACTGAACGGTCAGTGTCTTCATGCGAAAACACTGCGTTTTGTCCATCCGGTGACAAAGGCGTGTATCGATACCGAAGCGCCGCTCCCGGAATACTTTGCCCATCTGCTTTCCGTTCTCAGATAGAGATCCGGGATGCCTGTCACGCTTGAGAAAGCTTCCTGACGATCCTCAGTCGGAAAACTCCGTTGAGAAATAGGGAACGATCATCATGGTGCCGGCGAGAGGCTCCTCGCCGTCCGTCAGATGATTGATCGAGCGGATCTCGTCGGAGAGTGCGCAGACATCGATGCCGGCGTCGGTCATGCCCGTGTCGGTGCATCCGGTCGTGACAGCTGCGGCGAATCCCTCAACGGTGTCATGCGGGAGCACCGCAACGCTGCGATAGTATTTGTATACAGTGGCCTCGCCCGCTTCTCTGGCATCGCTCATGGTTGTGTTCAGTCCGAAAACAAGGACGAACAGAAAGGCGGTAAGTGTCAGGATCCCCGCGGTCAGATGACGCTTCAGCTCTCTGTTTCTGCGCGCGCGATTGCGGCGGATGCGCACTTCATAGGGAATGGTTCCCGTTGCCGCATGTTTTTCTCTTCTCATGACGCTTCCTCACTTTCCCGGAACCTGTCCGCACGACAGTTTGTTATCGGTTATGTCATCGGGCGAACATCTGTTCTGTTTTTTATTTTATCGAACATACTTTCGATTGTCAAGTAAAAATCGAACATATTTTCAGAAAATATGTTTGCTTTTTTCAAAATGCTGTGTTATGCTTTCTTTAAGCAGGTGCCATGCAGGCGGTGATCGGCGGACCGACACGCTTCCTGCGATACGGAAACCACAATAAAGGAGACGATCATGGCAAACGGAAGAATATCCAAAAAACAGCAGGAGATCCTGACCTACATCAAGGATGAGATCCTCAAACGGGGCTATCCGCCGGCGGTGCGCGAGATCTGCGACGCCGTCCATCTCAAATCCACATCGAGCGTGCATTCCCATCTGGAAACACTGGAAAAGAACGGCTTTATCCGCCGCGATCCGACCAAGCCGCGTGCGATCGAGATCTGTGATGACAGCTTCCAGATGGTGCGAACGGAGATCACGAGCATTCCCGTGATCGGCCAGGTGGCCGCCGGACAGCCGATCCTTGCGGAGGAGAACATCGACAGCTACATCCCGCTGCCGGCTTCCTTTGTTCCCCGCGGCGAGTCGTTCATCCTCAATGTCAAGGGGGAATCCATGATCAATGTCGGGATCTTTGACGGCGACAAGGTGCTGGTTCATGCCTGCAACACCGCCAACAACGGGGATCAGGTCGTCGCGCTGATCGATGATTCCGCCACGGTCAAGACCTTCTATAAGGAAAAGGACCACATCAGGCTGCAGCCCGAGAACGACAGCATGGAGCCGATCATCGTTGACAACTGTGCGATCCTCGGCAAGGTCTTTGGTGTTCTCAGGCTTTATTGAGCGTTTATCGGCTTTATAGAGCAGAAACCTCTTGACTTTCCCCGATGAATATGCTATTTTATCGAAGTATGCCGCCTGACGCAGGTAGAAGCGGCGATTTCTGATGCGCGTTCGTGACACATCGTGCGCTCCCGGATCGTCCACCGCAGTCAGCGAGTCCTGAAGAAAGGGGGAAGAATACTATGTACGCGATCATTGTATCCGGCGGAAAGCAGCTCAAGGTTTCCGAGGGCGACATCGTCAAGGTCGAGAAGCTCGACGCCGAGAAGGGTGCATCCGTCACTTTTGACGAAGTGCTGGCAGTCAGTGATGACGGCAAGCTCTCTGTCGCAGGCGATGTGAAGAGCGCCAAGGTGACCGGTACCGTGCTCGAGCAGGGCAAGGAGAAAAAGGTCATCGTGTTCCGCTACAAGCCGAAGAGCGGTTATCGCAAAAAGAACGGTCACAGACAGCCGTTCACGCGCGTAAAGATCGACAAGATCTCCCTGTAAGATGACGAAAGTCACGCTGTTTGCTGACGGCGAAGGAAATCCACGCGGGTTCGAGGTAGAGGATCATTCCGGATTCGCGGAAAAGGGCAGTGATATTGTATGTGCGGCACTTTCCGTTCTGACGATCAATACCGTTAACGGGATCCTGGCCTATACCGGTGAGCATCCGGAGATTGAACAGGATGCGGAAAGCACCAGAATACGCTGTATCTTTCATGA